>NZ_CP012643.1:2902500-3217500 GCF_001310085.1 Rufibacter tibetensis
CCGATGGTGCGAAAGAGTTTGAGGCGGCCCTGGAGAAGGCGCTGGCCCAAAGAGAAGATACTGACTGGAGACGCCGCACAGATGATTTCCTAGCCGGTATCTCTTGGGATAAAACCTGGCAGAACATGGTACGCCTCATGCAGGGCGTATCCAAAACGAAGAGTGCCAACAAGAGCGCTGCTTCAAAATAAAACTCTGCCGGTAAATGTCAGGCTACGTACAGCTGGTTTTCAGCTCCTTTTTCTGAAAGTAGCCCCAAATCAATCAATGTGAAACATCTCCCGAGGTAGGAGACTAAACCGGCAGGACAAAACAGGGCCTGCCGATAACTAAATAACTTAACTATAGCCCATTAATATTATGTTCGACTATCTGATTGTAGGGGCAGGATTTGCCGGGAGCGTATTGGCCGAGCGTTTGGCTACGTATTCCAACAAGAAAGTATTAATCATAGACAAGCGTTCACACATTGCCGGTAACGCCTATGACCACTATAACGAAGACGGGATTCTGGTTCACAAGTATGGCCCCCATATCTTCCATACCAACTCCAAAGACGTTTTTGAATATTTAGGGCAGTTCACCGAGTGGCGCCCTTATGAGCACCGCGTACTAGCCAGTGTAGACGGCCAGCAAGTGCCTATGCCTATTAATCTGGACACTATCAACAAGCTGTATGGCCTGAGCCTGACTTCTTTTGAACTGGACAAGTGGTTTGAATCAGTAGCTGAGAAGGTAGACACCGTGCGCACGTCAGAAGATGTGGTGGTAAGCAAAGTAGGCCGTGAGCTTTACGAGAAATTCTTTAAGAACTACACCCGCAAGCAGTGGGGAATGGACCCGTCTGAACTGGACAAGTCGGTGACTTCACGCGTACCAACCCGTACCAACCGTGATGACCGCTACTTCACAGACACGTACCAAGCCATGCCGTTGCACGGGTTTACCAAGATGTTTGAGAAGATGCTGGATCACCCCAACATTAAAATCATGCTCAACACAGACTACCATGAAATCATTGACATGATTCCGTTCAAGGAAATGATTTACACTGGTCCGGTAGATGAGTACTTTGATTTCAAATATGGTAAGCTTCCGTACCGTTCGCTTGAATTCAAGCATGAGACCGTGAACAAAGAAACCTTCCAACCAGTGGCGGTGGTGAACTACCCTAATGAGCAGCTGTACACCCGCGTAACAGAGTTTAAATACCTGACTGGTCAGCAGCATCCTAAAACCAGCCTGGTATATGAGTTCCCACGTGCTGAGGGTGATCCGTACTATCCAGTGCCTAAACCAGAGAATGCTGAGCTGTACAACAAGTACAAAAAGCTGGCAGACTCTACCTCGGGCGTGCACTTTGTAGGCCGTTTGGCTACATACAAATACTACAACATGGACCAGGTAGTAGCTCAGGCGCTTACTCTGCACAAGAAATTGACAGAGAAAGACAAAGTTGCCCTTCCGGTAGTAGACGGTGTAGATGTACTGCCGAAAGTAGTGCGCGAGGCATTGAACGGAGGTTCAGCCACTCTAAATGGAAGTTCCACCAAAGTGAGTTCGAATGGCAAACATTGAGCTTTGGGGAGGCGTTGAGTGTACCGTAAACCGTGTAGGTGACCAGTACTTTGACCAGCTTGCACAGAGCGGGCATGCACACCGGCTTTCAGACCTGGATCTGTTTGCTGAGTTGGGCATCACAAAAATTCGGTACCCGGTACTGTGGGAAAGTGTTGCCCCAGAACATCCGGAACAACATGACTGGAGTTGGGCAACAGAACGCCTGAACAGACTCCGGGAACTGAACATAGATCCAATCGTGGGGCTGCTGCATCATGGCAGCGGCCCCCGATATACCAATCTCTTAGATGAGGATTTTCCTCAAAAACTGGCGCAATACGCGCGTGCTGTAGCCCAGCAGTTCCCATGGGTAAATTACTACACTCCCATCAATGAGCCGCTGACTACGGCCAGGTTCAGCGCATTATATGGCTTCTGGTACCCGCACACCAAAGATGATGCTTCCTTTGCAAAAGCTTTACTAAATCAAATCAACGGCACTAAACTGGCCATGGAAGCCATCAGGGAAATCAACCCTAATGCTAAACTGGTGCAGACCGATGACCTGGGCTATTCCCACAGTACGCCTGCGTTGCAATACCAGGCAGACTTTGAGAACCACCGCCGGTGGCTTTCCTGGGATTTGCTTTGCGGGAAAGTAGATAAGCAGCATAAGCTTTGGAGTTATTTGTGCAAAATTGGTGTGCCAGAAGAAACCCTTTTGAAACTGGTGGAGAACCCATGTCCGCCAGATATCATTGGGGTGAACTACTACGTCACCAGTGAACGCTACCTGGACGAACGCATTATTGACTACCCGTGGCACACCCATGGCAGCAACGCCAAACACCGGTACGCCGATGTGGAAGCAGTGCGTGTCCAGACGGCCACTCCTCTGGGTGTCCTGAACATTCTGGAACAGGCCTGTGCCCGCTATGATATTCCGGTGGTGATCACAGAGGCCCATCTCTGCTGCACCCGTGAGGAACAGATGCGTTGGCTCGCCGATGTCTGGGATTCTGCCTCGTTTTTGAGAGAACAGGGTAAAAACGTGTTGGCGGTTACGGCCTGGTCCCTTCTGGGGGCTTATGACTGGAACAGCCTGCTCACCAAACAAGCCGGCCATTATGAGCTGGGGCCTTTCGACCTTAAAAACAGCAATGTCCCAGCCAAAACAGCCGTTTCAAAGTTCCTGCAAGGCTTGCCTTCAGGGGCAGAACGCCACCCGCTGCTCAAAATTGACGGATGGTGGAAACGCGTTTGCCGTAGTGTGTACACCACAGTGCCTGAAACCCCGGAAGACTGGAGCCATTCCGCTCCTGAGCAGAATATCACAAAAAGCCTTGTAGTGCCGCCTCTCCTGATTACCGGTGCTACCGGAACATTGGGCCGTGCTTTTGCCCGGGTCTGTGATGTGCGGGGTATTCCGTATGTGTTGCTCACGCGCCAGGACATGGATATTACGGATGCTGCCTCAGTAGAGAAAGTGATCCAGAAATACCGTCCCTGGGCTTTAGTAAATACTGCCGGATACGTGCGGGTAGATGACGCTGAAAAAGAGTCTGCTGCTTGCTTCAGAGAAAACACAGAAGGCGCTGTTACGTTGGCAAAAGCCTGCAAAGCCCACCACATAGGGTTTGTGACCTTCTCCTCTGATCTGGTGTTTGACGGCCAGAAACAGGCGCCATATGTAGAAGAAGACCAACCACAGCCATTGAACGAATACGGCCGCAGCAAAGCACACGCTGAAGAGAAAGTGCTAGCCGCCATGCCCGAAGCCTTGGTGATCAGAACCAGCGCCTTCTTCGGGCCTTGGGATGAGCACAACTTTGTGTACCAGGCTCTGCGAGCAATCGCACATCAGGAGCCGTTCCAAGCTGCTGAGGATAGCTTTGTCTCGCCAACCTTTGTTCCAGACCTGGTGAATATGACGTTGGACTTGCTCATTGATGAGGAAAAAGGCATCTGGCACCTGGCCAACCAAGGTTCTTACAGCTGGGCCCAATTAGCCGAGCTGGCAGCAAACCTGGCGGGGATAGAACCAGGCCCGTGGCTGCAACCAGTACCAATGGAGACATTTAAGTTGCCTGCGGTGCGGCCTGCCTATTCTGCCTTGGGGACTACCAAGCGCGGGGTTTTGCCATCCGTGGAAGACGCCCTCAGAAGATTCCTGCACATGAGTGAGTTTAACTTCAGACCGGTGCAACCAGAAATTACCTCTTCAGAAGACGAGATGCGGTTTGCCGCGCAAGCCTAGTCATCTTTTATTTTACTTCTAAGCCGTTTGGGGCCTGTTTTTCAAAAAGCAGGCTCCAAACGGCTTTTTCATGGTGCTTAGTTACAGTTGGGTAGCCAAACATGTATACTGCTAAAATTGCAGTGCCCAGAATAATTCTGGAACATCCCCCAATTATTCTCCTCCTTTTGCCCTCCTGCAGGCTTTCTGGGTTTTGAAAGCTATTCTTCCCTAACTTTAGAATAATATTCTGTTTTCAAGATGTTTTTGCCAAAACAGGCGGGAATGGTAGGTTTCTCTTGTTTGTTTTGGGTACAAATATAAAAGATTTTAGCTTTCTCTGCCATCCCGTCAGGCGTTGGGCACTAATGTGGGTGTGGTATTGTTTTGGCTAGGTAGAAAATTGTCGAAAAAAACTGCTTATTTTTGAAATTGATTCAAGTACATCTTAATTAGTTATATATGTTTGATTTTGTTGGGAAGACGGTCGCTAAGATTTTCGGAACCAAGTCTGAGCGGGATATCAAAGGGGTATTGCCGTATGTGACTCTTATAAACCAGGAGTTCGCCAAGCTTAATTCCCTTTCTGATGACCAGCTGCGGACACGTACCCAGGAGGTACAGGCCGTAATTGCAGACCGTCTGAAGCCCATTGATGATAAAGTAACGGTTCTGTACCAACGCATAGAGAACGAGCCGGAACTGGATATCGCCCAAAAAGAAGAAATCTTCACGGAGATTGACTCTCTGGAAAAAGACCGCAACAAAGACCTGGAAGTAGTGCTTATGGAAGTGCTGCCGCAGGCCTTTGCCATTGTGAAGGAAACTGCCCGCCGTTTCAAGGAAAACGGTCAGCTAACCGTCACGGCTACTGAACTGGACCACACCTTTGCCTCACGCAAGCCTAACGTGCAGATCAACGGCGACCAAGCCATTTGGGCCAACCGTTGGATTGCCGCCGGTACTGAGGTAGTGTGGGACATGCTTCACTATGATGTGCAGCTGATTGGTGGAATTGTCTTGCACCAGGGTAAAATTGCCGAGATGGCGACGGGGGAAGGAAAGACCTTGGTGGCTACGTTGCCTGCTTTCCTGAACGCTCTGGCAAAACGCGGGGTGCACGTGGTAACCGTGAACGACTACCTGGCCAAGCGTGACTCTGAGTGGATGGCGCCTTTGTTTGAGTTCCACGGCATCACCATTGACTGTATTGACAAGCACCAGCCTAATACCGATGCCCGCCGCAACGCCTATCTAGCGGACATTACCTACGGAACCAACAACGAGTTTGGGTTTGACTACCTGCGCGACAACATGTCTCGTGAGCCAGGTGAATTAGTGCAACGCAAGCACCACTACGCCATGGTAGATGAGGTAGACTCCGTGTTAATTGACGATGCCCGTACCCCATTGATTATCTCTGGTCCGGTGCCGCGCGGCGATGAGCACGAGTTCTACATGTTGAAGCCTCGCGTTTCTGCGTTGGTGGAAGCTCAGCGTAAATTGGTGGGTAACTACTTGGTAGAGGCCAAGCGCCTCATCAAAGAAGGAAATGACAAAGACGGTGGTCTGGCTTTGTTCAGAGCTTACCGTGGTTTGCCTAAAAACAAGCCGTTGATCAAGTTCCTGAGTGAGACCGGTGTTCGCCAGATCTTGTTGAAGACCGAAGCTTTCTACCTGCAAGACCACGCCCGTCAAATGCCCGAGGCTGATAAGCCTTTGTACTTCACCATTGACGAAAAACATAACCAGATTGAACTAACGGAGAAAGGCATTGACCTGATCACCGGTCAGGGCGAAGATCCGCATCTGTTCATTCTGCCAGATATTGGAACGGAGTTGGCCAACATTGAGAACCACAAGGAACTCTCTGCTGATGACAAACTGCACGAAAAAGAGCGCCTGATCCAAGAATACCAGGAGAAGTCACAGCGCGTGCACACCATCAACCAGTTGCTGAAAGCTTATACGCTGTTTGAGAAAGACACCGAGTACATTGTAACCGATGACCACAAAGTAAAGATTGTGGACGAGCAAACTGGTCGGGTAATGGAAGGTCGTCGGTACTCAGACGGCTTGCACCAGGCCATTGAGGCAAAAGAGAACGTGCGTGTAGAAGATGCTACGCAGACCTACGCTACGGTGACCTTGCAGAACTATTTCCGGATGTACCACAAGCTGGCCGGTATGACGGGTACTGCTGAGACTGAAGCCGGTGAGTTCTGGGAAATTTATAAGCTGGACGTGGTAGTAATTCCTACCAACCGTGTAGCCCAACGGAAAGATGAGCACGACAAGGTCTACAAGACCATGCGTGAAAAATACAACGCTGTTTCAGAGGAAATTCAGGAGTTAACCAAACAAGGCCGTCCGGTGCTGGTGGGTACTACTTCGGTGGAGATCTCTGAGTTGGTAAGCCGTATGTTGAAACTGCGCGGAATCCCCCACCAAGTATTGAACGCGAAGCATCACCAGCGTGAAGCTGAGATTGTAGCTGAAGCCGGTAAGCCAGGTACAGTAACTATTGCTACCAACATGGCCGGTCGTGGTACGGATATTAAACTTACTCCAGAGTCTAAAGCTGCGGGTGGGTTGGCTATCATTGGTACTGAGCGTCACGAATCGCGTCGGGTAGACCGTCAGTTACGTGGTCGTGCCGGTCGCCAGGGAGACCCGGGATCATCTCAGTTCTTCGTGTCACTAGAAGACAGCTTAATGCGTCTGTTCGGTTCTGACCGTATTGCCCGTTTGATGGACCGTATGGGTCTGGAAGAAGGCGAAGTGATTCAGCACTCCATGATCACCAACTCTATTGAGCGTGCGCAGAAGAAAGTGGAGGAAAACAACTTCGGTACCCGTAAGCGCCTGCTGGAGTACGATGACGTAATGAACGCTCAGCGTGAAGTGGTGTACAAGCGCCGCCGCAACGCCCTTTATGGTGAGCGTCTGGAGCTGGACATCTGGAACATGATCTATGATACCGCTGAGGACATTGTATTGACGTACAAGGCCACCGGTAACCATGATGACTTCCTACTGCACATCATTAGAGTGTACGGATTCAATTCTACTATTACGGCACCAGAACTAGCTGGACAGCCAGCTGATGTGTTGATGGACCGCTTGTACAACGAAGCATTGGAGTTCTATCTGAACAAATCGCACCATATCATGGAGCAGTCTGCCCCAATCATGGCTGACATCTACCAGAACCGTGGACCAATGATTGAGAACATTGCCGTTCCTTTCTCAGACGGACGCAAGCAGATCACCGCAGTGGCCAACCTGGAGAAAGTGTACAACACCAAAGGCCGTGAGTTGATCAAGACCGTGGAGAAAGTGATCACCTTGGCTACCATTGACCAGGCCTGGACACAGCACCTTCGTGAAATGGATGACCTGAAGCAAAGTGTGCAGAACGCGGTGTATGAGCAGAAGGACCCATTGTTGATTTACAAGTTTGAGTCATTTGAGTTGTTTAAGCGCATGATCAGCAAGGTGAACGAAGAAACTGTTTCCTTCCTGTTCAAAGCAGATCTTCCGGTACAACAGGAGGCACCTGCCCCGGTACAGGAAGCACGTCAGCCCCAAGCGCCAAAGCCACCAAGACTGCACGAGCAAAAAGAAGAGGTGCACTCTACGTTAGAGGAAACCGTGCCGTCAATGCCTAACATGCCTTCTATGCCGCAGGCCCCGCTTCCAAAGCAGGTGCCAATCAGAGCAGAGAGAACAGTTGGCCGCAATGACAAGGTAAGTGTGCAGTATGCAGATGGTCGCGTGATGAAGGACGTGAAGTTCAAAAACGTGGAAAACGATTTGCTCAACAACCGTTGTGTTATCATTGAAGACTAAATCCCTTATCTCTCCAGATCAGAGCTTGGCACCGTATATAGACCATACGGTGCTAAAGCCTGATACTACCAAAGCCATGGTAGCGCAACTCTGCCAGGAAGCAATCCAGCATAGGTTTGCGGCAGTGTGTGTGCCACCTTGTTTTGTGCGTCAGGCGGTGGCAGCGTTGCAGGACACCGGCGTGCAGGTAGCCACCGTGATAGGTTTCCCGCTGGGGTACCAACTGGCCAAAGTGAAGTTTTTTGAGGCTCACCAGGCATTGTCTGAAGGTGCCACCGAAATTGACGTGGTCATGAACATTGCCGCGTTCAAATCAGGAAAGCACGACGAGGTCATGTCTGAGCTGCAGGAACTGAGCACCCTGTGCCACTTCAAGAACTCCATTCTTAAAGTGATCATAGAAACCGCGTTGCTTTCTCCTGAAGAGATTGTGCAGGTTTGCCAGATTTGTGTAGAAGCCGAGGCTGATTACGTGAAGACCTCTACCGGTTTTGCAGCTTCTGGAGCCCAGATTGAAGATGTGTTGCTCATGCGGGCCAACCTGCCCAAGCACATCAAGATCAAAGCCTCCGGCGGAATCAAAACCAAGGAAGCCGCCCTTGCGTTGGTAAACGCAGGAGCAGACCGGATTGGAACATCCTCCGGCGTTTCATTGCTATGATTTGGAGACAAATGACATTCAGACTTTTTACTTTTCTCTGCCTGGGCGCTATGATGAGCTGTGCTGCTACGGGCACTACGTCTTCATCTAGTAACGGCGGCAATACACCTTCTGCTTCCGGTGCTAAAAAAGCGGAGCGCAAGGGAAGTGGAACAGCTCCCCTGATCGACACTAAAAAATACCGGCCTTCCTTTCCAACAACTGCAGAAGGAGCGGCAAGCGCAATGGCAACTGCTGCCCCTACCCATCACGTGGGAGACAAGGTAACGTTGCTCATGGACAGCGTGGCGCAGGTAAATAAAAACATCAAGTACGCGGCGGGTTATCGTATTCTGGCCTATACCGGGATTGACCGCAAAACGGCCATGGATCTCCGGAACAACATCGTGCGCCGCCTGCCTGATATGAAAGATTACCTTACCCACAAACAGCCTACCTACCAGCTCAAGGTTGGAGACTTTTTTACCAGGGTAGAAGCGCAGGCAGCCTTAAGTAAGATTCAGGATTTGCTTCCTAATGCGTTGCTGGTACAGGAAACCATCAACATTCCTAAGTAAGCCCTCAAGTCCAAAAATACCTTCGCCGCTCCTGGTCCGTTTTCTAGAAAACAGACCAGGAGCGGTTTTTTTATGCCCTGAGTTTTCTAAAGGTCAGATTGGGGTATGTAGTAGGTTTGTTTTATGCTTCTTTCTGGAAACGAGGCGAAAAACCTATGTTGAGCTTCGAGAGGGTACCCCTTCAAGAAATAAACGAGGGTGTGCAGGGAGGTTGAACTTGCTCCGGCAGAACACCAGTTGAAATTAGAATGCTCAATACGTATTTTCCGGGGGGGGGGAGAATTACTGTATTTGCTGAAACAACTACTCTATTTGCACTATACCGCTGGATTGAAAACCGGGAGATTCGTTATTTTGGGGAAGAGCGGTATAGTAATGGACAAACAGGACTTCGTTTTATTAACCCTATTTTGCAAAGTGAAAAGGCACTTGGAGCCGGAGGATCACCCCACGTCCTCTTATGAAATTGCCCAGGAAACCCATCTTTCCCTGGACCAGACCCTTGCGGTTTGTGATGATCTGGTTCAGGAGGGCTTCGTCAAAATAAGTCCATTGCATACTCCTCCGCTGGTGTACCTGACCTTGCCCGGACTTGCCCGTGCCCGGAGAATGGAAGCTGACTGCCCGATTTCCAAAGGTTACTCAGCCTAAGAAAAGGAGAAGTAAATACCTTCAATTCTTCAGCTTGGCTTGAAACAAGTGTCAGCAAAATCCAGATAAGTACCTTCACCGCCTTCCTTTTAATTGAAAAACAAACCGAGTACAGGGGTTTATTTTAGAGAGCCTGCCTTACAGGAGGTTTGCATACGAGTTGCTTTTTTCCTGCTGCTTATGGCCCGTTTTCTGGAAAGGAGGCTATAAGCAGCTTTTCGTTTTATAGCTGTACCTTTGCTCAGACTTGTTTGTCCTTCTACTATGCAAGATTTGACCAATCATATTCAGCAACTCGCCAAGCGTTATGCCGCAGACACCGTTGCTACCCGCCAGCACCTGCACCAGCATCCTGAACTATCTTTTCAGGAATACGAGACTTCAGACTACGTTTTCCAGAAGTTGCGGGAGTTTGGGCTTGAGCCGGAACGGGTAACCGAAACCGGCGTTGTTGTCCTCGTCAAAGGCCGAAACCCTGACAAAGCCACCACCGCCCTGCGCGCTGACTTAGACGCGTTGCCTATTTTGGAGACGAATGAGGTGGCCTATAAATCGAGGAACGAGGGCGTGATGCACGCGTGCGGCCATGACGTGCACACTTCTTCCTTGCTGACCACCGCCCGAATCTTGCAGGACCTACGTGAAGAGTTTGAGGGAACTGTCAAGTTGATCTTCCAGCCTGGGGAGGAGAAATTTCCGGGTGGTGCTTCGCTCATGATCAAAGAAGGGGTGCTGGAAAACCCGTCGCCACAAAGCATCATGGGCCAGCACGTGTTCCCGTTTCTTCCGGCCGGTAAAGTAGGGTTTCGGTCTGGCATGTACATGGCCTCCGCCGATGAAATCTATATTACCGTGAAAGGCAAAGGCGGCCACGGCGGATTGCCGGAACAACTGGTAGACCCCGTCCTTATTTCTGCGCACCTGCTGGTAGCCTTGCAGCAAATTGTCAGCCGCCGTGCTAATCCCAAAATTCCGTCTGTCTTGTCCTTCGGGAAAGTGATTGCCAATGGGGCAACCAACGTGATCCCGGGCGAGGTGAAGATAGAAGGGACCTTCCGGACCATGGATGAAGCCTGGCGCGCCGAAGCCAAACAGAAAATAAAGAAACTAGCCGAAGGTCTGTGCGAAAGTATGGGCGGCTCTTGTGAGATCAACATCATGGACGGCTACCCTTTCCTAAAGAATGACCCGGAACTGGTAGCCCGCGCCCGCACCGCCGCCGAGGCCTATCTAGGTGCTGAAAACGTAGTGGAGCTGGACATGTGGATGGCCGCCGAAGACTTCGCGTATTATTCTCAACAAACGGATGCCTGCTTTTATCGTTTGGGCACCAGAAACGAGGAGCGGGGCATTACCTCTGGGGTGCACACGCCTACTTTCAACATTGATGAAGATGCCTTGGAGGTAGGAAGTGGCTTGATGGCCTGGTTAGCAATCAAAGAACTGCAAGCCCTGGCAAATTAGAAATACTGTTCATTTGTAGCCGGTGCCTTTTAAAGCTGTTTTCCTGAAAACAGCCTTAAAGGGCACCGGCTTTTTATAAATATCTTCTTTGATGATAAAACATCTAACCATCACACATGTTTTGCTCGCTGTGTGACCCTAAGAGGTTGTCTAACAATTTAGTCTTAGCGCCAAATAAGTATAAAATAGCAATCTATAAATCAGTTATGTAGACATAATGTCTTGTTTAATTAGTGGGTAATTAAAGTTTAGTGACTTTGTGTCTTGTTTGTCTCTGGTTTTTCAATTGGTATAAAATTTATGAATAGGTAAGTATTCAATTGAAAATTCTAACCTTAGAAATAAAACCATGACAACTGTAAAACAACATCCGGTATTACAAAGCAGAGGCCCACAGACCTTTAGCAGCCTATTAGACACTTTCTTTCAAGACAGTGTGAACAACAGAAGAGTGCAGGGCTTCACGCCAGCGGTAGACCTTTGGGAAACCGAGAAGAGTTTTGAACTTGAGCTTGCTTTGCCAGGGGTGACCAAAGAAAACATTGCGGTTGAGTTTGAAGACGGTGTGCTTCGCGTTAGCGGTGAGCGTGCCTTCAAGAAAGAAAACCAGGAGCAGAAGTACCACCGGGTAGAGAATCTGTACGGTAAATTCAGACGCTCTTTCCAACTGCCAGAAAATGTAGACGCCGCTGCAATTAATGCCCAATTTGAAAACGGTGTGCTGCATATCTCCGTACCAAAAGTAGAGGAGAAGGTAGTGAAGCATCAGATTTTTGTGAAGTAAGAAACGTTAAGGATATGTTAAAAAGGCGCTTTCCAGCGCCTTTTTGGCTTAGTCTTTGTTTACATAAAATACTTGTTTTGCTATTTTAGCGTTTCCCACGTACACAGGAAATAAGACAAGTTTCCTTTTTTAAAAGAGATACTATCCATTTTTTAACCTTTATAGCTGACCTATAAATATGAGAACAAAACAGTTTATGTTAGGGCTGATGCTCTCCGCAATGGTGGGTGGAGGTGTGGCTGTTGGTGGTTATAAACTGCTGGAAGATGAAACGCCTGCCACCGGGCAACAGCTGCCAAATACTAATGTTCGGTACACCAGTGCCATGCGGTCTTCTGACGTGGTGGTGCCCGAAGGCTTGAATTTTGTTACCTCCGCAGAGTTGGTAACCCCAGCAGTAGTCCACGTAACTACAGAATATAAAGTGCAGGCCCGTCGTGGTCCAAGCGCAAGTGAGATGCACCCCTTCTTCCGTGATTTCTTCGGAGACGATTTTGAAGGATATCAACGCCAGCAACAAGGTCCGGCTATGGGCTCTGGTTCTGGGGTAATTATTGCCTCTAACGGGTATGTGGTTACCAACAACCACGTAATTGACCGTGCAGACAAGATTCAGGTAATCCTGGACGATAAACGCACCTTTGAAGCTACTCTGGTAGGTACTGACCCTAATACAGATATTGCACTGCTTAAAATCAACGCTGACAACCTGCCTGCCTTACGGTATGGTAACTCAGACAATGTGAGAGTTGGCGAGTGGGTGTTGGCAGTAGGTAACCCCTTCAACCTGAACTCTACGGTGACTGCCGGTATTGTGAGCGCGAAAGGCCGTAATGTAGGTATCCTGCAAGGTGCCGGTAACATGAGCGTAGAGTCTTTCATCCAGACCGATGCCGCTGTGAACCCTGGTAATAGTGGGGGAGCCTTGGTGAACCTGAATGGGGACCTGATTGGTATCAACACCGCCATTGCTTCACAGACTGGGTCCTTTGCTGGTTATTCCTTTGCTGTTCCTTCGTCTATTGTAAGCAAAGTGGTAGATGATTTGCTCAAATATGGCGAAGTACAACGTGCTTTGTTAGGAGTACAGATGCAGGAAGTGAATGCTGACCTTGCCAAAGAGAAAAACCTAAAAACCTTGAACGGGGTGTATGTAGCTGGTTTCTCTGAAAGCAGCGCCGCTAAAACTGCTGGTTTACAAGAAGGTGACGTAATCACGCAAATCAACGGGGTGAAGGTAAATACCAGTGCCCAGTTGCAAGAGCAAGTGACAAGATACCGTCCGGGCGATAAGATCAAAGTAGCCTTTTTGCGCGGAGGAAACGAGAAGACAATCAATGTGACCCTGCGTAATGCCAGCGGAAGTACTGAGATTGTGAAACGCGACCCTAACTCAACTAAAGCCGTGACTATTGACGGTGCCAGATTTGAAGCTGCTTCTAAGCAGGAGCTAAACAAACTGGAATTGACAGGTGGGGTTAAAATTTCTGGAGTAGAGAAAAGTGCTTTTGCCGAAACCGGTATGAAAGATGGCTTCATCATCACCAGCATTGACAAAACACCTACCAACACGCCGCAAGACGTGGACAAGGTGCTTAAAAATACGCGCCGTGGAGGTCTCCTGATTGAAGGAGTTTATCCAGATGGTCGTAGAGCCTACTACGCCATGGGTCGATAATTCAATGCAGTTTTAAGCAAAACAGCCTTGAAACAACTTATCAAAAGCCTCTGCCTTTAGGCAGGGGCTTTTTTGTTTTATATGTTCTGAGAAAGACCTATACTCGTACTTCTATTCCCCACTCCTCAATAAGGACCCCTATGCAGACCAACATCACCGATATACTTGCCCAGTTAGGCATCAAGGAAACTAATCCCGCTTACAGTACCGGTTTAACCTGGGGCGGTGAAAACAACCCAGAAACCCGTACCATCCATTCGCCTACCAATGGCAAAACTATTGCCACAGTGAACATGGCTTCTGAAGCAGACTATGAGCAGGTGGTGACCACCGCCCAACAAGCTTTTCTGCAGTGGCGCACGTGGCCTTCTCCTAAGCGGGGCGAAGTGGTGCGGCAAATTGGGCTGAAGCTCCGCGAGTACAAAGAGCCACTGGGCAAACTGGTCAGCTATGAGATGGGCAAAATTCTTCAAGAAGGTTTTGGCGAGGTCCAGGAAATGATTGATATCTGTGACTTTGCGGTAGGCTTATCACGGCAGTTACACGGCTATACCATGCACTCAGAACGGCCTACGCACCGCATGTATGAGCAGTACCATCCCTTGGGTGTAGTGGGCATAATTTCGGCCTTTAACTTTCCGGTGGCCGTGTGGAGTTGGAATGCCATGCTGGCCACTATCTGCGGCGACGTGGTGGTGTGGAAACCCTCAGAGAAAACCCCTTTAACTGCCGTGGCCTGCCAATACATCATTCAGGAGGTGCTCAGGGAAAACGAGGTGCCGGAAGGAGTTTTCAACTTCATCATAGGAGATGCCACTATCGGGAGCAAAATGGCGCATGATGAGCGATTGCCTTTGATTTCTGCCACAGGTTCTACGCGCATGGGCAAGAAAGTAGGTGAGGCAGTGGGGCGGCGTTTAGGGCGTTCTTTGCTGGAATTAGGCGGAAACAACGCGATCATTTTGACGCCAAACGCAGACCTGGAAATGGCCATAAGAGCAGTTGTATTTGGGGCAGTAGGAACCTGCGGCCAACGCTGTACTTCTACCCGTCGTCTCATTATCCATGACAGCATTTATGACGAGGTGAAAGAGCGTTTGTTGAAGGTGTACCCCAACCTGCCCATAGGAGATCCGCTCAAAGACGGAATTCTGGTAGGGCCGCTCATTGACAAAGATGCTACAAAAGCTTTCCTGGATGCCTTGGAAAGAGTGCAGCAGGAAGGCGGAAATCTGTTGATTGGTGGAGAAGTGCTGGAAGGCGAGGAGTACGCCACCGGTACCTATGTTACGCCAGCCATTGTGGAAGCAGAGCATAGCTACCACACCGTGCAGGAAGAAACGTTTGCGCCTATTCTATACTTGATCAGATACAGCGGCGATGTGAACAATGCCATTGACATCCAGAACGGGGTGCGGCAAGGGTTGTCTTCATCTATCTTTTCTTCTAACCTGCTGGAGACAGAGGCATTTCTGAGCCACTGGGGTTCTGACTGCGGTATTGCCAACGTGAACATTGGTACCTCCGGGGCCGAGATTGGCGGGGCATTTGGTGGCGAGAAAGACACTGGTGGCGGACGTGAGTCTGGGTCAGATGCCTGGCGGTTCTACATGCGGCGTCAAACCAACACCATCAACTTCGGGCGGGAGCTGCCGTTGGCGCAGGGCATTAAATTTGACTTGTAAGCACGTAAATAAAGCGGAAGATTCTAGCGTTTTAGGTAAGAGGGGCAAGGCTGTGGGGAAGAACGAGTCAGAACATTAAGAGAGTCACACTAAACAAAATAATGGATACCTCCATCAAAAACGCGCAAAGGCAAGGGATTACCTATGCGCTGAAAGCCACCTTGGCCACCGAAGTGGTCATAGCTGTGCTCTTTTTTACTCTTCTCCTGTCAGTAACCAGCTCTGTGCAAATGTTCTTAGACATTGTTACTTATCTGGGAGCTGTGAACGTGGTCCTCTTTATCATCTCCAGCCTGCTATTTGCTTATCTGATTGGCCGAAGAGCTGGCGTGAAAATCTTGGTCCGGAAAAAGCGGCACACCTGGATAGGGCTTTTCTCAGGGTTGAAAGTGGTCCTGTTTTCCACCTTGGTCTGCAGTGCCGCGGCTCTGCTGTTACAGGCTACTACCGGAGCCATAGAAAAAGGCTGGCTGCTGAACTACATGATGAAACCCTTTGCCTGGATGGCCGTGCTGTGCCTCCTTCCCGTAACCATTGCCGGACTTTGGTACGGCTATAAACTGAAAAGCAAGCTGGAGCTGTAATGACGAAAAGAAACGTATTGATTGGGTTTGCGGGTGCTGCCCTAATCCTTCTATTGCCAGCTTTGCTTACCGCGCAAATCACAGACAAGAATTCTATTGTGGCCAAAGGTGCCAAGGTGGAGAAACTAGGCGATGGGTACGCTTTTACCGAGGGACCGGCAGTAGACCGTGAGGGGAACGTGTTCTTCACAGATCAGCCCAATAACAAGATCTACAAATGGTCCGCCAGCACAGGAAAAATCAGCCTGTTTTCAGATCAGGCCGGGCGATCAAATGGCCTGTATTTTGACCAGAAAGGCAACCTCATCGCCGCGGCAGACTTAGATAACCAGATTTGGTCATTTGATAAAGCCGGGCGTCCTACGGTTCTGGTGAAAGACTACCAAGGCAAACTGCTCAACGGACCCAACGATCTTTGGATTACCCCAAAAGGCGGCATGTACATCACAGACCCCTTGTATAAACGAGAGTACTGGACCAGAAATCCCGAAAGGCAACAGGATGGCGAGCATCTCTATTACCTGAGTCCTGATAAGTCAAAGTTTTACCGGGCAGACACCACCTTGGTAAAGCCTAACGGGATCGTAGGTACGCCGGACGGAAAGAAGCTGTACGTGGCAGACATAGAAGCAAACAAAACCTATGTGTACACGATTAACGCTGACGGATCTCTCTCAAACAAAAAGTTGTTTGCACCCATGGGTTCTGATGGAATGACAATCGATAACAGGGGAAATGTGTACCTCACAGGCAAGGGCGTAACCGTGTTTGATAAGGCAGGCAAGCAGATTGCGCACATTCCCATCCAGGAGAACTGGACCGCCAATGTGGTGTTCGGCGGAAAAGACCGGTCAACCCTTTTTATTACGGCAATGGGTGCGGTGTATGGCTTGAAAATGAAAGTGAAAGGCATGTAACAAAACTGCGTACTTCTGATGAAAGCTGGTGTTTTAAGCCCGTTTTTGCAAAAGTAATGTCACAAAAACGGCACAGTTGGATGCTCTTATTTTGGATTCAAACAGGGATGATAACTAAGAAGCCCAAACCAGTACAACTGGTTTGGGCTTCTTAGTTTTAAGGCTACTATTTAGAAAACGCCTGATAAAGGAGAGGAATGCACGTCAGGGTTTCCATACCTCAGATAGAATTCTTATCTTTTACTTACCTGCTACCCTTGTGCTTATGACAACCGTATCTACTGCTGCCTTCCGTAAATTAGTCGCCAATCCGGTGAATTTGAAGCTTTTCCTGCTCAAGAACCTGCCCATGGCGTATCTGGCGGGCATCAGAATCAGAAAACTCACGGACCAGGAAGCGCAGGTGGTTATCAAATACAGGTATATCACTAAAAATCCGTTCAGGTCAATTTACTTCGCCTGTTTGGCCATGGCTGCCGAAATGGCTTCTGGGGTGTTGAGTATGATGCACCTGTACCAGGCGCAGCCGTCGGTGTCTATGCTGGTAGTAGGCATGGAGGCTGAGTTCAGCAAAAAAGCCGTGGGTACCATCACCTTCACCTGTTCAGATGGGGAGGCTATTGCCGCTGCCGTAAGGGTGGCCCAACGCACAGGGCAGGGAAGTAACCTACAAGCCGTGAGCATTGGCCGCGATGGAAAAGGGGAGGAGGTAGCCCGGTTTAGGATCACCTGGTCCTATAAAGCCCGGGCCACAAAAGCTTAACCTTTCTTGCTGGTTTTCTTCAGAAACTCCTTCACTTCCTTCTGGAACGCCACGTTCTGCTCCAGGTAAATCACGTGGCCGCCCGGCATGGAAACCGTAGTCTGGTTCGGGAATTTAAAGCTCTTGTAATGGTCTGGGCCAATAGAGAAATCCTGCTGCCCAGAGATTACCAGCACCGGCATCTTCAGATGCTTGGACACCTCGGTGAAATTTTGGAAGTACTCTGGGTAATTAGACCAGGCCTGGCCAAAGCTGTAGTTTGACGGGCGCTTGGCATCTTCTTCGTTCATTTTCCGCAGGCCCTCAGCGGTGGTGTACATGAGCTGGTGGTATTTGTCTTTTTCGTTCAGCGCCTGAATGATCATCATAAACCGGTCAATCACTGGCTTGGTCTTGTCCAAGAAAAGGGCGGGGTTCTCAGGCTTCAGAATCTCTAATCCTTTGTCTATCTGCACCTGGGCCGAGTAGTTCAGGTTTAGCGTGCCATTTAGCAAAATCATGCGGGAAATGGTTTTTGGGTAGTAATAGGCATACTCGGTAGCAAGAATGCCCCCGAAGGAGTGGGCTAGTACGGTCCAGGTGGGGTGCTTCAGCTGTTGCCGGATCTCATCAAAGTCCTGTGCTATGCGCTGCGGGCCGTAGTTGCCGGTTGGTGCTTTGCCAGAACGGCCGCTGCCGCGCTGGTCTACATAAATCATCTGCAAAGAATCTTCCAGGGCGTTAATGCCAAGCACTTCAAAGGAGTGGCTCCAGGCGCCGGGCCCGCCGTGCACAAACAGACAGGGGCGGCCTTTGCCAGATACCTTCACATAGAGTTCGGTGCCGTCACTCACGGTGAGGCGCATCTCCCGGGCAGCGGTTTGGGAAGAAGAGGCAGGAGTGGGGTTGGTTTGGGCGAGGGTGTCAGAAAAACTGAATCCCAGCCACAGGGTCAGAGTAAGAAGGAAGTAGGGTTTCATAGGTGTGGATCTTTATGGCAAAAATGGGAAATAAATTGAATAAATTAAGGGAGTAAAAAACCCTGCAAATTTTTGGAACGTGGTGCAACCATGGGGCTTTTGCTTAGTCTTTAGAGTAGAAGTTTGGAACAGATGAGAGCCACGAGGCTCAGCGAATAGGGAAGGTGTTGTTCCGGGTTACTGTTACTTAGATTACCGTCATGATGAGCATTAAAAGGTAACAATTTGGAAACGCTGGAATACACCGACGTAAACGCGCACGTGGTGGCCCGCTGTAAAGAGGGCGATCGGAAGGCGCAGTATGAGCTGTACAAACTTTACAGTAAGTCCATGTTCAACGTGAGCATGCGCATTACCAATGACTATACTGAGGCGGAAGATGTCTTGCAGGAATCATTTCTGAGCGCGTTCAGAGAGCTGCATACCTTCAAGGGAGACTCCACCTTCGGGAGCTGGTTAAAGCGCATTGTCATCAATAAGTCCATCACCAAGGTGCGCAGCCGGCGGCTGCAGGTGGTGCCCATGGAAGATCATCAGGACATCGCCGAAGAGGCGCCTGACTACGACCAGGAGGAGATGGAATATAAAGTAGAAAGCATCAAGAAAGCCATTCAGTCTTTGCCGGATGGTTATCGCGTGGTGCTCACCCTTTACTTGCTGGAAGGATATGACCACGGCGAGATTGCTGATATATTAAGTATAAGTGAGGCAACGTCTAAGTCACAGTACAGCCGAGCCCGTAAAAAATTGCTGACCCTCATGCAGGAGCAGTCGTTCTTAAGCTGAAAAGTAAAAAGGACCTAAAAACGAGTACAAGGAGCAATAGCCATGAAAGATAAATTAAAAGATTTTGTACAAGCCCACCGAGACGAGTTTGACTCATTCACGCCCCGACCGGATTTGTGGCAAGATATAGCCGCAGAACTGCAGACCGAGGAGAAGACCATCATCATGCCCGTTGAACAAGAGCAAGAGGCCTCTGTTTTCTCTATAAACTGGCACCATGCCTGGCGGTACGCCGCGGCGGTGACCGTGCTAGTTATGCTGGCCTTCTCAGCGCGCTACTACATGTCCACGCCAGATACTTCTGGCGCGGTGGCCGTGAAACAGCCAGTGACGCTGGAGAAAATTGCCCCTGAGGTGCGCCAGATTGAGACCAAGTACGTGCAGGTAATTGAAAAGAAAGAATCTGAACTGAAAGCGCTGGGAGCCGGAACCGTGCAGTTTGCAGAGTTGGATTCTGCTTACAACGCCCTGAAGAAAGAACTATACACCACCCCAAATAAAGAAGTGCTTCTGGAAGCCATGAGCGACAATCTTAAAATGAGAATTGCGCTGCTGAATCAGCAATTAGAAGTACTTGAAGACAGAAGTAACGTTAAAACCCGTCCGGATCATGAGACTACCAATATCTAAACTGCTCACCTTTTTCTGCTTTTCCGTTGCGCTCAATACTGCGCAGGGACAATCATGCAAAGAGGTGATAAAAGAAAAGCTGGAAGCTGAGATAGCAGAACAGGTGGCGTATTCCCTGGCTTCATTGAAAAGCCTGGAATCTGTAGAAGCAATTGCCGCTGCGGCCACCTGTGAAGGGCTGGCCACCTTAGAAGACCTTACCCTGCCAGTTCTTCCAACAGGTGAGATGCTGCTTGAAAACATGTTGGTACAGCCAGATCCAAGAGTAGTAGACGTGCAGGGAGCAGCTTACGCCCATACCAAGGTGAAGAAAATTGACCGTACCTTCAAGGTGAGCCGTGCTGACAAACTGAACATTGAAAACCAGTTTGGACAAGTAAACGTGCAAACCTGGAACCGCAACGAGATAGCCGTAGAAGTAACTGTAATTTCTCGGGCCGTAACCGAAGAGAAAGCGCAGGAGATTCTGGACAAGATCCAGATCAGGATCAATGAAGACCGGGCTAACAACCTGCTTTCCTTTGTGACCGAGCGAGAGCCTATGCAGATCAGGTCTAGTAGTGAAAAAGCCTTTGAGATCAACTACCTGGTGAAAATGCCCAAAGGCAACCCAATCAGAGTAAGCAACAAGTACGGCTCCGTGCAAATGCCAGACTTTGACGGACCCACTGAACTGGAAGTAAATTACGGGAAGCTTACCACCGGTAGCCTCAACAACGTGCATAACAGGTTGAATGTCACCTACAGCGGAAGCCCTTGCCAGATAGCTTACATGAAAGGGGGTACCCTCCGGTTCAAGTATTCTAACCTGCACTTAATGGGCGCCGATGACATTAAAACTACCACCGCCTACAGCAACATTGTCATTGACAAAGTGGACATGCTGGCCATGGACAGCCGCTATGATTCTAAATATTTAATAGGGAGCGCTGGTCAAATCTCCGGAACCGGAAGTTACTCTGGCATCAAGATAGGAAGCCTCAGGGAGTCAGCCAGCCTGATAGTGAAATACTGCTCTGGGTTTGAGATCAATAATGTATCATCTAACTTCAGAAAGCTGGACCTGAATGGTGGCTACACCGGTATGGCTGTGAGCTTCGCGGATAATACTGCTTTTAACTTTGAGGTAGACACTCAATATGGAAGCTTTAAGCTGGACCAGGATCTGGTCAACTTTAGCTTCAAGGAAGTGGGAAACACCTCTAGTTCCTACAAAGGCAAGTACGGCAAAGCCTCTCCTAAAGGAACGGTAAATGTTACAAGCAAATACGGAAGCATCGCTTTCCGCTAAACTCGTCATCCTTCAAATTGCCAAGAGCGGCCCGTGCAGGGCCGCTCTTTTTTTGTGTGGTTTTAACCTTATTTTTGAAAAAACAGGGGTAAAACAGATTTACGTATGAAAAACACACCACCAGATAACCTCAACGCCTCCAAAGCTCCCGAGCCGGTTGGCCTGTACCCGCACGCTCGCCGCGTTGGTAATCTTTTGTTTCTTTCGGGTGTAGGACCCCGTGAAAGGGGAGTGAAGCAGATCCCGGGGGTAACCTTGGACGAGGAGGGCAACATCACCAGTTATGACATTGAAGCGCAGTGTCACTCAGTATTTAAAAACGTGCGGTACATTCTGGAGGAGGCTGGTTCTAAATGGGAAAACCTGGTAGATGTAACCGTCTTCCTCACCAACATGAAAGCCGACTTCCAGACCTACAACCGCCTATATGCCGAGTATTTCAAAGACTGCCAACCCTGCCGTACTACTGTTGAGGTAAATGCGTTGCCCACCCCAATCGCCATTGAATTAAAGTGCATCGCCACTATCTGAGTCCTTTTGTTTTCGGCCGTATTTCTGTAAAACAGGCCTAAATTCTTTAAGGAACGCTGGCGCGAGCCTCCGGCTCGTGTCCGCACGCATACCAGATAAATGCAATGGCTCCCTTTAAAAAATCGCTGCTCAGGTTTGATTCTTTTGAGTTTCTATCACTTAGCCATCTTGAGAAATCTCGTGGGCGAAGTAGCAAGATATGAATGCAGAAACTTTACCCTTTGTACACAAAATACCTTACAGGATGACAAAACGAGAACTAGGGTTCAGCAATGCGTGCAGACACGAGCGGGACGCTCGCGCCAGCGGTTTTTAAAGTATTCCTTATTTCGAGATGGGAATTACCTTGGAGGGGCAACTTGCCTGCGGTATGTCCATCTTAGGTTTAATATGTACCTTGTGGCAGGCAATATTTCATCTGATTTTTCTTTGTGAAGGTAAGTCTGCTCATTTGCCGGGCCTTTTTGAAAAGTAGCTCTTAAACAGAAAGTGCCAGTTGCTGTTTCCTGTTTTGTGGGTGACAGACAGGTGCAGCTTCATTTGCCACACAGAACCAAGTAGGTGTGAGAAAATTTCTGCTGCGGGTTCTTTTATGAATTGACATCAAATTTTAATGATAGAAAACTCTCCAGAAGCATTGTTCGCTGAACGGGAACAACGCTTTTTCTCCGCTGAGGAGCGTCAGGCTACCAGGTACCGCTGGGTAGGCTGGCTTCGGTTGTCTTTTTTTGTGGGTTCCGTTTTGGGCTGTGTGTTGCTGTTCTACTACGGGCAAAATGGGGCAGGTCTAGGCTTGCTCATTGGCGGGTACTTTATCTTCGCAATGCTTATTCATTGGCACAACAAAATTGAGTACGCCCGCAAGCACCAACTCTACCTGGGCTTGATTAACCGAAGAGAAAACGAACGCCTTAGAGGTGAGCTGACCTCTTTTCCTGACGGGGAAGAGTTTCAGGAACCCAATCATTACTACACGGCAGACTTAGACGTTTTCGGGCCGAATTCTTTATTTCAGCTTTTAAATAGGGGAGTGACCCGGCTGGGCCAGCAACGGCTGGCTGAATGGTTGAAAGCACCCGCACCTGCCCAGGAAATTATTGCGCGGCAAGAGGCAGTGGCAGAACTCAAACCTGACCTTGACTGGCGGCAGAACTTAGAGGCCCGCGCCATGCACCATCACCGCAAAACCCAGCAACTACCCCAACCTTTCCTGTTATGGCTCAAAAGCCCTAACTTCTTTACCGGCAAAGGCTGGCTGGTAGCCCTCACGTTCCTTTTGCCTTTGCTCACCATTGGAACCGCCGTGTACTGGGCTGAAGGGTATTCTCATTACCCTTTCCTGGGGTTGGTGCTGTTGCAGTTTATGATTGCTTACAAGTACCAGCGGCAGCGCGATGAGTATTACGAGGAAAGCACCGGCATGTATGAGACCTTGCGCAGCTACACAGACCTGCTCGTGCACATTGAAGGACGAAGTTTTAAAAGCCCGAAAGCGCTGGGCTTGCAGCAGCAACTCAAAATAGATGAGCGGCAGGCTTCTGAGCACGTGCGCAAACTGGCGTCAATCATTCAGTTCCTTTCGGCGCGGCTAAATACTTACCTTAATTTTATCTTGAACCACGTGTTCATGTGGGACTTTATCTGGATGTGGCGTCTGGAGCGCTGGAAAAAGACCATGTCTGGCAATATTGGGTTGGTGCTTAATGCGGCAGCTGAGTTTGAGGCCTTGGCAAGCCTGGCGGCTTTTCAGTATGCCAATCCTTCCTATGCTGTTCCTCTTATTAGCTCCAATGCCTTTGAGTTTGATGCCCAAGACCTGAGCCATCCGCTTATTTTTAGTCCTACCCGTACTGCCAACAGCATTTCATTTCAGGGGGCAGGCCACACGGTCCTTATTACGGGTTCTAACATGTCTGGGAAGAGTACGTTTCTGCGGGCCGTAGGCGTGAACATGGTGCTCGCCTTTACGGGTACTGCCGTCTGCGCGAACCGCCTCACCGTGTTCCCGGCCCAAGTGTACACCAGCATGCGCACCGAAGATAACCTCGCGGAGAATACCTCTTCCTTTTATGCGGAGCTGAAGCGCCTTAAAATCCTCATTGACCTGACAGCAAGCAATGAACCTGTCTACTTCTTCCTTGACGAAATCCTGAAAGGCACCAACTCACATGACCGGCACCAAGGGGCCATGGCTTTGATCCGGCAATTGCATCAACGGCAGGCGGCTGGCTTCGTGTCCACCCATGATCTGGAGTTGGGTACCATGGAAGATGAGTTGCCAGGCTCGGTGCAGAACTTCAGCTTCAATAGCTATTTTGAAGACGGGCAACTACGCTTTGACTATACCCTGCGGCCTGGTATCTGCCAAAGCTTTAATGCCAGCCAACTCATGCGCCAAATGGGCATTGAAGTATAGGGTAGCTTAACTTTCCAAAAACAGTACAGAAAGAGCCTTCTTCTTAAATTGTGAGATAGGCTATTTATATGTACATGCTGTATTTAAGAGGTAAATAGAAGAACCTTAATTTATAAAGTTAAGGTAACAATTCATCAGTCCAGAAGACTACCTTTACGTACAGCAAACCTGTGGCAATTACTAATTCTTTTCTACTTAGTTTATGCGCGTAGTAGCAGACATTCCGCACCCTGAAATCAAGATAACCTTGCTGGCTTGGAACGGCAAGTACCTTATAAAGCTGGAGTTAGGCCCTTTTGAGCAAACCTATAAGGTGAGTGAAATGGAAGTAACTGGCGGTGATGAGGAAGTAAAGAAGTGGTTAGATGAGCCTTTTCTGCAAAGCAGCATTGAGCTATTTCTGGCCATGCGGAAAAACCTATATGCCACCCGTATTCGCCACGAATACTAGAAAATACAAAGCGTATTTCTACCGCATTTAAGAGGAAAAGAAATGAAATATAGGTAATTACTTGTTTTTACAGAAAGCAACACCTAAATTCATTTCAAGACAGACAACGACTATTATTGTATGAGTTTAACCCAAAGCGCCACAATGTAGCGTGTAGTCCCCTTTGCGCCATGAAGATAGGATTTAGCAAACACATTAAAATCTCCTATCGGGCGGATATGCAAACGGTTATAATCCGTTGGCAGCAGCCTGTCACCTTTACTGAGTTCAAGATGAACTGCCTGGCCATTCTTTCATTGGCCAAAGAGCATACTGCCGCTACCTGGCTGTTTGACTGTAGGTCAAAGGGTGAGATTACCCAACAGGAAAGCGACTGGCTCAGTAATGAATTCTACCCTAAATCTCTACAGCAAGTCTCATCGCGGGTGTTGGTTGCCTGGTTGCTAACCCCCCGGCAAATGCAGCGCCTTAAAGAAGGCGAACTCTCTGCCGTCTCCTCAGATTGCCCAGACGTAAGCAGGAAAGCCTTTCTTACAGAACACGAAGCTGTGAAATGGTTGGAAGACACAGTAGCCCAAATGGAATTTGGCAAGACAAACCAATAATAGGCCTCTTTTTCCTTTCCACTTTTTTAAGGTAACTCTCAATTGAGAGAGCATCTCTCCTGCGGCACTGCCAGGTTTGGGAAAGATCAGCCAACCCTTCCTCAGGCTCCATGTATTGTTCTGCTGTTGTTATGTCTGTGTTTTTGTGAATCTGTGTGATGGCTTGGGTGCTCAGGATGAACTTTGTTTTGGGGCCGTAGGTAACCTGTAAGTTGATTTAATCGCCAGAGATAATGGCACCACTTTTACTGGTGAACGCAAGCTTCGTAAGCGTTTTGCGAAATTCAGCTTTAAAACAAAAAACAGCATAGCGTTGACTCCTCCTCTACCTGTTTCAACAAAGTACTAATGGAACGAGTACTAAAGGAAAAGGTAGATCCATTAAGGTAGCTACCAGCCCTAAATAATTAGTAGGTAAATAAAAACATAGCGTTTTAGGGGTAATTTAATGTGATCAGTCCAAAAACGCCCTGTCTGTTTTAGAAGCGTCACCAGTTTGCGGTCCCACCTTTGGTTCTATGTAAATAGAATATCTTATATACCGGAATTACAGTATAAGTCTATTAATAAAAGGACCGTCTCAAGTGATTTTGAGGCTAATACGTACTTCTACTGATTCATTATGCTTCATATAAACGAGCTTACACTTAACATTCCAGAAACCAGAAAACCACGGGTCGTCATCATTGGTGGTGGGTTTGGTGGCGCAAATTTGGCGAAGAAACTTCCTGGGAAAGAATTTCAGGTAGTGATGTTTGATCGGCAAAATTACCACGGCTTCTGGCCGCTTTTGTACCAGGTAGCCACCGCTGGTTTAGAGCCAGATGCCATAGCCGAACCCCTCCGGAAGATGTTTGACGAAGACTATGAAGACTTCCACTTCCGGCAGGTGAAGGTGACAGGTATCAATCCTGCTACTAAAACGGTATCAACGTTGGTGGGTGAACTAGCCTATGATTTTGTGATCATTGCCACAGGTACCAAGTCTAATTACTTCGGGAACGAGCAAATCAAGAAATACTCTTTCCCCCTGAAGCAGATACCAGATGCGCTGAATCTCAGGAGCCAGTTGCTGCAGTCTTTTGAGCAAGCCAACATGATCAAAGACCCTGTGGTGCGGCAAAGTCTCCTGAACATAGTCATTGTAGGAGGAGGGCCAACCGGAGTGGAGTTGGCGGGCTCATTGGCTGAAATGCGGAAACACGTGTTGCCTGGTGATTACCCCGGTATGGACTTCAGCCAGATGAATATTTATCTGGTGGAGGGGCTTGACCGGGTCTTGCCTCCCATGTCTCCTGAGTCAAGCGCCACTACCAAGAAGTACCTGGAGGAGGTGGGTATTATTCTCAAACTTAACACCTTGGTGGAGTCATATGACGGGCAGGTAGTCACCTTTAAAGGAGGGGAACAAATCAGGTCTCAAACGCTTATCTGGGCAGCCGGAGTCTCTGGGGCTCAGATTGCAGGATTGCCTCCTGAAGTAAGTGACAGAGGGCGCTATTTGGTAAACACGTTCAACCAGGTAATTGGCTTTCCTGATGTGTTTGCCATTGGCGACATTGCCTATATGAAAACCGAGAAATACCCAAGGGGACACCCGGGCGTAGCACAACCTGCTATTCAGCAAGGCAAACACCTGGCTAAAAACCTGCAGCGCATCATGCGGAAAGAGCCACTGGTTCCTTTTGAGTACTTTGACAAAGGGTCTTTGGCTATCATAGGCAGAAACCGGGCAGTGGCAGATTTGCCAAAGAACATGCACCTGAAAGGATTCATAGCTTGGATGGCCTGGCTCTTTGTGCACATTTATTATCTGATAGGCTTTCGTAGTAAATTAATTGTGTTGGCAAACTGGGTGTACAAGTTCTTTACTTATGAGAACGGCACCCGGCTTATCATCAGACCTTTTATCCGGAAAGATGATAAGGCCGGTCAGGAGTTTGTGCGAAGGCAGGCTGACTTGGATTAAACGGTATGATTTTTCAAAACAGAAGGGGCCTCTAAAGGCCCCTTCTGTTTTGAATGGTGTGCAGATTTATAGACCTGGTGAGAGGTAGGTATTTATGATAAAAACAAATGAAGCCTTTATTCTTCTGGTGGATTCTACAAATTGATTTTGGATGCTTCCTTACACTTCGTTCTTATTAAAGAATATTTTAAACAAAATGAATGATGTTTTTGGTAGTTGTAGTAATACTTCAAGAAAATTTTTTAACAAGTCAATAATTATATTCGATTAAGACATAAATTGGCTATTTCTTTAATTTAGGGATTATAAATAGGACTTTTAAGGATGAGTATACTACTTACTTTTAGGTATTATGCATTAATTTATAAAAATTAGTATAATTTATTTTGATGTTTATGAATTAACCTCTATATTAGATAAAGAAATTCATATATAGCTGTTGTGAAGAGTAACAGTATAGGTCTGAGTTTCTAAATATTAGTTGTACTTAATGTTTGTGTTGTTGTCCTAATGTATCTTTTTGATTATATTTTTTATAAATAGAGTTAAAAATACAGGAACGTTCTTTAATTAACCTACGTTCAGGAAATGAAAACAATATGAGGGAAAGCTTAACAGCTTACTCTTACAAGTAAAAATTGAAACGTCATATTTAATCTATAGGTAATATAATTGTTAATCCGAAACCCGAAAGTTATGAAAGCTAAAGCTACCTTCCTGAGTTACATCTCTGCAGAAAAGAGAATGAGAAAAGAGCAGTCTAAATCAGCAAATGCAAAGACTGGTAAGAACAATGTTGATCAAGTGTCACAACTTGAGAAAAGAGCATCAATGACTGCCGCAAGTAACTAATTAAAGTTTCTTTGCCTTGGAGAGAAATAGGACCTGAAATAGACTGTGTTAAGCTATACTCCTTCTCTATAGAAATATTATACTCAAAATGTAGAGGCTTCCTTTATCTGCCAATCAATTGGATGTGCTTATAAGAGGCCCTTCTTCCAAAATTTAATTCAAGATAAAATCAAAAGAAAAGCCCCGCTGTGACACAGCGGGGCTTTTGCAGTATGAAGCTTAAATACGGAGTTCCTTAGCCGATAGCTACACGCTTGAACTCAGTTACGGTCATGCCCTTAGAGGTGTTATCCAATAACTTAGCAATAGTAACAGAAGGATCTTTCACAAACTCCTGGTTCAATAAGGTGCTTTCTTTGTAGAACTTGTTCAGTTTGCCTTGAGCAATTTTCTCCAGCATTTCCTCTGGTTTGCCTTCTGCGCGAGCTTGCTCTTTTCCAATTTCAATTTCGCGTTGGATGGTAGCAGCATCTACGCCGTCTTTGTCAACGGCAATAGGGCGCATGGCAGCAATCTGCATGGCTACGTCTTTTCCAACTTCAGTAACTTCGTTACCGCCGGTGTTAGTTAAGCCAACCAATACACCCAATTTACCATTAGAGTGGTTGTAAGCAACAACTCTCTCAGCAGAAACAGTCTCATAAGAAACCACGTCAATTTTCTCACCAATTTTACCCATCAAATCAGTGATGTGGTCTTGTAGTGAACGGCCATCGGACTGAGGCGTAGCTAACAAATCTTCTTTGGTGCCAGAGGTGTTAGAAACTGCAGCAGCCAAAACAGTTTGAGCCAGGTTTTTGAAATCTTCTACTTTAGATACTGGCTCAGTTTCGCAAGCAAGCGCGATCACTGTTCCAACGGTACCATCAGCGTTCACCTGCGTCAACACAGCTCCTTCAGAAGTAGCGTTATCGGCACGCTTGCTGGCAATTTTCTGGCCTTGTTTGCGGAGAATATCTTTGGCTGTTTCAAAGTCGCCGTTTGCTTCGGTCAACGCTTTTTTGCAGTCCATCATACCTGCGCCAGTTTCCTGACGAAGTCTGTTTACATCTTGTGCTGTAATAGCCATTGTTCTTTTATTAAGAATTACGGTTAAAAAGTTTCAATAGGAGGGTGGTGCAGCTTTTAACAAGACGGCACCGGTAAGAGTAAAAAGAAACTGAACATCAGTGGCCAGGCTTCCTAATGTTCAGTTTCTTTTAAGATAATCTTATGAGATTAAGAAGCTTATTCAGCGTCAATTTTCTCCTGGATGCCTTCTTCTTCAGAACGCTTTCTGTCAGTGTCTTCTTTGTCTACTTTACGCTCAGACAGACCTTCTTCAATGGCTTTGCCAATCAAAGAAGTGATCAAAGAGATAGACTTAGAAGCGTCATCATTTGCTGGGATTGGGAAGTCAACTAACTCTGGGTTAGAGTTGGTATCTACAATCGCGAATACTGGCAAGTTCAGTTTCTGAGCTTCTTTGATAGCGATAGACTCACGCTTCACGTCAACAATGAACAAAGCAGCTGGGAGACGTGACAAATCAGCGATACCACCCAATACACGATCTAGTTTCTCACGCTCACGTGATAACATTAAACGCTCACGTTTCGCCATTGCAGCGTACGCAGTGTTTTCTTTTACCATTTTGTCAATAGTTGACATTTTCTTCAAAGACTTACGAACAGTCTGAAAGTTAGTCAACATGCCACCTAACCAACGGTCAGTCACATAAGGCATTTTAAGGCGTTTTGCCTCTTCAGCCACAATGTCCTGTGCTTGTTTCTTAGTGGCGACAAACAAAATCTTACGTCCAGATTTAGCGATCTGCTTAATAGCGTTGGTCGCCTCGTCAAGAGAAACTAAGGTTTTGTTCAGGTCAATGATGTGGATGCCGTTTTTCTCCATGAAAATGTACGGAGCCATTTTAGGATCCCATTTTCTGGTAAGGTGACCAAAGTGTACACCGGCGTCCAGTAAATCTTTATAAGTGGTATTAGCCATGGTATTGATACAGCTGATGAGATATTAACGTTTAGAGAACTGGAAAGAACGACGGGCTTTACGTCTACCGAATTTCTTACGCTCCACCATACGTGGATCACGTGTTAAGAATCCTTCTTTTTTCAGGGCCGGACGGGTCTCAGCGTTTTCTTCCACCAAAGCTTTGGTGATCGCCAAACGAAGGGCCTCTGCCTGACCGGCAACGCCACCGCCTTTGATATTCGCCTTAATGTCGTATTTGCCAACCGCCTCAATCAGCGCCAACGGCTGCTGAACGATGGTTTGCAATACTTCACTAGGGAAGTATTCCTTAATATCTCTATCGTTAATAGTGATATTCCCTTGCCCTGACGTCATGTAGATGCGCGCCACCGAGGTTTTTCTTCTACCAGATGTATTGAGAACTTCCATTAAATATGTCTAATTATTTTGTAAGTTTTACTGTAACAGGCTGTTGTGCCTCATGCGGATGCTCTGCACCAGCGTACACAAACAGGTTGCGGAATTGCTCACGGCCCAGACGGGTTCTTGGCAACATACCTTTCACGGCGCGCTCTACCAATAAAGTAGAAGATTTGGCTTTCAACTCACGAGGAGTAAAAGTGCGCTGACCACCTGGATAACCAGTGTGCGTCACAAAGGTTTTCTTATCCCACTTCTTACCGGTCATACGAACTTTGTCCGAATTGATCACGATCACGCTATCGCCACAGTCAGCGTTAGGAGTGAAAGAAGGTTTGTTTTTACCGCGAAGGATCATCGCGATCTGAGAGGCCACACGGCCTAAGGTTGAGTCTCCGGCGTCTATCACTACCCAGCCTTTATTAGCGGCCGCCTTATTAACTGATAGCGTCTTATAACTTAAATGGTCCATTGTAAATGGTTAACGAGTGAAAAAAATGTATGCTTTTTCTTGAAAATGGTCACAAAGATACGCGCTTTCTTTTTGGTGTGCAACACTAAGTCTATTTATTCCCTTGAAAATCAAGGTAATTTAAAGAAGAAAAGGGAGTTAGGCGGTAGAAGTGAAGCGGTTAACCAAAAGGGCGACGTATGTTTTAGAGCCGCTTTAAATAAAATCTATTGAATGAACAGGCCTATTTTATAGCAGTCCATTGCCAAGCGCCTTTGATTGAGGATTGAAAGAACATCTGCCTTCTTTAGATTCAGCAGGCTGTGTACAGTAATAGAAAGTTATCCCTTACCCGTTCTTGCGCAGCAATTTCAGCAACACGTCAAAATCTTTGGGGTACTCAGCGGTTACTAAGACCGGTTCTTCGTTCATGAGGCTAAAACCTAGTTTGTAAGAGTGTAGGGCGAAGCGTTTGATGACCGGCTGCTCCTCGGTGTCTTTGGCAAGGTTGAACTTGCGCTTAAGGCTAGAGAGAAACAATGGTTCACCACCGTAGAGCTCATCCTGCACAATTGAAGCTTTTAGATAGGCCAGGTGCAAGCGAATCTGGTGCATACGGCCCGTCACAGGCTTGCACTCCACTAGAGTATGGCGGCCAAATTTTTCAAGCGTAGTGAAATATGTTTGAGCGGGTTTCCCCTTATAGGCTAACTTAGCTACTCCTTTCAAGCCTGGTTGAATAGCGCGGTCTACTAAAAAGTTGTCAAACTCATGGCTTCCCCACGCAACGGCATGGTACACTTTCTGCACCTGTCGGTTCTCAAACTGCATGGAAAGGTGGCGGTAAGCCTCGGGGTTCTTAGCAATGGCCAAGCAACCTGATGTTTCTTTGTCCAGGCGGTGGCAGGCTTGGGCATCTGCATAGTACTGGCGGGCCAGGGTAAGCAGGTTGGTGGCATTGAAAGAACGGTCTTCCAACGTAGACAGGAAGGGCGGTTTATTGACTACAATGTAATCTTCGTTCTCAAAAATGATTAGGTCGCGGAAAGCGGGTAACTTCATAGAAATGGGTGTGAGGCACCAGACTACGGTGCCGTTTTTCTCCTGCTTTTACGAAAACAGGGTAGAAACGGCTGCTGTTCTGAAAAGGCCGCAAGTTACCTATTATTTTTAAGTTGGTGGTGCTTGGGTTTTAGGCCTGTTTTGGAAAGATCAGGCCTAAAACATCGTTTACACCTTTGTCTTGGTAAGCTTAAACTTAAGCGTGGTGCCCTGGCCTACTTCGCTGTAAACGGCAATCTGAGACCTGTGCGCCTCCACAATATGCTTGGAGATAGCTAACCCCAAGCCTGAACCTCCGCCGGTTACATCTCTCGTGCGGCTTTTGTCAATGCGGTAGAAGCGCTCAAAGATGCGGTTCAGGTGTTCTTTAGGGATTCCCGGGCCATCGTCCTGCACCGTAATCGTGGTCTTTTTCTTACCATCTAGGAAAGAGAGCCAGATGTTGCCGTTTTCCTTGCCATATTTAATTGCGTTGTCAATTAAATTGATGAGAACCTGCTTGATTCGGCCGCGGTCGCCTATGACTTCAAAGCCTTCCTCAGGGGCATTCAGCAGATGGATGGTGATGTTTCTGGATTGGGCTTTTCCTTCTAATTGTTCCCACACTTCATGACCCAGTTCGTTTAAATCAAAGTGGGTCTTCTTCATCTGAAGGACGCCTTTCTCTAATTGAGAAATAGTGATCAGGTCCTGCACCAAGGTGTCCAGGCCATCTAAACTGCGGGCGGCTTTCTGCAGGAATTTGTCGCGCACCCGCTCGTCATCCATGGCTCCATCTAACAGGGTATGGATAAACCCCTGGGCTGCGAAAATGGGGGTTTTAAGTTCATGCGAGACATCGGCCAGGAACTCGCGGCGCATGGCCTGCAGACGTTTGAGTTCTTCAATCTCTTTCTGGTTCCGCTCAGCCAGAAGGTAAATCTCGTCTTTGATGCGCTGCAAAGGATCTGGCCGGAAAAGGAATTTGCTGCTCATGCGCTTGAACTCCTTCCGCTTGAATTTCTCCAAACCCGCATAGATGATGTTGATTTCCTTGAAGATGAGGGCCTCGTAGGAAAAATACACCAGCAGGAAACAGGCAGAGAAGGTGAGGGCCAACGCCATGACGCGTTGCTTAAACTCCAGGTAAGGCGAGACAGCTAAGAACACCGTAATGATCAAAGCCACCATCACTGAAATGAAGATGGCAATCATCTGCGAGCTAAGCTTAATTCCTTTCTGAGGAGCCGCTGGGGTAGGGGGGGCGGTTTTAGTCGGTGTTGAATTTATAGCCAACGCCTTTAATGGTCTTTATCTGGTCTTCGCCTATTTTCTCACGCACTTTTCTAATGTGCACATCTACGGTACGCGCAATTACAAACACGTCGTTCCCCCATACGTTGTTCAACAACTCATCACGGCTGAAGACTTTGTTGGGTGTTGCCGCCAGGAAAGCCAACAGCTCAAATTCCTTTTTAGGCAGGGTAATCTTCTGTTCTCCTTTGATAACGTTGAAACTGGTGCGGTCAATGCGCAACCCTCCAATTTCTATTACCTGTACCTGGTCCGGACCCTGGCTTACATCACGGCGCTTGAAAGCGGCCAGCCTGCTAATAAGCGCCCGGGGCTTGATAGGCTTCACAATAAAGTCATCGGCTCCGGCGTCAAAGGCAGCTACCTCTGAGAACTCCTCAGAACGGGCAGTCAGAAACAGAATGTGGGTGTCTTTAAACTTGGGGTTCTCGCGCAGTTGGCGGCAGGCTGTGATTCCGTCCATAACAGGCATCATCACGTCCAGAAGAATAATGTCTGGGAGAAATTTCCGGGCCATGTCCAGAGCTATCTGGCCATTCTCAGAGTGGGCAACTTCATAGCCTTCTTTCTCCAGGTTGTACTGCAACAGTTCTACGATGTCTGGGTCATCGTCTACTACCAGAATCTTGTATTTAGCCGGGGTTTGCATAGAATGCGGTTTACTTTAAAGAGCAGTACACAAATGGTAATCTCTTGAAAAATCAGGCTAAAATCGCGCAGGTGAGTAATTGCGAGTTTCTGAATTTCAGGATAAAGATAGGGAATAGTCTTTATTAGGTTGACATCAAGGATTTCCAATTCGTGTTAAGAAATTATTACCAAAGGCAAGGGCGCTGAAGCAATGGATTTCTGGTAGTTCCTTCTTTATACCCGATTTTGGAAAAACAGCCTTAAAGCAAATGAGCCGCCGGAGGTTTGTCCGGCGGCTCATTTGCTTTACTTTACTATGTTCAGTCTGCTCTGGAGTCCGTTGTATTTGTAAAGGTCCACTTTCACAGAGCCTACAAACATTTCGGCCTGGAACAGCACTGGTATCTTGTTTTCGTCATCAGAGAAGTAGACAGAGATAGCGTCTTCTCCACTAAACAGTCTGTTCTTAGGCATTTTTGGTACCAAGCGGTGCGCACGTATCTTACCCGCTTTGGTCTCTACTGTTGTCTTGCCACGGTACGTCACAGTCATGTCAAACACCTCATCTCCTAAAAAGCCTTGCATCCGTACGGTTTGACCTGGTTTGAAACTACCCAAGTCAAGAGTGCGCAGGTAGTAAAAACCGCTGATCATGTCCTGTGCGTTGTCTGGCACTTTAAAAACCTGGTTTTTCTTCTCGTCGCGGCTGTCATTCACCACCACTGTGTTATTCTGGTGATTGAAATCAGTGGTTTCTTTGCGGCGGTACCTGCCTTCCTCAATGTTGCGGTGGAAACGAAGCGGTAGCATGGAGGAGGTGTCTATGTACGAGGTCCAGGTGTCTCTGATGCGGTGGAAGAAGTCAAAAGAACCAAGCGTTCTCCCGCTTACCGAAGTTTGGTAGCAAGGACGGTTATTGATGCGCTGAATATTGTTAGACACATGAATAGTGGCTTCTCCAGCATTGATGACGCCATAGTGAACTTTGTATTGCAGGACCTCGCCGGGAGCGAAAGAATTGTTTTTCACGGTTCTAAAGGTGTCATTCAAAGCGAAGCCACTCAAAACCAATCCCAATAGAGGTACTATAAGTAGTAGTTGATATTTTACACGCATAAGCCAATCTTTCCTGTATACCTGAGGCTATTCAAATGTTGTACCAATTCCATTGGGATGGGGCGTACACAAAGTTATAGGTTTTCAGGAGGAACTCAACTTAAACAGAAACGGCACCTTAAAAGGTGCCGTTTTGTAGAAAATTAAGAGATTATTCAGGTGCATCTGCTAAGACAGCAGCCACTTTCTCTGGCTCGCCTTTCACAATTGCTCTGATCTTGTTTTCAATGTCTTGCATCAGTTCTTCGTTGTCTAACAGGAACTGCTTCACGGCATCACGGCCCTGGCCTAAACGGTCGCCGTTGTAAGAGAACCATGAACCAGATTTCTGAACCACGCTCAGTTCAACCCCAAGGTCAAGGATCTCGCCTACTTTGGAGATACCCTCGCCGTACATGATGTCAAATTCCACTACTTTGAACGGAGGCGCTACCTTGTTTTTCACCACTTTCACTTTGGTACGGTTACCAGTGATATTGTCCGGACCTTCTTTGATCTGGCCAATACGACGGATGTCCAGACGCACCGAAGCGTAAAATTTAAGGGCGTTACCACCGGTAGTAGTTTCTGGGTTACCAAACATCACCCCTATCTTCTCACGAAGCTGGTTGATGAAGATACAGCAGCAACCTGTTTTGTTGATGGTACCAGTAAGCTTTCTCAAGGCCTGAGACATTAAACGAGCCTGAAGACCCATCTTGCTCTCACCCATGTCGCCTTCCAGTTCACCTTTCGGTACCAGGGCGGCTACAGAGTCAATTACAATGATATCAATAGCACCAGAGCTAATCAGGTGATCAGCAATCTCCAGCGCCTGCTCGCCATTATCTGGCTGTGCAATGAGGAGGTTTTCTGTATCAATGCCTAATTTCTCGGCGTATGCTTTGTCAAAAGCGTGCTCAGCGTCAATAAACGCGGCAATACCACCTTTTTTCTGCGCCTCTGCAATGCAGTGCATGGTGAGGGTAGTTTTACCGGACGATTCTGGTCCGTAAATCTCTACCACTCTTCCGCGCGGAAGACCACCAATTCCTAAGGCTATGTCTAAGCCAAGGGAGCCGGTAGAAATGGCTGGGACGTCCACTACCTGGGTATCGTTCAGCTTCATGACCGTACCTTTACCGTAGGTTTTGTCCAGCTTGTCGATGGTGAGTTGGAGCGCTTTCAATTTTTCGCTTTGTACACTCATGTCTGTGTTTTCTTTGCTTTATTTTGATGAATTTACAACTTCCTGAGCCAATCTGCAAACGCTAGCCGCGGCGTTTCAAATGCTTACCAGACTTATTCCGGAGGTGTATATTTGAAACACTCAAAGTACCGGAATTGTGCCAACATTTACTACTTTTTTTAGTTATTTTTTGCAGCCTAATGCTATTATAAATAGCAAATAGCGAACATCCAAGTAACCATTTAGTTAGGTAACAAGGTGGCACTTTTAGCTTTCTCCTGGCTTCTTTTCAACAATGCTACGGCTATTTTAGTTACATGCAAAGTAGGTATTTTCACGGATGAGCAACAAAGAAGGCATTGTTCCAACAGACTTCTGGTTACTGCACGGTTTTCCTAAAACGCTTCCCAAACAGAAAGTGCTATGTCTTGTGACAGCCCTATAGCCTACTGCCCGTTTAGTTTTCTTTCTGATTTTAGCTACCTTTCAGGGTATGGAAAGACTGCTTTTAAGAAGGCATCGCCTTTCCAGTTACCTATTGCACCATACGGAATTAACGTACTTCTATGTTAAAAAAATGGCTTCTGATTGCCGTAGGCACTTTTTTTACAAGTCAAGCCACATTCGCGCAGTTAAACAACAAAGCCCTGGAATTCAGGCAGCCGGTAAAGCCAGACCAGGCAGGTGAGTTACAAATAGGCATCAATGCGCTGGGCTACCAGAAGAACAACGAGTACTTCAATGACATTGCTGAAGGCTATACCCTGTTTGGGTACCACCTGAACCCTCGGCTTGTCTATTTTGCCTCGCCAACGGTGCGCCTTGATGCAGGCGTGCAGGTGCAAAAAGACTTCGGCTCGCGCCGATACTCCCTGATGCAACCCACGTTCACTATTCGCTACGAGGAGAATGGCATGGCCCTGCTGTTCGGGACGCTGGAAGGTAACCTGAACCACGGGTACATTGAACCTCTCTACGATTTTGAGCGCGTTATCAACAACCGGCTGGAGAACGGCCTGCAGTTTCTGCTAAACAAACCCGGGGCTAAGCTGGATGTCTGGATTGACTGGCAACGGTACCTCCGCCGCTTTGACCCGTTCCAGGAAGAAGTAGCCGGTGGAGCCTCCGCCGAATTAACTTTGTACCGCACTCCTGTTTCAATGGGTTCTTCAGAAAATGACCCACAAACAGAAACCTACATCGGCTTGCCTTTGCAGTTCACCGCCCAGCACCGCGGTGGGCAGATTGACGTTACCGATTTGCCTTTGGTGACGTTAGTCAATGCAGCGGCCGGTTTGGTCATCAGGAAAAACTATGATAAAGATTTTTTAAAAGCCCTGCATTTTCAGCCGTACGTAGTGGGTTGGAAGGATTTCTCTAATGAGCTGAACCTGCCTTTCCAACAGGGGGGAGGCCTTTACCTGAATGCCGGCATTGATACAAAGTACCAGAACGTAATGCTGAGCTACTGGCGCGGCAGCGGGTATTATTCAGAAATGGGTGGCAAACTATTCCCTTCCGTGTCTTCTAATCTCAAGACGCCGGACTATACCCAGAAGAACCGGCAGCTGCTCATCTTGCGCTTTATGCATGACATCAACCTAATGCAGGGGCTTACTCTTACCATGCGCCTGGAGCCTTACCTTGATTTTGATTACCCCAAGCTGGAATTCTCCAATAGTCTGTACCTCAACTTCAACTCAGATTTTTTTCTGGCCCGCCTGAAGAAGAGATAGACGCTACTTTGAACCTGTTTTCTGTAAGACAGGGAAGAAACGGTGTCAAAGGAGGTGGATAGTAGGGTCATTGTTCTTGATCCGGTACACGTGAATAGGCCGGGCCGGATTTTCATCGGTCTCCTGTTGGGTGGGCGTGTACGTCTTTACCAGGGAGAAACCGCTGCGCTCGGCCACCCGCTTGCTTTTTTCGTTGGTTTCAGCGCAGCGCAGGTTCACAGATTCCATTCTCAGCACCTGAAACGCGTACCGAACCATGGCTTTCAGAGCCTCGGTCACGTACCCGTGGCCTTCCGCCTCGGCACCCAGGTAGTACCCAACTTCAGAGAAGGGCTTGCCGCGGGCCAGCCGCCTGAGCGTGATGTCTCCTATGTAATCTCCGGTTTCTTTCCGCCAAATTCCAAACGAATATAAATCACCCGCCCGGTGCTGGGATATAAAAACTCTAATGCGGTTCAAGGCATCCTGCACGGTCACTACGGCTGTGGTACGGTCCGGGAAATCGGGGAGCAGGCGTTCCCGGTTCTGATCCAGTAACTGCCAGAAGTCGGGGGCCATTTCTGGCGTGTAGGGGAGAATCCTAAGCCTTTCAGTAGAAAGCTCTATGCTGGTAACAGAAGGAGTATGCGGTGAGGGCATAGAAATCTGGCTGGGGTCTTTTCAGTCTTTACGAAGCTAAGCAAGGGCAGATGCCTAAAATTAACAATTTGTCTGGAGGGGCCGTTTAGGTAATATTCATCTTACCATTCAACGTCCAACTCATGAGATTGCAAGACAAAGTAGCCATAGTAACCGGAGGTGGAGCCGGCATTGGAGAAGCCATCGCGAAGAAATTCGCCCGAGAGGGAGCCAAGGTGGTGGTGTGTGGTTTCCCCGAAGATCCGGTGGCAGATGTAGCCCGGGCCATTCAGGAAGAAGGTGGCACTGCCATAGAATTCACCGGCGACATTTCCTTGGAGGCTAACGCTAAAAGCTGCGTGGAACTGGCGGTGAAGCAGTACGGCAAACTGGATATCCTGATCAACAACGCTGGTGTGTTTCCCACCACATCTATGCTGCAGGATTACCCCACAGAAGCGTTTGACTACATGCTGCGGCACAACATCACCTCCACCTTCATGATGAGCCGGGCCGCCCTTCCTGAGCTGCATAAAACCCAAGGCAACATTGTCTCTGCAGGCTCAGAGGCAGGACTGATTGGCATTGCAGAGAATACCCCGTATGGCGGCACCAAGGGTTTTAACCACGCCTTCATGCGCGGGCTGGCCGTAGAGCAGGCTCAGTTTGGCGTACGGTGCAACTGTGTTTGTCCTGGCCCTATTGACACCGCCTGGACCCACAAGGAAACCGGACCCATGGACAGCGAAATGGAGAAGACCATGGTTCAGGCCACTCCGCTGGGCCGCCGCGGAACCCCTGAGGAAGTAGCCAATGTATATGCCTTTCTGGCGTCTGACGAAGCTTCTTTTGTGACGGGTGCCCTTTATTTTGTAGACGGAGGAATCACCGTAGCCAAAGGACCTGTAGGCGATAAAGTACCAGCCAAGTTAAAAAAGGAACCAGAAGGGGAGCTCAATCCCGAACATAAGCTGGACGGACACGCCCAAATACGGGAAGAGCACCAGTAAACCCAGCTATGCTTTAAACTGGTAGCATAGCCGTTTAGTCCCTGTTTTAAAGAAACTATGCCTGGAAAGAACATTGCGCAGTCATTACAAGAGTACGGTAGAGGCGTGATTGGAGGCTTGTTGTTCAGCCTGCCCATGCTGTACACCATGGAAGTTTGGTGGACCAGCTTTCAGGTGTCGCCGTGGCTGTTGGTGTTGTACATAGCAGTTACTTTTATTTTGCTTTTGGGCTATAATACCTATGCCGGTTTGCGTCCCAGTGCCTCCTGGAAAGAAATTGTAGTGGATTCTGTGGAGGAAATGGGCCTTGGGCTGGTGCTGGCGTTTCTGTTTCTATGGTTATTGGGGGTGGTGCAAATTTATGATATGTCCTTGGAGCGCATTGTGTATATGACAGTGATAGAAGCGATGCCTGTGGCCATAGGGGTTTCCATTGGCACGGCCCAGCTGGGAACTACGGCAGAAGATGAAGAAGATGATGCCGAAGAGAAAGACCCGCGGGACAGTATGCTGCCCACGCAAAACTCAGGTGAGGCCTCCACATTAGAGCAAATCACGTTAGCCACCTGCGCCAGCATGTTATTCAGCGCGAACGTGGCTCCCACTGATGAGGTAATGAAAATCTCATCTAACGCCAACCCGGTTCAGTTGCTGCTGGTCTTTTTCGTTTCCATTCTCCTGAATACGGCCATTCTGTTTTATGTAGGATTCAGAGGGTCCTATGCAACTCCGGCCAATGAGCTTCCCAAGCGGATGGAAGTGATTTGGGGCTTGAGCCTTACCTATGCCACTGCCTTCTGCACCTCGGCCGGGGCCTTGTGGTTCTTCGGGAGGTTTGAAGGAACAGGACTGCAGGTGTGTATTGAGGCCACCATTGTATTGGGCCTAGTTTCCTCCTTAGGTGCTTCTGCCGGAAGGTTTTTGTTTGACCAGGAGTATAAATAAGAAAGGTAGCGATGAAGAAAAATCCGCTGGAGTGGTTTGTGTTTGGCCTGAGTGTGGCCCTGATTCTGGCGCTGATGGGCTACCTGGGCGTAAAGGCCTTCGACTACCGAGACACCCCACCGGATCTTCATGTGAAGATATTTCCAGAGAAAGCGCGTTCAAACCAGAACATCCACCGGGTGGAATTGGTGAACCTGGGCGAGCAAACTGCCGAAAACGTTCTAGTGGAGATTACTTTGTACCAAGAGGGCAAAGAAATAGATAAAGCGGAATTGAGTTTCCCCTTAGCCCCTAAAGAAAGCGTGCAGGAGGCCTGGATCACGTTCAAGAAACAGAAGCATGGAAATCAGCGTATGTCGGTCCACGTGCTGGGCTATAACAAGCCATAACCCAAGAAACAGCTCCGTAAGGGTAATCTGCTTCTTGGGTTATGGCTTGTGTGAAGTAGTAAGCATAGGGCAGCCTCCGGTGACGGAGAGCCGTACCTAGTTATTGATTTAAAAAAGGATAGTTGTATTGCAAGGGGCTCCCTAGTTGCTGCAAACGGGCAATCACTTCCATAGAGTGAGCAATCTCATTGAAATACTCTAACCGGCGAATCAGTTGCTCTTTTAATAATACGGTGCCTTCCGGGGTACGCAGGTACGCCCGCTTGTCTTCCAGAATTCTATGCATCACCTCAGAAACACGTTTGCCTTCCTGCATGTACAGGTCATGAAACTCCACTAGGGCATCAAATCCATCTTTTGTGACACGGCACGGAAAACCAGCAACGGTAAGTACGTCACACAACAAATTCAGCTCTAAAGGCATGGTGATATTGTAGGGGGTGGTGCGCACATCTAAGCCTCTCTTGATGTAAGAGAAGATGGTTTCCAGGTTGTTTTCAAAGCGTTCGTAAAGAGCTGCTGCTTCCATGCGGTCTATGTTTAGAAGATCAGGGGCAAAAGTACACAATGCGCTACTCTTTTACACCACCCACTTTTGCCTTAAGATTGGAGTGAATTCATTTCATGGCCGATTTCTGGAAAATGGCCATGAAATGATTACAGGGTTAGTTTTATTTTAAACTCCTGTAAAGCGTTTCCTAATTGAGTAGTTGTTTCTCCACATAGATAGAAACAAGTGGCGCTTCAATGAAGGAGATACGCTTTTGTTTTGGATCTGTTTTCAGGAAAACAGGCAGAAAAGAGATTACAACAAACCTTTAATGATTTGCTCTACGGTGATGCCTTCAGCCTCAGCCTTGAAATTTCGTACCAAACGGTGACGCAGAATAGGAACTGCTACCGCCTGCACATCTTCAATATCTGGGGAGTACTTTCCTCTGATCAAAGCGTTGCATTTGGCTCCCATGATCAGGTGCTGAGATGCCCGGGGACCAGCGCCCCATTCCAGGTATTGGTTTGTTTGCGGTCCGGCCATGGCGGTGTCAGGACGGGTTTTGTGCACCAGTTTCACGGCGTATTCCACCACATTATCCGTCACAGGAACGCGGCGCACCAACTGCTGGAAGGCTGTGATCTCATCGGCGTGTAAAACGACAGATGGGGTGTGCCTGCGGTCACCGGTGGTGTTTTTCACAATCTGTAGTTCTGCCTCATAAGAAGGGTAGGAGAGCGAGATGTGGAACATGAAGCGGTCTAGCTGCGCCTCAGGCAATGGATAGGTTCCTTCCTGTTCAATGGGGTTTTGGGTAGCCAGCACGAAGAACGGACGCGGCAACTTGTAATTATGGCCAGCCACCGTCACCGAATATTCCTGCATCGCCTCCAGAAGCGCTGCCTGGGTTTTAGGCGGCGTCCGGTTGATTTCATCAGCTAGCACAATGTTGGCAAACACCGGGCCTTGCACAAACTGGAACTGGCGGTTATTATCTAAGGTCTCAGACCCCAGAATGTCAGAGGGCATTAAGTCTGGCGTGAACTGTACCCGGTTAAACGATAGATCCAGAGAGTTGGAAATGGTCTGGATCAGGAGCGTTTTGGCTAAGCCCGGTACACCTACCAAAAGACAATGCCCCTGACAAAAAACGGCAGTCAGCACCAGTTTCACCACTTCCTCCTGACCAATTATGGTCTGGGAGATCTCATCGGTTAAACGCTTATAAGCATGGTGAAGCGCATCTGCAGCTTCTTTGTCAGAGGCAAAGGGAGGCATAGAAGGGGAAGATTAGTCGTCTAAACTACAGGTTTTAAAATCAGGCACTATGTCAACAAACACAGTGTCTTTGTTTTTCTCAAACCACTCCGAAATCGCTCTATTGCGCTTATCGGCCAGGGCCGCCGCTGCAATTTTCTGGTAGTCATCACGCAGGTTCGCCTGGTGCGGAGGGGTTTTAGATTTAAGATAAAGGATACGAAGCGCTTCTTTGCCATCTTCGGTACGGTACGGCAGCGGCGGGCTGATAGAACCTACCTGCATGGTATCAATCACGAAGAAGATAGAAGGGTCTAATTTGTCTACCGGAATGTACGTGGTAGGGCTGTTTGGCAAGGTGATCATCCCGCCATTGCCTTTGGTAGCCATGTCATCTGAAAAGTCTTTGGCAGCTTTGGCAAAAGACAGAGTATCTTTCATGATAAGCGCCCTGATGCTGTCCAGTTGATGTGTGGTTAGCTGCACGTCTACCTGAGCCGTGGCAGGTTTGATGAGAATATGGCGAGTATTGAACTCTTCGCCCCGGCGCTCCAGCAACTGAATGATGTGGAAACCGAACATAGACTCAATTACCGGAGAGGTTTCACCAGGCTGTAATTTCAACGCAGCAGCCTCGTATTCTGGTACCAACTCCCGTTTCTTGAAGAAACCAAGTTCTCCGCCCTGTGCTCCTGACCCTGGGTCCTGAGAATATTGACGGGCCAACGCCGCGAAATCTTCACCAGCTAGAATACGCTTCCGGATTCCCTCCAGCTGCTCTCTGGCGGCTTGCTTTTGGGCAGTTCCAATCTGGGCAATTTTCACAATCTGGCCTACTTCCACTTCAGTGGAGAAGTAAGGCAAGCTGTCTTTGGGAATACGGTTGAAGTATTGTTGCACCTCTTTAGGCGTTACCTTCATTTTGCCGGAAATCTCACGCTCCATTTTCTGAACCGTTAGCTGCTCTTTCAAACTTCTGCGAAGATCATTTCTGATCTCGCTCATAGGCTTGTTATAGTAGGCTTCCAGTTTTTCCTGGCTCCCTATTTGGGCAACAAATTGATTTAAACGGCCGTCTAATTCAGCGTTGATGGTGTTTTCCTCCACAATGACAGAGTCCACTTCGGCACGGGCCAAAAGGAGTTTGTTCTGTACCAGTGAACGCAGAATCTCGCAACGCAGGTTAGGTGATTTGTATCCTTGCCCCACGGCATTGGCATGCTGAAACTCCAGTTCTGAGCGTAAAATGATATGGCCTCCTACTTTTGCCACAATGTTGTCTATCAGCGTGGCCTGCTGGGCTTCTGCCCGTTGCGTAAAGCAAGCTAAAACGCAGACCAGAAGAAGGCACTTAAAAAAAGAAGAAAAAGAAATCCTGATTTTCATGTTATTCAATATAGCGGTTGCTTTCTATAGAACCGCTTCTCTTGCAAAATAGTATAGTCGCGAACAGACAAAGCTAGGTAAACAGCTTCATTAAAAGAAACTTCTGCCAGCTTACTTCTTGATAAGCTTCTGCACTTCTGTCTGGTTTACACTAATTGGGTATTTCTGACGCAGTTCCTTGATCCATTCCTGCTCCAGGTAAGTCTGGTAGTCTGAGATGGCCGCACCACGGGTTTCGTTTAGCTTCTTAGGGCCAGGCGGGTCAACGCGGTCAATCTTAACTAGGATAGATCTGCCGTCCTGCGTGAGGTTGTACGTACCCGGTTTCCAGGTTACTCCGTCCAGTATCTTGTTTTCACCACGCTGGAATTTGCGGGAGGTTACCTGCAGGGCCAATGGGTTACGCTGGTTCAGGTTCTCGGCCAGGGCCTGCACATCAGACGTGTAGGTTCTTACAGAAACACGGCGGGTACCAATGGCTTCCTGTGAGGCTGGTACTATCTGGATTTTATCCGCTTCCATCCCTTTTTGCTGAAGGTAGGCCTTCACAGCAGAAGCCCGGCGGGCAGGTAAGGTAGAGTTTCTGCGGTTTGCGCTTTCGCGGGCATCCATGGATCCGGTAAGTTCCAGGGTGATGGTGCTATCTGCTTGTGTGCCGACAACTAATTGGTCTAATTGAGCCATTGCGGCTTTGCTAAGTGTGCTGTTGCCTGAAGTAAACAAGACATCCATTGGTTTGTTCCTGATTGACTGGAACTTCCCGGCCCGCATCAGGGACTGTGCCTCTGCCAAAACAGTAGGGTTAGCTGCACTTAGGATGGTAGCCTGAGCACGTTCTCCCCACATGTATTTGTCCTGGTTCGCCTCAAAAAATGCTTTTAGGCCTACCGTGTCTTCCACTGCTTTGGCCCATACTTTCTCTTCCATTAACTGGAACAACAGTATACCGTCATGGTACTCGTTTACCAGCATTTTGTAGTCTTGGTGTTTTTCTTCCAGATGTTCACGCTCATAGTCAAAGAGGCTGGTTTCCACAAACTTGTCATACAGCAGGTTCATGGCATGGGCCGGAGAAGCATTCTGGCGCGAACGTTGATTGGCCTCTATGTAAGTAGCAAAGCTGCCTACTGTAAACGGCTGCCCGTTGATGGTGAAAAGGGTAGCCGTGGGCAGGTTCTTCGGCTCAGCGGGAACATTGAATTTCCATTTGCCAGCCAACAGGGTAGAGTCAGCTAATTTTAAAACTGCTTCTTTGATGGAAGGGTTTTCCTGGAACTTGTTCTCGGTTTTGATGCGACGCAGGAACGCGGCTTTATTTAGTTCAGATCGGGAGTCTTTCGCGATTCGGTTCCGCAGCGAGGCTTCCATCTCTTCATAAGTTGGAAGTTCTTTGCGTTCCAGTAATTTGATGATGTGCCACCCATATACAGTTTGCACAGGAGGCGTAATGGCACCTGGCTTAGCCAAGGCAAAAGCTGACTCCTCAAAGGAAGGAATCATGCGTCCGGTACCAAACCACGGAAGTTCTCCGCCATTGTCAGCTGAGGCTGCGTCTTCAGAGAATTGGGAGGTGAGTTTGTTCCAGTCTTCCTTGCGGAGCACCCGGCTGTAGATTTCGTCTATTTTCTTCTTGGCGGCCAGGGAGTCTGCTTTGGGTAAACCCTGTTGGGCTCTCACCATGATGTGGGCCACCCGTATCTCGCCCTGGGCCGGACGTACTTCGTTTACTTTTATGATGTGGTAGCCAAAACGGGTTCTTACCGGTTGAGAGATTTGCCCCTCCGGTGTGTTGAAGGCCGCGTTCTCAAACGGATAGACCATTTGCAGGGCGGTGAAATAACCCAGGTTACCATTGTTCTCCCTTGCCGATGGGTCTTCTGAGAAACGTTGGGCCAATGACTCAAACGAGGCACCGTTTATGGCTTGCTGCCGCAGGTCAGTGATTTTTTGGTAGGCTGCCAACGTGTCTTTAGGGTCAGCCTCCATGTCTACTGAGATCAGAATGTGCGTGGCATTTACTTCTTTCTTCAGGCGCTCATAAGCTTCGCGTACCAGTTGATCAGTGACACTTTTCTCGGTGAGGAAAGGTTGGGCTAATTGTTCTTTGTAACCGCTGAGTTCTGATTTAAATGCCTGCGTAGTGTCCAGACCCCGGCTCTTGGCTTCTGCCACCTTCAGTTTGAAATTGGTGTACAGATCCAGGTACTCGTTTACACTGGCGTTGGAGAAAGCACTGTCTCCGGTGCTGTTGTTTTTCTCATATACATAGGCAAACTCAGAAACAGGAACTTTTTCTGGGCCAATGGTGAGAAGAACAGGTTCAGCGGCCTTTTTAGGGGAGGTGCACTGGAAAAGGAGCAGGGCACTTAGGCCCACATACAAAGAAGAAACTCGCATAGGTGTTAGCAAAATGCAGGTGCTAGGGGAAATGGGTCCCCTAACTGTATGCAATTTTACTCATTTTTTTGGAGAGAACAGGCTACTATTGAAAAACATAGTGCCAGTAAAGCGGGAGAGAAAAACTTCCGCTCCGTTTCAGGCATCTTTTGCTCAAAACAGGCCTGAAACGTTTTTTATTGTGTTGAAAGGGAAAAATACTTAGGGCTACGCCAAGTACTTATGCAGCCGGCAAATGTTATTTGAGCCTTGTACACTGTACTCCACCTTGTCCATGATACGTTTTACCAATGCCACACCCACGCCGCCTTTTTTACGAACCTTGATATTCTCTTCAATATCAGGTTCAATGTAGTTATCCAGATTGAAAGGAATGCCGGTATCTTCCAGTTCTATCACAATTTCTTTCTTATTGTAGTAGATGGTTAGACAAAGGTTTTTCCGGCTGTCTTCCTTGTTGGAATGGATGATCAGATTGGCGCAGATCTCGTCTACGGACAAAACAATTTGGTTTAACAGGATATCAGACAAATGCGCAGGAGTTAGCGTATCCGCCACAAAAGCGCGGATAACTTTAAGATTTTCCCTGTCGCAACTGACCCGGATCTTGTTAGTCATTGGCAATGGTCACAGCTTCTTCATAAGAAGAGACAATGGTCATTAACAGATCCAAGCCTAGAATCTCAAACACATTGCGCACCTTTTCCTGCATGTTAAAGAAAATCAGCTTAATCTGGGCATCTTCAAAACGCTGCAAGTGCGAGATGAATACCCCTAAACCAGCAGAGGAGATGTAGTTAAGGTTCTTGCAATCCACTAAGATCTTACCAAACATCATGATGCTGGGATTGGAAAGTTCTTCATCCAACAATACAGAGGAGCTGGCGTCTAATTCACCATCTAAACTGATGGTGATGGTGTTGTCTGTGATAGTATGTTTTATTTTCATCGTGCTTCTTTACGAATCATCTATTTAATAGGTTGACGGTGTTTAAACTTGATCACGAGCAAGGTTTGGTCATCATGCAGGATGTCACTACTGAAGTCATTGACATCATTGATGATAGCGCTCTTTATGTCCTCGGCCTCTAAGTGATACGTTTGCGAAAGCATGTATTTCAGGCGTTCTTCCCCGTATTCATCTTGCCGGGTGTTCCGGGCTTCCACTATCCCATCGGTATAAATGACCATTACGTCATTAGGGTTGTAGTCATAGTGCAACCGGTGGATGCGCTTGGCATAGGTCTTGTCCCGAATTATGCCCAGGCCTAACCCTTCTGTTTGAAAATAGAACGTATCTTCCATCATAGAGTTGTAGTAAAGCGTGTGGCAATGACCCGCCCGCGCAAAAGACACCCCTTGCATTTCGTAATCTATGATGTACAGCGCCGAGGTGATGAAGGACGTTCTTTCCAGGCAGCGGCTCAAGGCACTATTGGCCTGTACCATGAACTCATCGGGCAATAAGTCCTGCTGCATAAGGCCATGGAAAATACCTTTCATCTGAGCCATGTGAAAGGCCGCGGAAATTCCTTTTCCAGACACGTCACCAATAATAATAGCGATGCGTGATTTGCTTAGTTGCAGGTAGTCGTAGAAGTCGCCGCCTACTTCTTTGGCTGCCTGCGAGTACGTGCTAATGTCAAACCAAGTATCAGTGGGGAATGTCTTAGGATTCAGGCGATCCTGTACCAGCGTCGCGATTTTGAGTTCTTCTTTGTAGCGCTCATTCTGGAGAGATTCCTGCATGAGGCGCAGGTTCTCAATAGTGAGCACTGTCTGGTTTGCGAAAGACTGTACCACGCTGATGGTATCTAAGTCAAAGCCTTGCTCAATCTCCAGCAAAAGGTACAGATACCCGTACCGGCGCTTGATGGAAAACAGCGGGACCACCAGCAAGGAGTTGAAGGAGCTGTTGAGGCTTTTAAATACCGGGTCCAGGTTCAGGTCTCCGTTTACGTACACATTGTCTGCCGCAGCTTTGTCCTGCTCATGCGCCCGCATCAGCATTTCTTTCATCAAAGCCTGTACTTGGGTGTCAACCGGGTTGCCGGTAGAATGGGAGGTGTCTAGGTGCGTTTGTTCCCCAATTTCCAGCCAGGCCGCGTCAGCCCCAGTGGCCTTGATGGCGCTTTCGAACAACATGTTGTACACCTCTTCTTCGCTCTGGCCTTGCTGAATGGTATGGCTTAGTCGTTGGAAACTCAGGAGGTCAGCGTTTTTTTGCTCAAATACCCGGGAAGTTGGTAAGCTGAAAAGTGCCACCAGCAAAGAGGCCAGGGCATACAAAAGCACAAATCCCAGGGTGACCACAATGAAGGGGTTGTAGATATAAGAAATATCTGCTACCAGTTCAGGCGAGTCATGGAAAATGTGAAGTAATTTGGCGAACAGCACGCCTGACGCCAACACAGCCGTTAACAGGAAAATACTACCCCACTTCTTATCAAGGGTCAGGAAAGCAATCCAACGCTGATGAACACACATGTAGAGGCCATAGACTAGCAGGAGGCTTATGTCTATGGTAAGGAACACATAGTCTAGAAATTTCTCACCGAAAAGCGGCACTATCAAAGAAAGGTATACCAGAATCTCAAACCATTTCCATTGACTTTGAACGTCTTTGGTTTTGTGGTAGAGGATAAACTGCCGCCAGGTGTAGAAAGCTTTCGCTAAGAAATACACCAACAACCCGAAAAGCACCTGATAGAAAACATCCAGCAGGTAAGGGTTAGTGATCCAGTATTGATTAAAGCTAGGATAGGCAAGGTAAAAGATTAGGCAGGCATACGCTCCCAGGCCACCTTTCACAAAAAGGCCCCAAAGCGGTGATGTGAACTCCGCACTGCGTTGAATCGGTACATTTTCCCGCTGATACAGGAACGCAGAAAGGATAAAAATAACTGAAAGCAGGTAATTCAGATACGAGATGCCTGAATTGGTTTCTCCCTCAAATCCCTGGCGGGCCAATAATAAAATGTTCACCAACAGCAGCACCCAGCTCACGCTTCCGGTAAAAAGACATAATCGTTTTATCCTTGTGTTTAGGGGCATTGGAGAAGTTGCCAGCAGTGGTTGTTTAGGTGATAGATGTGGGTGAATACGAGAATTTCCTAAAAGTAATTAAAAAAAAGTTATGTTCTTCAAACCGCCCGTTTATCCTCTTTCCTAAGAGTTGTAGAGGGATTGAAATTAGGGAAATAGCTTTCCCTATCTGGGGAACCTGTTTGCGTAATAGCAGAGGCCTATATAGCAAACGGTAAATCCTTGACAATGATTCACCGGAAAAATACTTAAAAATTGGTTTCTGGTGGTGAGAGGAGCTTGTAAGTAGATAATCCCTTGTTATAAAGCAGCTTAACCTGGGAGACTATGCTTCTGTTTTTGAAACTATAGAACAGAGCCGGTTTTGCAAGAACACCCTATAAATGAAGTTGCTCTGCCTAAGGGTTTCCTAAGCAGAGCAACTTCAAATAGGTAGGAGGGAAGTGACAGGTTCTCCAAGCCCTCTTTTTATGTCTAGCGGCTGTAGTTTGGAGCCTCACGGGTAATCTGCACGTCGTGCGGGTGGCTTTCGCGCAGACCTGCTCCGGTGATTTTTACCATTTTGGCTTTCTTAAGCGCTTCAATGTCCGGGGCACCGCAGTAACCCATCCCGGCTTTCAAGCCACCTACCAACTGGTAAAGCACTTCACCAGCCAGGCCTTTGTAGGGTACGCGGCCTACAATGCCTTCCGGAACTAGTTTCTTCACGTCGTCTTCGGCATCCTGGAAGTAACGGTCTTTGGAACCCTCGCCCATGGCTTCAATAGAACCCATGCCACGGTAGGTTTTGAACTTACGTCCTTCAAAGATCTGCATGTCACCAGGAGCTTCTTCAGTACCAGCCAGCAATGAACCAATCATCACGGTGCTGGCTCCGCCGCCAATGGCCTTCACCACATCACCAGAGAACTTGATGCCACCATCAGCAATGACTGGTACACCTGTTCCTTCCAGACCTCTTACCGCTTCAATCACTGCTGATAACTGAGGAACCCCAATACCAGCAATGATGCGGGTAGTACAGATAGAACCTGGACCTACGCCCACTTTCACGGCGTCGGCCCCGGAGTCTGCCAAGGCTCTGGCGCCCTCGGCGGTAGCCACGTTACCGGCAATAAGATCTACGTTCGGGAAAGCGTCTTTAATTCTGCGAACCGCTTCCATCACGCCTTTAGAGTGACCGTGCGCAGTGTCAATGCTGATCACGTCTACGCCGGCATCCACTAGCGCACCTACGCGGTCCAGCACGTCTGGGGTCACGCCCACGGCGGCACCCACGCGCAGACGACCAAACTCGTCTTTGCAGGCATACGGACGGTGCTTTCTTTTCAGGATGTCTTTGTAGGTGATCAATCCAGCCAGAATGCCGTTTTCGTCAATGACAGGGAGCTTTTCGATCTTATACTCCTGCAGAATGTCTTCGGCTTTGTCCAGTTCAATTCCTTTAGGAGCCGTTACTAGGCGGTCTTTCGTCATGATCTCGGAAACTTTCACCGAGAAGTTTTTCTCGAATCGTAGGTCACGGTTGGTGATAATGCCCACCAGTTTCTTATCAGCGGAAACAATTGGAATGCCGCCGATCCTATGCTCTTTCATGAGCTGGATGGCTTCGCCAAGGGTGGCGTTTTCGTGCAGCGTTACCGGATCCAAGATCATCCCACTTTCAGAGCGTTTCACTTTGCGCACCTGTTCGGCTTGCTGCTTGATGCTCATGTTTTTGTGGATAATCCCGATGCCACCTTCCTGAGCCATGGCAATTGCCATGTCGGCTTCGGTCACCGTATCCATGGCGGCTGAAACCAAAGGAATGTTCACCCGGATGTTTCGGGTAAGCTGGGCGGAAGTATTTGTATCTTTAGGAAGTACCTCTGAGTAGGCGGGTAATAAGAGAACGTCGTCGTAGGTGAGGGCTTCGAACAACAGATTGGGTGCGTGAGAATGCATAGCAAATAGCGTATATGGTATTTGCCACGTAAAATTAAGGGAAAAGTTGAATATACCAGTGTCTGAAGAAAAACTTTCTTGAGAAGGAGAATCCGTTTATGGGTTGTTTCTCTTAAAACAGGCTAAAAGCAGTTTAATTTAGTATACCGGAAAATTTGGGTCAACCTCCTGCGCCCAGGCATGCACCCCGCCTTTCAGGTTCAGCAGATTGGTAAAGCCGTGGCGTTGCTGCAGGAACATCAACGCCTGTGCGCTCCTGAAACCATGGTGGCAAATGAGCACCGTGGTTTTGTCTTTGTCCAGATTAGCCGCCTGTTTTGGGAGATCAGCCAGCGGAATGAGTTGGCCACCCAAATTGCAGATTTCCCATTCCTGAGGCTCGCGCACATCAATGAGTTGCAGGGGCTCCTGTTGGTCCAGGCGTTCTTTCATTTGTTGGGGTGTGATCTCGGGTAGCATGGCGTAAAGATAACCTAAATAATTTTGACGGATAAAGCAGCTTGAAGGACCAACCTGTGTAGAAGCTTCTATTTTTGTGCCCTTTACTTATGCCCATTTCTGTTTCTAGGTTGTTTTCTGAGAAAGGAGCCCAAAGCTGGAACAGGCCAACTCCAACCATATGGATTTTCTCTCCCCAGCTACATGGGACTTGGCTACCGTTACCGAGGTAGTAGGCGTGATCACGGGTTTGCTCTGCGTTTGGCTGGCTGCCAGACAAAACATCTGGACGTTCCCCGTCGCGTTAGTTAGCGTGCTCCTGTACATTGTCATCTTCTATGACGCCCGCCTGTATGCCGACATGAGTTTGCAGGTCATGTTTGCGGTACTCAACTTCTACGGCTGGTACATGTGGCTGCACAAAGGCAATCAGCGGGTTGAGCGGCCTGTCACTAAAATGACCTCTAAGCACTGGATCTGGCTTTTGTTGTTTGTGCCGCTTTTTACAGCTGGGTTAGGAACCTACCTGCACTACAACACCGATGCGGATTTAGCTTATTGGGACGCGGGAACCACCGCCGTAAGTCTGGGCGCGCAATGGCTCATGAGCCGGAAAAAACTGGAGAACTGGTTGATTTGGATTGTAGTGGATGCCGTGTATGTGCCCATCTATATCTACAAGGAGCTTTACCCCACAGCCGTATTGTACTTCCTGTACCTGGCGCTGGCTTGGTGGGGCTACATAGACTGGAAGAAGAGTATGCAAGGTAAACTGCAGGAACAAGGTGCCCAAGCACTGGTCGGATAAGATACGGCGGAAGACCATAACTGCCCTTCACCAGAAAAGAGTTGTCTAAAAATAAACCGACTTTGAAGTAACCCTTTAACTTTTTCTAACGATAAGCAGTAGGTTACATTCTCACCCAAACCCTGATCTGCATATGAAAAACATAGTACGTATTTGGCTTGCCCTCACCATGTGTTTCGGCCTGACTAGTCAGGAACTCATGGCGCAGGAAGCAGATTCTCTTAAGAAGTACGAAGCGCCAGTTGTTGCCCAGGATACCCTCAAGAAATACCAGGATTCTGTTGCCTCTCCTGCTAAGCAACCTTTTTTTAAATCGAAGGCATTTAGGGCCACCATCATTCCTTCCATTCTGATTGCCTATGGCTTGAGCACCATCAAAGACAATGGGATCTATAGTAGCTATGATGCCCAAAGAGACATCCAAAGGCATTTTCCTAATTTTCAGACCAAGATTGACAATCCGCTGCTCATTGCGCCATACGTAGAACTGGCAGCCGCCAACCTCTTCAACATAAAGTCCAACCACGATTTCCTGAATACCACCATTCTGATTCTGAAGGCCGAGGCTATTTTCGGGCTTACCGTCTTTGCGCTCAAAAGAACCACTAACCAGGTACGGCCAAACGGAGAAAACGACCAATCCATGCCATCGGGGCACACCGCCCAGGCGTTTCTGGCGGCGTCTATTCTTAACTCAGAGTTAAAGCATAAAAGCCCGTGGTACGGAATTGGGGCGTACACCATTGCTACCAGTGTAGGCGCTTTCCGGATGCTGAACAACAAGCACTGGCAATCTGATGTGTTTGTGGGCGCGGGCATAGGCATGCTGTCTTCCCACTTGGCCTACCTCTCTCACCGGAACCGCTGGGGACGCAAGCCATCTATTGTGCAGTTGTCGCCCACTTACATCTATGGGGTGCCGGGCTTTGCCTTCTCCATGAACCTGGATGACTACCGCAACCGGAAAAGAACTCCTGTTGCCTCTTATGATTACAGCCTGAACTAAATTAAAAATAAAGAAGGGTGATGTTTTACCCAAATTGAGCTAAAAAGAGAGACTTGTCACGAATGGGGCAGGTCTCTCTTTTTAGCGTTAAGCCGCTCCTGCTTTTCGCCTCTTTTTAAGAAAATAAGGCTTAAAAGAAGGCCAACAGTTTGGAGGAAAACCCAATTGTATAGTTGATTTGCACCTTTACCCAAGGCTTGTCCTTCACAAGGCAGGTCATTATCCCTCAAAAATTACCTATGAAGAAGCTTTTCTTTTTGAGTCTCGTACTCCTTTCCCTTGCGTTTTCAGAGGCTATTGCCCAGAACAACAGACGCCATGACACCAACTACAACGGCTGGTTCATGTACTTCGGAACGCATAAATTGACCGATAAGTGGGGTTTGCATACGGAGTTCCAATTGCGCCGGTACCATGTGGTGTCAGATCCACAACAGTTCATGCCGCGCGTAGCCTTGGTCTATAACCTGTCAGACCGCGCTTCTATAGCAGCAGGTTACGCCTACGTACACACCTATCCGTACGGCGATAACCCGGCCGCAGACGATTTCCCGGAGCAGCGTACGTTCCAGCAGTTACAGTTGAAAGACCAGCAGGGCATTTTTGGCTTACAGCACCGGTTCAGGCTGGAGCAGCGCTGGGTTAAGTTCGCCTTAGCCGATGAGTATACCTACATGAACCGGGCGCGGTACCAGTTCAGAGCCACCCTTCCGTTGCAAGGCACCTCCTTAGAGGATAAAGAATTCTACCTGGGGGTCTATGATGAAGTGTTCCTGAACTTCGGGCCTAACGTGACCAACAACATTTTTGACCAGAACCGCGCCTACGCCGCGGTGGGGTACCGTTTCCACAAAGACGCTAACGTAGAGGTGGGCTATCTGCACCAGCACGTGGCGCAGCGTAACGGCATCTGGTTTGAAAACAACCACACCCTACAGGTAGGCCTTACCTATAATTTAGACTTCCGGAAGAAGAGCACCGTGCCCCAGGAATAGAGAAGTTTAAATTTCTGTAACTTGCTGTCACTAGTCTCTGTTTAAGGCCTGTTTTGTAAAAACGAGTCTTAAACAGAGACTTTTCTAACGCTCAGTTTCGTGATTAAAATAGCAATTACAGGCCCCGAGAGTACCGGTAAATCTACCCTGGCAGCGCAGTTGGGGCAGCACTACGGCGCGCCATGGGTACCGGAGTACGCCCGAACTTACCTGGATGAACTGGGCCGCCCTTACGAAGCCCCGGACCTGGAAGCCATCGCCAAAGGGCAGCTGAAGCTTTGGCAAGCCGAAGCAGAGAAGAACCCCGAACTATTGTTTCTGGATACTGAGTTGCTGGTGCTGAAGATCTGGTCAGAGCACGCTTACGGCATCTGTTCGTCTTTCATCCTGGAAAACCTCCGGCAGCAGAATTGTGACCTGTACCTGCTCCTGAACGTAGACTTACCCTGGCAACCAGACCCGCAGCGCGAGCATCCGCATTTGCGCCAGTTCTTTTATGACTGGTACAAACGGGAGTTAGAGCAGATGGGGGTGCCCTTTGCCGAGATTTCAGGCTCCGCTGACCTCAGGTTGCAGAAAGCCATTGAAGCCATAGAAAAAATCCGTCATTCATAACCATACCCGCCCATGAAAACTACTTACCTGGAAAATGAATATGTGCGCGTAGGCGTGAACAGTAAGGGCGCTGAGCTGTGCAGCCTGTTGAAAAAAGACGGAAACCGTGAATACATCTGGCAAGCAGATCCTGAGTTCTGGAACCGCCACGCCCCGGTACTTTTTCCTACGGTAGGCAAGTTGCCCAAAGACCAATACCTGCACCAAGGGCAAACGTACTCGCTGCCCCAGCACGGCTTCGCCCGTGACCAGGAATTTGAACTGGTGGAAGAAAAGGAAAACCAACTGGTGTATGAGCTGAAGGCTACGGATGAAACTAGGAAGAATTACCCGTTCGATTTTTTCTTGCGCATCATCTACACCCTGCAGGACCAAACAGTAGAAGTGAAATGGCGGGTGCACCACGCAGGTGAAGGCGAGATGCTATTCTCCATTGGGGCGCACCCGGCTTTTAACGTACCCATGGTGCCCGAAGGCTCCTTTGAAGACTATTACCTGGAATTCTCCCAACCAGAGACCTTGTCGCGCTACCTGTTGGAGGCGGGCACCGGCTTGCAGAACGGTCAGACGGAACCCGTGCTGGACAACATGGCCGTGCTGCCGCTCCGCTATGAGCATTATGAGAAAGACGCACTAGTCTTCAAGAATTTCCGCTCAGAGCGGGTGACCCTTAAAAGCGACAATCACCCACACTTTGTGCAGATGCAGTTCGCCAACTTCCCGTTCCTGGGCATCTGGACTAAAAGGATAGGGGCGCCTTTCCTATGCATAGAGCCTTGGTACGGCATAGCGGGCAGCGCAGGAGAGCCCATTGAGCTCAGCGAGAAAGAAGGAATGCAGTCCCTAGGCGCAAATGAGACGTTTGAGGCAGCTTACACCATCACCATAGGGTAGCCGTTAGGGGCTTATTTTGGGTAAATAAGCCTAAAAATTGGATAGGTGTAGTGTTGGCTAATAAACAGAATCAACCATGGAAGTAAAAGATAGCAATGGCACCCTGCTCAATGAAGGGGATAATGTCACCGTTATCAAAGATTTGAAAGTGAAAGGCCTCTACCACCATCAAAAGAGGCACCGTAGTGAAGAAAATCAGGCTTACCGATGATGCAGAAGAAATTGAGGGGCGGGTAGAAAGAACCGTGATGGTACTGAAAACCTGCTTTCTGAAGAAAGTATAAACTACACACAAAAGGCGCTGGAAAGCGCCTTTTGTGTGTAGTAGAACGATGTTTTTAGCCTGTTTTCAAAAATGGCCTGATAAGTGCCAAGTTTAGGATACGGGCAATATGTTTAACTGCTGCAGAATCTTCCTGGTGATGGTTTTTCGGCAGGGAGCAAAGGCATCGTTCTTAGTGGTTACGTTCTTGTGCAGCCGCGTGGAAAAGAAGTAGACGTTGCCTTTGGTTTCTACATATCCCACCCACCAGCCGCTGTCGGTGCCCGCGTAATTGGTCCAGCCGGTTTTGCCACTGATGGTGTAGTCTGGAGTTTGTTCGGCTATCATGAGTTGCTTCACTTTCTGTATGTTATCCTTGGAGAAGGGAAGGTCTCCGGCGTAAAAATTTCTTAGGAACTGGATCTTTTCTTTGGGTGAAATCGCGAAATCACCGTAATTCCAGAAATCGGCTCCCTGGGCGTTGGTGAGTTTACCGTTGCCGTAGCCACAGCGTTTGAGGTAGGAGAGGTACTTGTCTTTGCCTATCTTTTCGGCCAGCCGCACATAAAACCAGACAGTAGAGTTGGCAAAGGCTTTTGCTAGGTCAGTATCACTGTTCCAGGCGGGTATGCTGCGGGTTTGACCGTCCCATTTCAATATTTCGTGTTCGTCCTGCACCGCTTTCTCCTCCAGCAAAATCAACGAATTCAGAATCTTGAAAGTAGAGGCCGGCAAAGAAGCCCGGGCGGCATCTTTGGGGTCAATGTAGGTCCAGCGGTTCTTTTGGAGATCATACACCGTAATGCTGCCTTCCAGCCTGCACTCTTGAAACGGTTTCTGCAGATCCTGCCCCTTTCCCTGAAAAGGCACCAGAAACAGGAACCATAAAACAGCTAGTAACTGGGGTAAAGGAATACGGGTAGAACCATTCAGGCTGAACATGATGGGCTTGTATTTGGAAGGAATAGCAGTGTTTTTCTAAAATAGGCTTGTAAACGGAGGAGTGTTGTCAAGACTAAAGCGTGCGGGCCTTAATCTGCTGCAGGCTTTTCTTGAACCTTTCGGTGGGTTGGTTTTCTTTGCTGGCCAGCTCCACGGCTTTCTGCTGCATGGCTTCGGCTTCAGCGAAGAGTTGCAGCCGGTACAGAATATGGGCCAAAGTGTTATAGTACGGGGCCACTGGTTCTACTTCAATGGTGCGTTTGCTCCACAGCATGGCTTTCGTTAGATAAGTAGGGTTGCGGGTGCCGGTCTCGTAAATGGAGTACGCCGCGTTGTTTAGCTGCATGACAAAGCTGGTAGTAGGCGTGGAAGTTGTCCTGTAAGTAGATTCGGTACGGGTGACAGCTCCTGAAGCAGGCTTAGGTGGAGTGGCCGGTTTCCCTTTGGAGGGAAGTAGTAGACTGTTTCGGTACTCTGTCTGAGCCGTCATGATTTTCCTGACCGAATCAAGGGAGATGGCCATGAAGTAGCGGTCATAATAACTGGCGGCTTCGCGCAGGTAATTAGTGGTGTCTTTGATTGACCGGTAGAAGTTCACCATATTGGTCTGGTACGCCCGCAGTCCCCGGGCATAGTTTTCATCCCAAGTAATACGAGCAAAATGGGCACCTTTCTGCGCCAGGGCCGCATCTTTAGTGGCGGTAGCCTTGCGCATGGTGTTGTCAATGATGCTGTTGTTGATCTGGCTTCTTAGCGAAAAGGGCAGTGTTTTGTAGATGCTGTCCAGAATGGTTTTGTTTGAGCGCGAAAACACAAAGGCTTTACTGTCTACAATGGGCCCTTGCTCCAAAATAAACTGAACAGTGGAGAAGTTGTCAAAGGCGTTTACGGGCAATTGGCTCACGTACGTTTCCAATAGGTCCAGATCTGCTGGCAAGCCCATCTGTTTCTGCAGGTTGAGGTACTGGAGCAGAAAATCGGCGTTTCTTCTTCCCTGGTCAAACTCTTTTTGAAAATAGCTGAGGTTGAAGTTACTGGCGGCTTTCTCCTTGAATGCCTTCACTTCATCCAGGTATTTCTTTGGACTAGACGAATGGCTTTTGCTCCGGTGAATCAGGTTCCCGTCTGGGTTGAGGTACAGGTAAGTAGGGTATTCCTTCACCGAGTACTGGCGGGTCAACTTGCTGCCTTCCGCCGAGTTCCTTTCCACCTTCACGTTTAGAAATTCTGCGTTGAACAGTTTTGCTACCGCAGGGTCTTCCAGCGCGCTGATAATGTTGCGGTAATTTGGAGCCTTCGCTGAAGTGGACGTTGGCCAGGTTAACGCTATAAAAACAGGCTTGTCTTCCTGCCGGGCTTTAGCTAGAACTTGCTCTACTGTCCCGGTTTCATACTTGATTTTCTGGGCTTGAACCTCTAGGGCTGAGACGAAAAGGTAAATCAAGAAAAGGAGGGGTAAGATGCCGGGCACTTTCATGGGGGTGGAGTAGAGGTTTTGTCTAGCCAAGTTACTTTAAATTCCCAAAATCCAAAGTGCCGTTAGAATTAGATAAAAAGCTGGAAAAGTTTCACAAGTGGCTGAGAAAGGAGTGGTTACCCCGCACCATGAAAGCTGGTCTGCGGTACCTAACCCATGTGGCCTCTGTTTATTTGTATGAGGAGGCCAGCGGAGAGACCATGCAAATAAGCCTCATAAGCCAGCAACTGCCCAGCAACTGGAATATAAATGTTTACTTCGCGCTATGAGGCTCTTGCCTGGCTTAAAGCCTGCCAGAAAAAAGAACAAGAAGTGGCGTGATGATGCTACTCTAGCCCTTCCGCCGAAATCTCTGTTCTAAGGCTGTTTTCCCAAAAACAGAACACTTTTGTCCTGAAGTGTATGCTACCTTGACAGCAAGTAGAATGAAGAAGATTGGAGCCTATGGAGTTGTTTTGCCTTTGGCAGCTTGGGCGGCTTTCAGGTCACAGCCTTCTTTGCGGCGGGTGTCAGAAATGACAAATATTTTCCAACCTTGGGGGCTGCGGTACAGTTGGAAAGCATCTGCGCCACAATGACTGAAGGTGTCGCCCACGTAAAAAGCGTAATCACACCAAAGCGTGGCCAGGTCGCCGTCAACGTTCACTTTCACGTTCCAGATGCGTTCATCCAGTGCCTGTGGGTGGTTCTGTCCAATCATCTCTACAAACTTGTTGATAGGCGTTTCACGGGGCATTACGATGCCGTCTTTGCCTGCTCCTACGGAAAGCAAACGGGCATTGGCCGCCAGAACAGAGCGGGCCATGGTACTGTCTCCCGCGCGCATGCCGTCAAATAAGCGCACTACGGCCGCTTCTACTGCCTTGGCATCAGCCACTGCAGGAGCAGCTTTCTTCGCCTGGGCCATTGCGAAGCCACTTACCAAGAGGCAGAAAAAGGAGAGGAGAAGTGCGCGCATAGAACAGAGTAAGTTTGGATTTAGAAGATGTTTTCTGAAATAAGAAGGCTTTGCAAGTAAGAGTAACGGGCCGCCTTAGGTTTAAATCAGAATCAAACGGTCCTGAAGCATAGCCCTTAACTCCGGTGGAAGGCCGAAGTGCGTGTCCATGAAGTCATCCAGAATCTGGCGGGTATGGGGTGAGATTAAGTCCTGTATTTCCTCCAATGCCTCCCCGCTGATCATGTAGGGCATGTAGGTGTACAAAAGGTCTTTCCCGTAGCACTGGGCGTAAATCTGGTATTCTTTACAAGCCTCCCGCGGGGTGCCGGTAATCATGCAATGAGAAAGCCAGTTATCTAACCGCAGCGGATTAGGCAATGAAAGCAGGGCTTCACGGCGGGCTACCATGTCTACATTTTGGGAGAAATAGGCGTCAATGTTGCTCCGGGAATCAGGGGACAATTCCTGTCTAAGCCGGTGAGCACAGTTCAGGCACATGGCGTATTCAAAAGCCACGTCATACACCTGGTCTACCGGATAAAAGCGCACGGCTTTTTCCAAAACATAACTCACACCATCTTGCAGGAGGTCGCATTCACAGGTAATGCAGGAATGAAACGGCTGTCCTGAAGCCACACAGTACAGTTCTGGGGGTAGCGGCTCAAACTCATGCTCAAGGTGAATAGGAGGTAAATCCATAAAAGTAGAAGCGTTTAAGCTAAATCAATCCGACTAAGGTACTGCATTGTCGGTTTTGAGTAAACATAATCCTATTATTTCTGAAGCTTATTACACAAAGTAGTTCAAATAAGAGCCTGTGATAAGAAGAAGGCGGCGTAAATATTCTTCAGTAAAGCAGGAAGAAGATTTCAAGACAATCCTTCCTCGTTCCCCCTGGACTGTGCGTAATTATCTGATAGCATTTTTAAACTTTCACCCGAGAGCGATTTTCTTTTGCTTAAACCTATTAGGAAGGTAAAGGTTTGTTCATGCGGCAAAAACGGACGCCTCGGGAAAATTCGCCATATTCGCGTAGATAATCTCCTCTGTTATGAAAGGCACTAGACCTCTGAAGTTTATTCCAATGTTAGGGTTGTTTTTGGGCTTGGCTTCCTGTTCCAGCAATCCTTACGCCACCACCAACAAGGCCTATAAAAAGCAGGTGAAAGCCTACGCTAAAACCCTTCGGACTACCCCGGTGGTTAATCCCGGAGAAGATAGCCTGATGCGGGGAGACCAATGGGTGGGCACCACCAACTTCAACCTGCGGAAGCCCAATTACGTGGTCATTCACCACACTGCCCAGAATTCCACGGAACAGACGCTGAAGACGTTTACCATGCCTAAGACTCAGGTAAGTGCACACTACGTCATAGGTCGGGACGGCAAGGTATACCACATGCTGAGCGACTATCTCAGAGCCTGGCACGGGGGGACTGGTAAATGGGGCAATACTACTGACCTTAACTCTTCCTCTATTGGCATTGAACTGGATAACAACGGGTACGAGCCCTTCGCGGAGGAGCAGATCAACAGCCTTCTAAAGGTGTTGGCCATTCTGAAGAAAACGCACGGCATACCAGCTGCTAACTTTATAGGCCACTCAGACATTGCTCCCAGCCGCAAGGTAGACCCTAACCCCACTTTCCCCTGGAAGAGACTAGCCGAGGCAGGTTTTGGCACCTGGTACAACGAAGAGGCCGTCCGGAATTCTGTTTTTGAAACCATCATTCCACCTTACAACGACTCCACTGCCACGGTAGTAGACAGCGCAGCCATTCCTCTTCCAGTCCTGCCCCCCTCCACGGTAGTGGCTGTTGATACCATCCCGCTTTCCTTTCAGCCCAAAGAGGCCCTGCGCATTATTGGCTATGACGTGCAGAACCTGGAGGCAGCCATCAAAGCGTTTAAGCTCCACTTTATCCAGAAAGAGGTAAACGGCGTGCTCACCGATGATGACAAGAAGGTTTTGTACCACCTTTATAAAAAAAGCCTCTAAACGTATTGTTTAGTGACGATTGGAGATATTAGCTGTCATTTCAGAAAGTCCCCCTTTGAAGGGGGTAGGGGGATGACTACCCTTGCAGATCAGGCAATGTTGTGAGTAAAAGCCTTATATCCTCCCTTTGAAACGGGATTTATTTCTGAGCCTTTTCTTTTGAGAGCTTATCAAATCACGGGGCACATTCACGTATAACATATTATCCAAAACTCGTTGGTTCTTCAAGTGTTTTGCCATCCCCTGTCCCCTTCAAAGGGGAGTAAAAGGAAAGTATTGGCGTGTTTTAGCTTTCAAGTTCATCCAGAAAGAGCTGCTTTTCAGCTCGTCGGGTTACCGTACTTTCCCATACAATACAGCTGTTTTTACCCTGTTTCTTAGAAAAGAGCGCCTAAACCATTCGCCAACTTCGGGAAAGCCAACACTTTCCCGTAACTTTGTGCGTTTTTGAGAAGGCGGGTTCTGGACCCGTGAATAGCCGCATGTCAGAAAAACAGACCATTACCCCCCCGCGTACCAAATACCGTAAATGGATCAGGAACCTCTGGAAGCTTTTTGCTTTTGGGGCGGTCTTTGTCATCCTATACTTTGTTTCCGTTGACCAGAACCTGTTCTACCTGTTCGGAGAGTCTCCGGGGCTAGAGGATTTGGAGAACCCAAGAAACAACCTGCCCTCTGAGATCTATACTGCAGACGGGGTGCTGGTGGGCCGTTATTTCCGGGAGAACCGTGACCTGGTGCCTTTTGACAGCATTGCCCCGGTGATGGTGAAAGCGCTGGTGGCCACCGAAGACGAGCGGTTTTACGAGCACCAGGGCATTGACCCTATCTCTGTACTAGCGGCGGTAAAGGACAACCTGAAGGGTGAATCCCGCGGAGCCTCCACGCTTACGCAGCAGTTAGCCAAAAACCTTTATAAAACGCGAACCAAGAACACCAAAGGAATCTTAGGGCATGTGCCGTTGGTATCAACGGTGGTGGCCAAAACCAAAGAGTGGAACACCTCCATTAAGTTAGAGCAACGCTACACCAAAGATGAGATTTTGGGCATGTACCTCAACACCGTTGATTTCGGGAGCAATGCCTTCGGGATAAAGGTGGCGTCCAAGACGTTCTTCAGTACTACCCCAGACAAACTTAAGCCTGAGGAAGCCGCCATGCTGGTGGGGGTTTTGAAAGCGCCTACCACCTACAATCCGCGGTTCAACCCTAAAAATGCCATCACTCGCAGAAATGTGGTGTTGCAGCAGATGGCCCGCAATAAAGTCATTACTCCGGCCCAGGCCGACTCCCTTTCCCAACTACCCATTGACCTGAAATACCACGTAGAGCAGCACTTAGACGGGGTTCCTGCCTACTACCGCCAGGCCGTGAACGACTTTGTGCGCAACTGGGCCGAAGAACGGGAACTGGACATTTACGCTGATGGCCTCAAGATTTACCTCACTATTGACTCCCGCATGCAGCGCCTTGCAGAAGAAGCCCTTCGCGAAAAGATGAAGACCCTGCAAGCCCGTTTTGAAAACCAATTACGTGGCAAGAACCCGTGGGTAGATGACCAGAACAAAGAGATACCCGGATTTATTGAGAATGCCATCAAGCGTACAGGTGTTTATGCATCTTTGAAAAACAAGTACGGAGAAGATACAGCAGCCATCAATGAGGCTTTGAACACGCCTAAGAAGATGACCGTCTTCAGCTGGAAGGAGCCCAAAGAGATGACCATGAGTTCTATGGACTCTCTGCGTTACTACAAAAAGTTTCTGCGGGCAGGCATGATGACCATGGATCCTTTCACTGGTCACATTAAAGCTTGGGTGGGTGGTATTGACTATGATAACTTCAAGTTTGACCACGTAAAGCAGGCCAGACGCCAGCCGGGTTCAACCTTCAAACCCTTCGTGTACGCCGCTGCTATTGACGGAGGATATTCGCCCTGTGACAGAATTCCAGACCGGCGGGTCACCATCAAATACGTGGAGAACGGCAAGCCGATGGAGTGGACGCCGCATAACGCCAGCTATTCCATTTCAGGAAGTAACATGACCTTGCGACACGCCATGGGCCGGTCCATTAACACCGTAACCGCTCAGCTGACCGAAGCTATTGGGTGGGACACGGTCCGGGATTTCGCCCGCCGTATGGGGATCACCAGTCCCTTGCAGGCGGTGCCGTCTATTGGGCTTGGGTCTTCAGACGTGAGCATTTACGAGATGGTGAATTCTTACAGCACGTTTGTCAACAACGGCTTCCTGAACAAACCCATGCTGGTCATGCGCATAGAAGACCGTAACGGCAACGTGGTGGAGCAATTTAACCCACAGCAGAAACGCGTAATTTCAGAAGAAACCGCTTTCCTGATGGTGCACATGCTCAAAGGAACCATGGAAGAACCAGGCGGAACATCACAAGCGCTGTGGGAGTACGATCTCTGGAAAAAAGGCAACCAGGTAGCTGGTAAAACCGGTACCACCTCTAACCACTCAGACGGCTGGTACATGGGCGTGACAAAAGACCTGGTGACGGGTGTTTGGGTAGGCGGGGAAGACCGAAGCATCCACTTCAGGACTTCAGCCACGGGCGAGGGTTCTAAAACAGCGCTCCCAATTTTTGGGCGGTTCATGGAGAAAGTGTACCGTGAGCCCAGCTTGGGAGTGAAACTAGGTGCCTTTCCTAAACCTAAGACAAAAATCAGTAAAACCTATAACTGCGTCACGCCAGCGCCTCCTCGCCGCCGTGTAGTAATAGACACCATAGCTGTAGATGACTTGCTTGACAAGTTGAACGACAGCATCACCTCGCAGTTTTAACCGCAGATTCTTAGTCCTTTTCTGAAAACAAGCCTTTAAGTAAAAGCCGAGGCCCGCTCCAGTTACGGAAGCGGGCCTCGGCTTTTATGATGAAGTAGTTTTTGGTTAGCTGTTCTTGTCATACAGAGATTCCACAGCCTCCTGCACGTTGTTGTACTCAAAGGTAAAGCCTGTTTGTAGCACCTTGGTGGCGCTTACGCGGGAACTATTCAACACAATCTCGCTCATTTCCCCCAGCATCAGCTTTAACCCGAAGGCAGGGACATTGGGGAATACCATGGGCTTGTGCATCACTTTGGCCAGGGTGCGGGTAAGTTCCTCGTTTGTGGTGGGGTTTGGCGAAACCGCATTGTAAACGCCCTGCATTTGCCGGTCTTCTATGGCTTTGATGTAGAGACGGCACAGGTCATCAATGTGAATCCAGGACATGTACTGCTTGCCCGAACCCAACGGCGCTCCTGCCATCATTTTTATGGGTTTGGCTATTTGTGGCAACGCTCCGCCTTTATTGCTCAAAACAATCCCAATCCGGAAGATGACGGTTCTAATGCCCAGGTTATGGACCTGCCAGGAAGCATGCTCCCACTGTTTGCAGACCTCAGCCAGGAAATCTGAGCCGTAGGTGCTTTCCTCCATCATGAGCTTGTCGCCGGAGTTTCCGTAAATACCCACCGCCGAGGAAGCCAAAAAGCCTTTCACATGGTGCGGAGTCTTTTCAAGGTACCTGCAAAGGAGGTTGGTAGTAAGAGTGCGGCTGTCCAAGATCTCCTTCTTACGCGCGGTAGACCATTTCTCCCCCGACACTGAGGTGCCCGCCAGGTTGATGATGTAGTCAGCGTACCGGATGGCATTTTCATCTATGAAGCCTTTGGGTACATCCCACTTAAAGGTTTTGTACCGGGCATATTTATCCGGGGTACGGCTTAAGTGAGCAACTTCATAGCCGCTGTCAATCAACATCTCTGACAGGCGTGTTCCCAATAAACCGGTGCCCCCGGCAATCAATATCTTATCTGACATGTTGCGTTATCTACGGTCTACGCCCAGACCACCTTATACGGTGTTTCGCTTAAATGGGTAGGGCTGCTACTTTCTATAAAAGTAGCAGCATTGGAAACACCCCAGTGGCCTGAAAAATTCATCTTTACAGACAGTGCTGTAAGGGCTATTTGTTGTGCCGTATGGCTTGTAGAAATTCCAGGCGGTACGTGTCCTGCTCAAACAAACCAGAGTACTCAGAGGTGATGGTGCTGCTGCTTACATCATTCACGCCGCGGCTCATCACGCACAGGTGATCGGCTTCAATGAGTACAGCTACGTTTTTAGACTTGAGCACATCACGCAGTTCCTGGGCAATCTGGCGGGTAAGGCGCTCCTGCACCTGCGGCCGACGGCCAAAATACTGCACAATGCGGTTCAGTTTAGACAAGCCAATAACGTGCTCACTGGGAATATAGGCTACGTGCGCCTTGCCAATAATAGGCACAAAATGGTGCTCGCAGCTGGAGTAAAGGGTAATGTCACGCTCTACCAGCATCTGGCGGTAGCCATACTTGTTTTCAAAAAGACGGGCGGTAGGGCGGTTCTCGGGGTTAAGTCCGTCAAAGATTTCTTTCACGTACATTTTGGCTACCCTCTTAGGTGTACCTTTCAGGCTGTCGTCTTCCAGGTCCAGGCCTAGAATCTGCATGATCTCCCTGAAATGGTGGGCAATGCCTTCAATCTTTTGTTCGTCTGTGAGGTCAAACGCATCTGGGCGCAGAGGCGTGTCTAAAGAACCAGCCAAGTGCTCTTCTTCGGGATCTTCCTCGTTCCAATCCCTTCTATCCATGGTATTCAACAAAATTTCTTTCGGTTTCAAATAAAGTAAGGGACAACGCAAGGTTCTCTGGAAGGTGGGGGCGTAAACGCTGCCAGATCACCACGGCAATATTCTCAGCGGTGGGGTTTAGATGTTGAAACTCTTCGGTGTCCAAATTCAGGTTTTTGTGGTCAAATTTATCTAAAATTTCTGCTTTTATCAGAAGACTCAGCTTTTTCATGTCAAAGACATAGCCGGTGTCCTCATTAATGGGGCCCGTGAGTTTTACAATCAGGTTGTAATTATGCCCATGATAATTGGGATTATTGCACTTCCCGAAGACGCTCTGATTCTGCTCATTAGTCCAGTTAGGATTATGGAGCCGGTGGGCAGCGTTAAAATTCTCTTTTCGGCAGACAGTAACATTCATATCTATGAAAACAGGTGTAAATCCAATTTGGTTTTGCTTTATCAATATAATGCTAAATGCATCAAAAAATTAAATAGCCCATATGCGTTGGTATGTCAATATTTGTGTTAGTTTTGAACTTTGTACCAAAGGAAAATTTATATATGAGACAAACTTTTACTCGACTAGTGGCAGTGACTTTGTTACTGATGTTTTGGGGAATGGCACCTTCTGCCCAGGCGCAGGGCGCGAAAGTAGAGGAAGCTGAACTTGTAGTAAACGGGGTTAGCCGCAAAGGGCAACGTATCACCTTCCAATTGGACAGTAAGGTGGTAGAGAAGTCCTGGAAATCCTACCTGAAAGAGAAATCTGGTAGTTCGGTCAATGGTACTTCTTTCTGGCCTTTCGCTAAAGCTACTACCTCCAAAGGAATTTACACCGTTGAAGAGGGCAAGATAGATACTATCAGCAACGCCCCTCTGCACATTGTGTCTAAGGTAGATGGTACCGCTGACGGCGCCGTGTTGTTTTGGGCATTGGATCTAAACAGCAAACCCCTGAGCCAGCAGGAAACTCCTAAAGAGTGGGACCGCAGTGCTGGTTTGTTGCAGCAGTTTGCCCGTAACCTTTACCTGGAAGACATCCAAATGCAGGTAGAAGATGCCGAAGATGTGGTGATTTACTCCAAGGAAGAGGCGAAGCAGATGGCACGTTTGGCTAGTAAGATACAGGCTAAAATTGCCAAACGCCAGGAAGAAAAGGCTCAATTGGAAGCTGCCCTGGCTGCTAAAACCAAAGAACTGGAAGGCATGGACAACAAGTTACAGAGCAACCTGTCACGGCAGGAAGCTCTCTTGAATGCCAAAGAGAGAGAGCTAGCAGAAATGGACAAACGGTTGCAAAAAAGCCTGTTGCGGCAGGAAGTTGCGCTACGTGAAATCGAAATCATGAGCTCCACGATGGAAGCTGTAAAGTCGAAGATTGGTAGAATGAACTAACCCTGTTTGGGTATAAGAACAGATCGGCCCTGCGGTAACAACTACTGCAGGGCCGATCTGTTTTAAAGCCTTTTTAGCTAAAACAGTATCAAAATGGAGTTGAAACGTCTTGCAAGCCAAACAGATGAACTTTACTTCTTCTGTTTGTCGTACTTTTGGCTGCCTTTTGCGCAAAAGAAGGGTAAAACAGAAACCGGTTGCCTACTAGCCGAAGGTAGATTTTATGACCTGCGTCTATACCTTTGAAGGCTGTAATCGAATTCTCCCGCAGTACCCATGATCATAAGACAAAGAGAAAATTGGTTTAAGATGCTCTTCGTGTGGAAGGGCTCCGTGTTGCCGGCTATTCTGCCCCGGTTGGGGCTTTTGCTGCTGATCTCAATAGGGGTGGTGTTTGTGCAAGGCCGCCTGTTTGAATACAAGATTCCGTTGAACCCAGCGGCGTTCACCTTGTTGGGTGTGGCATTGGCCATTTTCTTAGGATTCCGGAACAACGCCAGTTATGAGCGTTTCTGGGAAGGCCGAAAACTCTGGGGCTCCCTGCTGATTGACACCCGCTCACTTACCCGGCAGGCATTAACCATGACCGGCCTTCCCGCCAATTCCCCGGAAGTGCTTTCCTTTGTACGCCTGCTTATTGCCTTCACGTACGCGCTCAAGCACCAACTCCGTCAGTCTGACCCTTTCCTTGATTTTCAGCGTCTGCTACCCCATGAGTTAGTGCAGAAGCTGGAGAAAGCCCGGTTCAAGCCAATTCTGCTGCTCAAGGAAATGGGCGTATGGGTGCAGGCCGGGAAAGAGGCAGGCCGCATAGATTCCATTACCCAAGCCGCCATTGACCATAACCTAAACCAACTCTCGGGCATTGTGGGTGGCTGCGAACGCATAGTCAGCACACCCATTCCGTATACGTACAATGTGCTGCTGCACCGTACCGTATACTTGTACTGTTTCTTATTGCCATTTGGCTTGGTGGACAGCATCGGCTGGATGACGCCCATCATGGTGGTCTTTGTGGGCTACACCTTCATGGCGCTGGAATCTATTGTGACCGAGATAGAAGAACCCTTTGGTACCGAGCCGAACGACCTGGCCTTGAATGCCATCAGCCAGACCATAGAAGCCTCTCTACTGGAAATGGCCGGTCAGGAAGTACCGAAAGCTCTGAAGCCTAAAAAGAAGTTTATTCTGGATTAACTCTTTCCAGAGGGGAGTGGCATTTAAAATAAAAATCCCGCTTTAAGCCAGATTTTCTCAAAACAGGCCTAAAACGGGACAAAATATTTTCCTTCTGATTAGTGGTTCCAGGAACCGAATTTGCCCTGCTGGTAATCAGCGTAGGCCTGGTGGATTTCGGCTTGGGTGTTCATCACGAAAGGACCTTGCGCTACCACGGGTTCGTTGAATGGCACCGCATGCCCGAACAACAGAATGCTGTCTTCAGAGGCCTCTACCGTTAGCTCAGGGGCATCATTGTTAAACTCCACCAGATTTCTGAACGGCACTTCCTGCCCATTTACCCTAAGGGTACCTTTGATGATGTAAAAGAAGATGTTCCGCTCAGCGGGCACCTGCACGTTTAGGTTTCCGCCGGGTTGGAAATAGACGGTGCTGAGCACAATGTCTGATAGCGTTTCAAATGCGCCGGTGTGTCCATCCCAGGAGCCGGACACCATGTTTACGGTTACTTTGCCTTCATCCAGGGTGAACGTGGGAATGCTGTCTTTCTGCAAACCTTCGTAGCGAGGCTCGGTCATTTTATGTTTGGCCGGCAGATTCACCCACAGTTGCAGAATTTCTAATGGACCACCGGTTTTCTTGAAGTCAGAGGAGGAGACCTCGGCATGAATCAAACCCCGGCCAGCCGTCATCCACTGCACGCCACCGCCGGTAATTACGCTTTCGTGTCCGCCCGAGTCTTTGTGCATGATGTCGCCCTCCAGAATGAAGGTAACGGTTTCCATGCCCCGGTGCGGGTGCGGTCCGAACGGCAGGCCACGGTTATTGGGCTTGTACACCTGGTGCCCGTGGTGGTTCAGAAACAGGAACGGGTCTATCTGCTGCAAGCTGCGCGAGGGCAACGGCGAGTAGGTGACCAGGTCAGCAATAGGGGAGTACTCGGCTTTATGTATTTTCTTGATGCTTCTCATGTGGGTATACTATTGATGGTGCTATATACGCAAACGGCTACAGACGTGCAGAGTGGCCCTGCTTTCCTACGGGTAAGCAGCAGGCTATGACAGGAAATGTTTTTCAATGGCGATGGCTACGCCGTCCTCAATGCTGGGCGCGGTAACTTCTTTAGCGGCCGCTTTGGCCTCATCACGGGCGTTGCCAACGGCAATGCCCAGGCCTACGGCGCCTAGCATTTCCACATCGTTGTAATTGTCACCAAAGGCCATCACTGACTCCATCCCGAAATCATAGTGTTTTTTCAAAAGCAGCTCTAAAGCGGTGGCCTTGGAAATAGTCTTAGGGGCGATTTCCAGGTAGCGATCGTTGGACCGGTATATGTGCAACTGCTTCCCGAACCTCGGCTCTAAGGCTTCCCATAGTTTCTGAATTTCCTCGGCAGCGCCCATGCACATCACTTTGTGCGCTCCGGTAGAAGCGGCCTGCCACTTCTGCAAGACTTCCTGCGTGGAGGAAATGGTAGGCGTTACCTTGGTGTGGCGGATTTCTCGCTCGGTCCATTGGTCTTCCTGCGGCGCGTGCCAGTTATCGTTCTGGTACAAACTCACGTTGATGCTGGTGCCCTGGGCTAACTCTGCAATCTCCATACAAACAGAGGCCGGAATCTGCACGGTGTCCAGCACCTGCGGTTCCTGGGTGGAGTCATCGTACAGCAGCACGTACCCGCCGTTGAAACAGATCATGGGATGGTGCAGAATGCCTAACTGTTCCTGCAGGTGGCGTACGGCACTGGGTTGCCGGGCTGAGGCCATGATGAAAGGAAGGTTTTTGTCCAGGCGTTGAACGGTGTCAATGGTTCTTTGGGAAAGCTCGCGGTCACTGTTGAGCAGTGTTCCGTCAATATCGGTGCAAATGGCGCGGATGGTCATGGGATACATCAAAATCTAATTTATTCCGGTAAAGGTACGGGCAGATGAGAATTAGGGAGGAAAGAAACGGGGAAACGTTTAAACAGAGTTTTCGGAAAGAGGACCAAAGCGGGAAGGATGGGCTCTGGAATCTTGGTTACAGTTCACGCTTGTCCATTCCCAGAATCTCCCGGAAAGTTTCCTGCCCGGGTTTCAGGCGTTTCAGGTTTTCAATAAGAGTAATGGAACGGTCAATGCGGAGTTGGGAGCTTTTGACCGCCCCTACGTGCTGAATGATGTAGCGCTGCATGCCTGGTTTGAGTTGGTCAAAACGGGCTTTCCCGGCATCGTCTTGCAGGAACAATTCAGACAATTCCTCAGGAACAACGGTTCCATATGGACTATCGTCTTTCTCAAGCGAAACTGAAACGGAGTTTCCTTCTTGCAGCCCTAGTTGCATTAGGCGCTGTTTGGTGAGCGTGATGTAGCCCCGGCCCTGGCCTAGGGCCACAATGCCGCACTGGTAGGTCAAAGTGTTATTGACGGTGCACAACAGCCGCACCTTGAACTTACCGCCTAACTGCTGCACAATCTCCTGCGGCACCTCAATATAGTGCGTGCCCATCAGGTACTCTAACTTACCTATGTGAGTGTTAAATTGAATGGAAGTCATAATGAAGGAAGTGATGCGACTATGGACGTTTTCGCTTAATCAACAGGAACAGATTTTCTTCTGTCACAGTTTGGATTATATGGTAACGTGATTATCTGTTTGTTTCCATTGTTCTATTAGTTCCACCAAGCCAGATGAAATACCTTCAAAAAATTTACCTTCCTTTAGTTTAGGCACAATTGTATGGTCTATTATTCTTTGACATACCTCATTTGTAAGTATCCTTTCGGTCCCAAGTCCGGTAGAGATCCTAATTCTCTGTAGTTTCTTGCTGAAAAGAATTGTCAGTCCATTATCTTTCCCTTTTTCGCCTACTCCCCATTCTTCTGATATTTCTAATGCATACTGGTCAAAATCTGAGTAAGGCTCAATGGAGCTTACCGTAATAACTGCTATTGCATTTGTAGTTTCTTGGTTATAACCTGTCAGTAGCTTGGTGAGCTCTTGTTCCTGCTCATCTGTAAACACATTTTCAAAATCATTTATATATCCAATGGGCTTGGGGAATTTTCTTGCTTTTGAATCTGAGGAAGCAAGTTCAATGGATTGATTTTGAGATTCGGTTTCCTGCGTGGTACAGCTAGAAGAGATATAACTTAAGATAATCAACAGGAAAAGAATGGCTTTTTGGCATCTCATGATTGATATACAATATTTAAGTATTAGGTAGGTGGCGAAGACGGCCATCAGAACTCTAGTCGGTATAAAATTTAATCGGCTTGTCAGCAAAATGCAGACAAGCCGATTAAAATATCTCTTTTGAGCCTTACATCACGTTATGCTTCTTGTCTGAAAGCTTTAAACTGCTTAATCAAACCATTAGTAGAAGAGTCGTGTGAGGTTACTTCCTCGGAAGAAGTCAGTTCAGGTAAAATTTGCTTCGCCAATTGCTTTCCTAATTCCACGCCCCATTGGTCAAAGCTGTAGACGTTCCAGATCACACCTTGCACGAAGATCTTGTGCTCGTACATGGCCAGCAGGCTGCCCAGTGTTCTCGGGTCCAGTTGCTTGAACAGGATTGAGTTGGTAGGACGGTTTCCTTCAAAGACCTTGAATGCTTTAAGAGTGTTTATTTCTTCTTCTGAAGTGCCTGCTTTCTGCATTTCGGCTACCACTTCAGCCTCAGTTTTGCCGTTCATCAAGGCCTCCGTTTGAGCGAAGAAGTTGGCCATGAGTTTCGGATGATGGTCGCCTAGTGGATTATGGCTGATGGCCGGAGCCAGGAAATCGCAAGGAATTAGTTTGGTGCCCTGGTGAATAAGCTGGTAGAACGCGTGTTGGCCGTTAGTCCCCGGCTCTCCCCAGATGATAGGACCCGTCTGGTAATTTACTTTCTGGCCGTTGCGGTCTACGTACTTGCCGTTGCTTTCCATATCGCCTTGCTGGAAATAGGCCGCGAAACGATGCATATATTGGTCATACGGCAACAGCGCGTGACTCTGGGCGTCAAAGAAGTTGTTGTACCAGATGCCCAGCAAAGCCAGAATCACCGGCAGGTTCTGTTCAAAAGGCGCTTCGCGGAAGTGCGTGTCCATGGCGTGTGCCCCAGCCAGAAGCTCCCGGAAGTTCTCGTAACCTACGGTGCAGGCAATAGACAAGCCAATCGCTGACCATAATGAGTAACGTCCGCCTACCCAGTCCCAAAACTCAAACATGTTCTGAGTGTCAATCCCGAACTCGGCCACGGCTTTGGCGTTGGTAGACAAGGCCACGAAGTGTTTCTTGATGTGCTCTTCGTCTTTGGCGTTCTCCAGAAACCAGCTGCGCGCGCTCAGGGCGTTGGTCATGGTTTCCTGGGTGGTGAACGTCTTGGACGCAATCATGAAGAGCGTGGTCTCCGGGTTGATTTTTTTCAGCGTCTCGGCAATGTGCGTAGCGTCTACGTTGGAGACGAAGTACGTGGTGATATTCGGTTTTTGGTAAGACTTCAAGGCTTCAGTTACCATCACTGGACCTAAGTCAGAACCGCCAATGCCAATATTCACGATGGTGTCAATGGACTTGCCGGTGTAACCTTTCCAATCACCGTTGATCACAGCGTTGGAGAACGTCTCCACCTGCGCCAGAACCCGGTTTACCTCAGGCATCACATCTTTCCCATCTACCAGCACCGGCGTGTTGGACTGGTTCCGCAAGGCCACGTGCAACACCGACCGTCCCTCGGTGAAGTTGATGATCTCACCAGCAAACATGGCCTCAATGGCCTCTTTTAAACCACATTCCTCCGCCAGGGAAATTAAAAGCTGCTGGGTCTCAGGGGTGATTCTGTTTTTGGAGTAATCCAGCAAAATGTTCTCAAACGTGACACTGAACTTCTCAAACCTTTGCGGGTCTTGCGCGAACGCCTCTTTCAGGTGACTGTCTTTGATTTGCGCGTAATGTTGCGTTAGTTTCTCCCAGGCTTGGGTAGTGGTGGGGTTTATAGATGGAAACATGCGTGTGTTTTTAGTTCTGGTCTAAGAGCGAAGTTAGGAATTGTGACGACTTTTGGAAAAAGAGTTTCTAAAACCGCAGGTAGCACGGGAATTGACATAGGGCGTTTCGCAGCCCTTTTCAGGAAATAGCCTTAAAACCTTTGGCTACTTCACCCACTTCTGAATCAGCTGATCAGCGAAAGCCTCATCTTTCCAGGCCGACAAACGGGTGGGCTGACGGGCATTGACGTTCAGGTACCATTGCTCCAAAATGCTTTTCACGGCCGGGTAGCGTGCCGAAAAATCACTGTAGGAATTAGGTGAAATGGTTTGCTCGCTGGGTTTGGCGGGCACACTGATCACAATATGCCGCAGTTCGCCGCCTGTTTCCAGAATGAGCACGCCTACGGGCAAAATCTCCAGCACGGTACCGGGCTCTTTCTGGTTGCAAAGCACCAACACCGGCAAAGGCGCGGCAGGTCTTCCGGTCACCGAATCTACCAGGGTGGACGGAATGAAGCCTTCGTTTCCCGGGTAAGGCAAAAACTCCAGCTTGCGCGGTTGCCCAGCTTCTAGCTCCGCTACAAATTTTTTCTCCTGTGCATTGTACACCTGGGGCAGCGTTGACCCAGAGGGTGTTTCCACTACCGCCTGCCAGTGCTTGGTTTCTGAGATGGCCGGTAATTCTAAATAATTGGGTTTACAGCTTAGGCAGAATAGGGCCAGGAGCAACAAAGGAAGCTGCCATTTTAGTTGAAGAACAGAACGCATGGGCAAGGGTAGGGTGGTGTTTGGAGCTTGTTTTCTGTAAGGTAAGCTAAAAAAGGGATTCTTTCCAGAAGAACTAGGGCATTGCTCGTTCTCCTTACCTTTTTCAATGCCTTATTGTAATTCATCCAGTAACCTGAATGGGTTCAGCTTTTGCAGATCTAGAGAGTACCGGATGTTGTTTCTGAAGTCTTTGAAGCTTTTTGGGAGGCCTGAGTCGTAGTTGTTTCCGGCCACCGGAAAGTAGATTTGGACTGCATCCCGGAAGAAGCTCCATTGCAGACCGGTGCCGTACTGCAATCTGTTTTGTACCTGCACCATGCCCAGGTCCAGGTACACGGCCAAAGGTGTCACCGGCAAGTCTGCGGTGAGGTTAAGAGCCGCCATCCACTCACGGCTCACCATCTGCACGGGGTTACGGAACCCACCATCCTGCCGGTCAGTCTGCCGGATAGACGTGATCCCTCCGAGTGAGGTGTATAGTTCGGTTCGGTTGAAGAAGGGCGTCTGCCGCAGGTAATCAGGGCTGCCCGCCATGCCCAGTACAAAGGGACCATTATATTGATTATTGTTCGCCAGGAACCCTACAAAAGCCCTTGCCCTTACTTCTTTTCCTGAGCGGTACTGTTGCCAGTTTTCAATTGAAAGCCTGAACCGGAGCGGACGAAAAGTGGTGGTACGTTCATCTGTCAAAATATCCGGGGCGGAAGGAATGATGCGGTACTGGAACATAGTCGCATCAAAATCTACCTGGGTGCCGCTTACCGCGTTTTTAGTAGTTAACCTGTAAGCAAGCCGGGGAGCCTGATAATCTGGGGTAAGGTCGTCCTGCACAAAGTGCCAGGCCAACGACAGCTGTTGCCGGGCAACGCCTGGGTTTGTAAGCCGATTATGGAAAGTCAGGCTGGGAGTAACTGTATGAAACGAGGCGAACCGCTGTGCCTGTACGCCAACCTCTACCTTGCGCAGAAAGCCTTGTGCCGGAATCTTGAAGCGTACATCTGCCAGGCCCGTGAGACGGCTGCTCTTGAAGGCGTACATGGGCAGGACCACATAGTTGAGTTTGTGCTCTGTGAGAAGTGAGTTGTAAAAGGCCGCACCTAATTGGAATCCGTCATAGGTGTTGTAGCCCGGGGCAGGTGCCCAGAAAAGCTGCTTCTGATCAATTCGCTCCACGCCCAGCAGTCTTTGCAGGTGCAATGGCTCGCTTTTCGGGAAAAGGCGCCCTAAACGGTGCTGGTTGTCGCGGCGGTCCAGTTCCGGGAAAAGGTACTCTGGATCCAGTACGACTCGGTCAATATTTTGGGTCTCAAACGTGACAGTTTGCTCTCGTTCGCCCGGTTTGGTCCAGTGCGATTCCAGAATTTTTCCTTCCTTGTCTAAAGCAGCTACCTGTACGGGCAACGCCAGTTTGCCTTGTTGTTGCACTACCACTTGAGTAGAGTTACCAGAGGTAGTAACTTTATCTAAATGTGCATCTGGTATGATAGTGGAAGGAAGCAGTTCCTGAAAAAACCAACCCAGCGACTCTCCCGTGGATTTCTCCAAGGTAGCTTGCAGGTCTTCGGGGTAAGGGTGTTTAAACTGCCACTGGCGGTAATAGGTGTGCATGGCGCTGTCAAAGCGGGCGGTACCCAGGTACTTCTCCAGGTACTGGAACAGCTGGGCCGTTTTCAGGTAGACCATGGTTCCGTAATTAAGCGTCCTGAACTGAGTAGACGGGGCAGTGACGGGTTGGTCCAGACCTCGGCTGGCCGCCGATAAATAGGCTGGGTTATCAATAGCGGCCGGGGGCAGGTCATCTACCCCGAAGAACTTCCCGAAGGCGTTCTTGTTCACCTCGCTTGAGACCATGCCCGCATAGGGATTGCGGCGGGCTTTGGTCCTGAATTCATAATAGGAATTAATACCCTCGTCCAGCCAGGGGTGCGCGCGCTCGTTGCTGGCCAGAATCCCATAAAACCAGTTGTGCCCCACCTCGTGGATGATGGCTTCGGGCTCCGTGACCGTCACCATCGGGTATTCCATGCCTGCGCCGGCACTCAAGGCGGCGTCTACAGCCGTAGCGTGGGAGTACGGATAATCGCCCAGCCACAGGGAATACGAATACACCGCATCATTTATATCAGCCACGCTCTTGACCCATTTCTGGGCCTCACGGTTGGTGAACAAAAGCCACGTGGTCACGGTGCGTTTGGAATACGGCAACGTGACCTGGCTTTTCAATACATTGAACCGTTTGTCTGCGAACCACGCGAAATCATGGATGCGGTCTTGCCGGTAATGCAGCGTTTTAGTAGTGCTTGCCGAGGCCGGGAACGCCAGATCCTCTGCATTGAATTCCTTTTTGGCAGCCGTAACCTGCGCCAGGTTGTCTAAACGGGCTTGTTCCTCGGGGTTCTGCAATTCGCCGGTAGCGCCTATGGTGTAGTTGGCTGGCAAGGTGATGCGCACATCAAAGGATCCGAACTCGGAGTAAAATTCGCCTTGGTCCAGGTACGGCATGGGGTGCCAGCCTTTGTGGTCAAATACAGCTGGTTTAGGGTACCACTGCGAGATCTGGTAAGATTGCCCTACGTGCCCTAGCCGCGAAAAAGAATCGGGTAACTTTACCTGAAACGGCGTGCTGATGGTGATGCGCCCGCCCGGAGCCAACGGCTGGTTTAACGTCAACCTGGCAATGTCGGGGTTTTGCGCATCCAGTTCCCATTTTACGTTTTGGCCATCTATTTTGAAATCCAGGCCTGAAACGGAGCCACGCGCTTCTTTCGGGGCGAAATGGAATTTGCTTTCCCCATTCAGAAGTTGCTGCTTCGCGAAGGCGGTGTTACGACCTTTGTAGGCATTGGGCCATAGGTGGAAGTACAGAAACGTCAGCGTCTCCGGCGAGTGGTTCACGTATTCAATCTGCTCCGTGGCGGTGAGCGTGTGCTGAACATCATCCAGCGTCACATCAATTTTATAGTTCACCTCCTGTTGCCAGTACGGTTGTTGGGCAAAAGAGAGAAACGGAAGCAAAAGCAATAGCGGAAGTAAAAGCCGGTAGCGCATCATGGAAGTTTGAAATTCGCTTGAAATTACAACTATTAGAGGTAGTGGCAATCTCTTGGGGTTGCTTCTGCGCCATGGGAAGGCTGAAGATTTTGTTTGTAGCTATTCAAACCTTCTAGCCAAACTTCAGGCGCTTTTGCCCTATTTTTCAGAATTTATGCTTAACATAGGAGTGCAAAACATCACAGCTCATCCATACATAACCAGCATGAACCCGTTCAAAAAGATAGCCTCAGCGGCAGCGCTGATGGCCCTTACCCAAGTAACCCAGGCTCAAACCACCAACCTGCACGCCCAGATTGACCAACTCGCGAATAAACTGGAACCGAAAGTCATCCAATGGCGCCGTGACTTCCACCAGAATCCGGAGCTGAGTAACCGCGAAATAAAGACCGCTGAGAAAGTGGCCAAGCACCTGAAGAGCCTTGGGTTTGAGGTGAAGACCGGTGTGGCGAAAACTGGCGTCATCGGCATTCTGAAAGGTGGTCAGCCCGGACCCGTAGTAGCCCTCCGCGCCGATATGGACGCTCTGCCCGTAACCGAGCGCAACAGCCTGCCCTTTGCGTCTAAAGTACGCACCACGTTCAATAACCAGGAAGTGGGCGTGATGCATGCCTGCGGGCACGACACTCACATAGCCATGCTCATGGGCGCCGCCGAGATTCTGGCGCAGCACAAGAAAGACCTGAAGGGTACGGTGAAGTTCATCTTCCAACCTGCCGAAGAAGGAGCCCCGGCCGGGGAAGAGGGTGGAGCCGAAGTGATGGTAGCCCAAGGCGCTTTAGAGAACCCCAAAGTAGATGCCATCTTCGGGTTGCACATTAACTCTGCCACCGAGGTAGGTACCCTCAAATACCGTCCGCAGGGCACCATGGCCAGCTCCGATAATTTCAAGATTAAGGTGAAAGGTCGTCAGGCGCACGGCGCGTATCCCTGGATGAGCGTAGACCCGATTGTGGTTTCGGCGCAGATCATCAACGGCATACAAACCATTGTGAGCCGCCAGATGGAGCTCACCAACGAGGCTGCCGTAGTCACGGTGGGCGCTATCCATGGTGGGGTAAGAACCAATATCATTCCTGAGGAAGTGGAGATGATTGGCACCATCCGGTCACTAGACCCCAAAATGCAGGACCAGATCCATGAGAAACTGCGCCGCACCGCTGAGATGATTGCCGCCAGTGCCGGTGCTACCGCCACCGTAGAAATCGTGAAAAACACGCCCATCACCTATAACCACGAAGCCCTTACTGCCCACATACTGCCATCTTTACAGACCGTGGCAGGCCAGCAGAACGTAGTACTCACCAAAGCCGTGACTGGCGCCGAGGACTTTGCCTATTACCAGCAGAAAGTACCGGGCGTGTTCATCTTCGTGGGTGGCATGAGCAAAGGCCAGGACCCTTCCAAAATGCCAGCTCACCATACCCCAGACTTCATGATTGACGAAAGCGGCTTAAAACTAGGCGTGCGTACCCTAGCCTATCTGGCCGTGGATTACCTGAACAACCCGTTGAAAAAGTAACACAGCAACATCAATTTTAACGCCCTGCTTCAAGGTTACAGGGATTTCAAATTGGGATTTTACAAACTATAACCCAGTAGATATTACCCAAGACCGTTCCTAAATAGTGATTCTCCCCTTGAGGGGAGCGGAGAGGGGTGTTTACACCTGCTGGTTCCCTTATTGCTTCTCTATAAAGAACATACTTGCGGAAAAGACAAAAGCCAAGGTAGCTATAGAAATACGTTTGAGGCCTGTTTTAGGAAAACTTGTAATAAACGTTTTTCCGTTGGCGTGAGCTTGCAGCTCGTGTCTGCACTTATGCCGGAAATCTTTTGGCTCCTGCTTTCAGAGTTCAGGTATTCTGGCTGGCTCAAAAGGAACTTACCGCTTCATTGCCATCTTGGAAAGACCTATCAAACGAACTATAAAGAAAAGGAGCAACAACTCTACTGTTAGTTTAGGAGGTCCTTTCATGAGGACAGAATAAGGAGGAGCGTTTTGCAATGCGTGCGGACACGAGTTGGAAGCTCGCGCCAGCGAAATACGATTAGCCCTCTTTACATGAAGTAGTTGACCAGCTCCTTAGCTAAAATTCCTTTTCCCACTTAAGCAGTGTACTTTTGTATTTTCCAGGCTGATTTTCCAAAAATAGCCGCTAAACAAAAGAACCTTATGCTTTTTCATAAATCGCTTCTATTGTTCCTGACTTCACTTCTGGGAGTATCGCTCATCAGCAGCGCGCAAACAAGCGGAGCACAAACTCAGATAGACCAGCTCGCTGATAAGGTAGAGCCCAAAGTTATCCAGTGGCGCCGCGAACTGCACCAAAACCCCGAGCTTGGCAATTTTGAGGTGAAGACTGCTGAGAAAATCGCGAAGCACCTGAAGGCACTTGGCCTGGAAGTGAAAACCGGGGTAGCCAGAACAGGCGTGGTAGGCATTCTCAAAGGTGGCCAGCCTGGTCCGGTGGTGGCCTTGCGCGCCGACATGGATGCGTTACCCGTAACCGAGAATAATACCCACAATCTGCCATTTGCCTCTAAAGTGAAAACTACCTTTGAAGGGCAGCAAGTGGGCGTGATGCACGCCTGCGGGCATGATGCGCACGTAGCCATGCTGATGGGGGTAGCCGAGGTGCTGAGCAGTATGAAAAAAGACCTGAAAGGCACCGTGAAATTCATCTTCCAGCCGGCCGAGGAAGGCTCTGCTCCCGGACAGGTGGGCGGCGCGAAGCTAATGGTGCAGGAAGGTGTTCTTGATGCTCCTAAAGTGGATGCCATCTTCGGGCTGCACATTAGGTCAGATGTGGAGGTGGGCACCATTACGTATCGGCCGCAGGGCATGATGGCCAGTTCAGATAACTTTAAGATTACGGTAAAGGGGCAGCAATCGCACGGTGGTACGCCTTGGATGGGCGTGGACCCGGTAGTGACCTCGGCGTACATTGTGACCGCGCTGCAAACCATTGTGAGCCGTCAGCTAGACGTAACCAATGCGGCAGCTATTGTGACGGTAGGCGCCATCAACGGCGGTGTACGCGCTAACATCGTGCCCAGCCAGGTGGAGATGATCGGGACAATCAGGGCGCTGGACGTACCCATGCAGCAGCAGATCCATGAACGACTGAAGAAAACGGCCACCAGCATCGCCACTGGTGCCGGGGCTACCGCTGAGGTGGAGATCCAGGAAATGACACCGGTGACCTACAACCATGAGGCCTTGACCGCGCACATGCTGCCTTCGTTGCAACGCGTAGCAGGTACCAACCAGGTGAAGCTTACTAAGCCCGTAACCATTGCTGAGGATTATGCCTATTTCCAGCAGAAAATACCAGGGCTTTACCTTTTCCTGGGCGGCATGCCAAAGGGGCAAGACCCCGCCAAAGCACCTTCACACCATACGCCTGATTTCTACATTGAAGAAAGCGGTCTGAAACTGGGCGTTCGGGCATTAGCCAATTTGGCGGTAGATTACCTGAATGCACCTATGAAATAACGTTTAGCAGCCGTTGCAGGAAAAGGAACTAAAAACCCGTTGCAGCCCTTTTCGGGTGAATGAAATTCCTGTTCTATTTTAGTTTTTACACATCATCCTTCATATTCAAAAATCAACCTTGAAACTAGCATTAGTGACCTATGAAGCCATCCACAGCTATGGCTCATTGAGCGGCAGCGAAGACGGCGTTCTGATAGATTATCTTACTTCTAAAGGCATTGACATCACCTTAGAAGACTGGCATGACCCAGCTGTGAATTGGGAGCAATATGACCTGGCGGTTTTTAAATCGCCATGGGATTACTTTGACAAGTTTCCCGCCTTTTGCGCGTGGCTGGACCGCATGGAAGCATTGGGCATTCGTACCCTGAATCCTATCTCTACCATCCGCTGGAATGCCGACAAGCATTACCTGCTGGAAGTGGAGAAAGCCGGTTTGCCCATTGTGCCGACTGCTTTGCTCAAAAGAGGAACCGCCGTACAACTGGAGCAGTATTTCACCCATTTCCAGACTGATAAGCTCATCATCAAGCCCTGCGTAAGTGGTGGCGCGAAGAACACGTTTATTGTGTCTCGTGATGAAGTGGAAGGAGTAACCCCTAAGTTGGAGGAGTTGCTGAGAGCTGAAGATTTCCTGGCGCAGCCGTTCATGCCGCAGATTCAGGAAGAAGGCGAGTGGTCATTCCTGTTCTTCAACGGCCAGTACAGCCACTGCCTGCTCAAGTCGGCCAAAGACGGTGATTTCAGGGTGCAGCACTTCTTCGGGGGAACTATCCATCCGCAGGAAGCCCCGGCCTACTTGTTAGAACAAGCTCAAACCTTGGTGAACCAGTTTGCTGATGGCTGCCTGTACGCCCGTGTAGACGGCATAGTGGTAGGCGAGGAGCTGCAATTAATGGAATTGGAGCTGATTGAGCCGTTCCTGTACCTGCACACCCATCCAGAGGCACTGGAAAACTACTACCAAGCCTTGGTACAAATGATGGAAGAGGTGCCTTCCTCCGTTTCCTAGATGATTTTAGAGAAACAGGCATAAAAAAGAAACCCCTCCGTGGCTGCCACGGAAGGGTTTCTTTTTTATGGAGGAAGCAAGGTTTACCCAAACAAGTTGATGCTCATACCACCGTCCACGGCAATGCATTGGCCGGTGATGTACGCGGCGGCAGGCATGCATAGAAAGGCTACAGCAGCAGCCACATCTTCTGGGTTGCCTATGGTGCGGGTAGGGGTGCGGCTCAACACACTTTCCAGGTACTCCTGGTTCTGCAGCACTTGCTCAGCGAGCGGGGTTCTGATGTACCAAGGCGCTACGCAGTTCACCCTGATTCCATCTGGTGCCCATTCACCCGCCAGGTTCTTGGAGAGCTGGACCAGCGCAGCCTTGGTCATGCCGTAGATAGCACCGGTGCGCACGTGTCCTAAACCTGCCACCGAAGAGACATTCACCACGTTGCCGTGCGGGGACTGCTTCAGGAACGGGTGTGACAAACGGCACAACTCGAAGGCCGAGGTGAGGTTGGTTTGCAGCAGGTAATTGTATTCTTCGGGCGTGTACTCGCCTATTTTCTTGCGGATGTTGGTGCCCACGTTGTTCACCAGAATGTCCAGGGAGCCCCAGGTGTTCTCCACCAATTGAAGCAGGTTGTGCCGGTCGGCGGGTTGACTTACGTCGGCCACCATGCCAGAGGCGTTCAAGCCCCTGGAACGCCAATCGGTCACGGCCTGGTTTACTTCCATTTCCTTACGTGCCACAATCAGGACCTCGGCCCCAAAAGAAAGTAACTCTTCCGCAATGGCGGCGCCTATGCCTTTGGTGCCCCCGGTAACCAAGGCCTTGCGGCCTTCTAAACTCCAACGGTTGTTCTGCATTTGCTTCTTTATAGAATAAGATGATTTAAATGTTAAGTCTACGCAGAAAACGGCAGAAGGGAAAGAAAGCTGTAAGAAGTGAACTTTGGTGCCACCAGTTTTTCTCTTCTTTTCTGAAAGGCAGCCCTAAACAAGTAACACAACTTTCAAAGTGAAAGGCAGCATACATGGGTATTCCTTTCCTGGTGTATTTCAATGTTTACCATGTGAAAGCTCCACATAAAAAAAAGAAGAGGCTTCCTACAAAGGAAGCCTCTTCTTTAGGGATTCAGAATGAAGCAGGATTGTTATCTGTTGAGTAATAGCCTTTTCACGGTAGTTTTTCCTGCTACTGTGATTTTACAGATGTAAACTCCATTGGCTTGTCTGCTTCCGTCAAACTCATACTGGTAGGCTCTTCCTGCCTCGGCTTTTCCGGCGTGCAAAGATTTCACCAACTGGCCTTGCATATTGTAGATTTGAAGGGTCACATCTCCTTCAGTCTCTACTGAGAAGCCAATGTTGACTTTGTCTGCGAATGGGTTAGGGCTAGCTGTGAAGGTATCTGATGAGGCCCCGGGAGCTTCCTGCTTCAGATGCACCATACCTATAGCGGAAGTGGTAGAGGTTGCTGTGTACGGAATCAAGTTTGCCCCGGAGATAGTCTCCATCACACCGTCGGGTCTGGTCCAAGCCACGGTTATGTGGTCTCTAGAGCCGAACTCGCGCATGACCGCCTCAATGTAGTAGCGCTGTCCGGCCTGCAGCATGACCATGCCCGACTGTTGGGTTGGGAAAGCGCTGTAGTTACCCGGCATGGTGGCCTGGCGGAGGCTGGCTATACGAACCTTATTGGCTGGGTTGTCGTCGGTGCTCAGGTAGAGCTCGGCCCGGTCGTCGGCGGGGAGGTGGAAGCGGTACATGCCGCTCATCGGCACGCACAGGTAGCCCCGCATGCGGGCGAAGTAGTTCTCTGCTACGTTGGCTGGGGCGGAGAAGAAGGGCAGGTTGCTGGTGGAGGTCGGTGCCGTATTTGCAGGCAGTTGGCTCACCTCCACAAGCTGGTTAGGCACGTTGGCCCAGAACTCATACGTAATGGAGCCAGTGCCAGGGCATGCTACCTGCGCAGGGGTAAAAGGAACCAGGTTCGCGGCAGGGATTGTCTCCATCACGCCATCGGGCCGAGTCCAGGCCACGGTCATGTGGTCACGGGAGCCGAACTCGCGCATCACCGCCTCGATGTAGTAGCGCTGTCCGGCCTGCAGCTGAATCATGCCCGACTGCTGGGTGGGGAGGGCGGTGTAGTTGCCCGGCATGGTGGCTTGGCGGAGGCTGGCGATGCGGACCTTGTTGGCCGGGTTGTCGTCGGTGCTCAGGTAGAGCTCCGCCCGGTCGTCGGCGGTGAGGTGGAAGCGGTACATGCCGCTAACCGGCACGCACAGGTAGCCCCGCACCCGGGCGAAGTAGTTCTCAGCCACGTCAGCAGGCGCGGAGAAGAAAGGCAGCGTGCTGGTAGAGGTCGGCGTCATGTTAGCAGGGAGCTGGCTCACTTCTACGAGCTGGTTCGGCACATTCGCCCAGTACTCATAAGTAATGCCCCCGGTGTTTGCGCACGTAGTAGTACTTGCTCCTGGATTCACGATGAAAGAAGCCATTTGCTGGCAAGTGCCAGATGCATCCATGACAGTGACGGTGTAAGTGCCGGCCATCAACCCTGTTAAGTCCTGCGTGGTGCTTCCGTTAGTCCACATGTACGTATAGGGTGCCATACCTCCGGAAACGGAGACATCAATAGCCCCATTACTGCCACCAGCCGCAGTCACATGGGTAATTGCAGCAGTTACAGCAAGACTACAAACAGGCATAGAAGTACCAGGGTTTATAGTGTAAGAAGCAGTTTGCTGGCAACCAGTAGCATCTTTTACCGTCACACTGTAATTGCCCGCCATCAAACCTGTAAGATCCTGGGTAGTGGCTCCATTTGACCAGGCATAGGTGAATGGGGCCGTGCCGCCGGTTACGGTAAGATTGACAGCGCCATTACCGCCTCCAGCCATTGTTACATGGGTAAGAGCGGCTGTTAAGGCTATGTTACATGCTGCAGCAGGGTTTATGGTGTAGGACGCAGTTTGTCTACATGCCCCAGTTGCGTCTACCACGGTTACATTGTAAGTGCCCGCCATTAGGCCTGTAAGGTCCTGAGTGGTGCTTCCGTTTGACCAGTTGTATGTGTATGGAGCAGTTCCTCCGGATACAGAAAGATCTATAGCCCCATTGTTTCCGGCAGAATTAGAAACGTGCGTAAGGGCGCTTGTTAAGGTTAGCGCACAGTTAGAGACGTTTATGGTGACAGAAGTAGTGGTTTGGTTGCCATTGCTGTCTTCGGCCACAAAGGTTATTACATAGGAGCCTGTGTTGGTAGGAGTCCAGGAGAACGTCGTTTGTACCGGGTTTCCAGATGCAGAGGCAGGGGATAAAGTTGCGCCGGCAGGCATACCTAAGGCCATGATGCTTACCAAGCTACCCACAGGCATGTCTGTGGCCCTGATGTTAAAGTTTACCGCTTGGCCTACTCTAGCCTCAATAGGAGTAGAGGGAGAAGGGGTTACCGTAAAGTCAAAGACTGGGGCGGGCGGTGGCACGGCTTGTACTGAAATCAAGAAGTCAACTACTACTTTTGCGCCTCTTGAATCTGTAATGGCAACAGCGGCATTGTATAATCCGGCAGGCTTGCCCATGGTGGTCCAGGTTACAAATCCTGTGGTAGGGTTGATAGTCAATCCTGCTGGATTTGTTGAGCTGCCGCCCATTTCAGCAGAAGTAGCTAATCTATAGGAAAGCGCATCGCCTTCAAAATCTGTTGCCGGTATAGGAAAAGTGGCATTGGTAAGGTCGTTGGATAAGGTTCTGATAGGCGGAAGGGTTACAACAGGGGAATTGTTTCCAGCCCCCACCTGTACAGTTGTTTCTACTCTGTAATCTTCATCTGCGTTATTTCTCAAAGTGCTAATTCGACAGCAACTCTCAAAGAAGGCAGTGAATGTGCCATTGGCCGGATAAGTATGCGTAAAAGTTGCAGATTCACCATAAAACCAATCTTGGGCAAAATTTACGGTGGTTATAGTTAAAGGAACAGTAGCCGAGGTGCCATCTCCAAATTCAAATGAAACATCAGGAGTTAGAGTTGTGCCTATTGTAGGGCTAGTGGTTCCAGAAAAAAAAGCGGTTCTTCTATAAGCCATAGAATACTTGAATTCAATGGTCCGAGGTCCAACCACCCGCCAGGAGATATTTCCATACCTAAAGTGTGATGCCTGTGCCTCAATTAAGGAGATGGAAACAAAGAAAAGGCTTAAAAGAAAGAGTTTTAAGTACGTACTGTTTCTCCTCGCCGGAGGAAGTAAACTACATGATTCTCCCGTGTGGAGACCTTGGTCATGGAATGAGTTAACGTTATCCATACTTTAAAATAGGTTGTTTTGGTTGGGAAGGATAAATAGGACATCAAGTACACTCATGTCTAAGACATGCTACGGGGGGTATATTCGCTAGTAGGAACTCTTGATAACCCTTTGCAGAAAAGGAGTAAGCACTGCGTATATTACAGGATATGTAGATCGTACTTAAGCCCACCGCCGTAGAAGAGCGGATCGGGAGAGGAGATCAATTTCCGCTACACATTATTGCATAGGGAAGTTGATGTAAGCGTAAGTCTTTTTGAGAGAATTTAACTGTAGTCTAATGTTCTAAGCCAATAAAGAGAGCCAAAACCCTGATATTGAATCTCATACATTGTTTGGTTGCTTTTTAGTCTTGTATCAATCCTGTTTAAAAAGCTTTTTAATTTATCTGTAGGGTATCATACCAGAATATGATACCTCTTCTTATTTATTCTTTGATAAAATTCTTTCGCTATAGTTTTCCTCTCATCTTTGATGATGAGATAACTAAAAGATTTTTTGTAAATATATAAGGATAAAATTGTGCTGTAAACCTGACAACTGGATTTATCAAACTTTGTGATATTCGTCACATTTCACGCCTGAACGGATGCGGGTAAGTGTTTCCCGGCTTAGACCCAAGAAAGAGGCAATCTGCTGAACTGATGCTCTCAGGAAAATGGAAGGGAAGTTCTCTAACAAAGCCTCATACCGCTCTTTCGCTGATAATTTTCTGATCATCATAGCTCTTTCGTCGCTATGTATCAGAGCCTTTGCAAGTTGCTGCCGGATCAGGTTATGTAATTCAGGGTGACGCTCATAAAGGCTTTCAAAATCGGCCCGGCAAATGCAAAGTACCTGTGAAGGCTCTACCAGGTCCATGCTCTCATAAGAGGGGTGTTGCGTGAAGTAACTGTAATAAGGAATTGCAATAGAGTTTTCAGGAATAAACCGACTAGTTATTTCCTTGTCTTTTATGGTGTAATACATTCGGGCCATGCCTCTTACTATAAAGTAGGCATTTTCACTTATGTCTCCTTCCCGAAGCAGGAGGGTTCCCTTTTTAAAGGTATAGGGTCCACAAATTTGTGCTTTTAAGTCTTCTTTTAAGCCATTGCTTATGGGGGTAACCTGCTCCAGATATCTAATGAATTTTTCTTTCATAGGAGATGGAAGGTTCAGCTTTAGAGCACACTTCTATAAGATGATATTATTCTCCCTTATTGGGCCTTTGCAAGGTAGTTCTAAGTAAAGTTTAAATAAATACTTAAATTTTAGTATTTATTTAAACTGAGAAACTTTAAGTGTAAATAGTGGCCGCTGTTTACTCCTTTAGAAGGCTCCTGTCAAACAGCACCTAACGGTTAAAAGCAACAGAGAGGAAGTCTGCGAGAATCAGCCGGGCAAAGTCCGTTTTGTTTTAGGTTGTTTTTCCTAAAATGGCTTACCAACGAGAAGAGCGTAGTTGCATCACTTAAGCATGCTAATGTTTACCATGACCCATTCCTTTTCCATGTTTTCCGAGTTCATTCAAAGCGGCTCTAAACCCCTGGGCTAATTTGGTCGCTTGGCCCTGGCCATAGTAATGTAGGAAAATCATGTGCGGATCATCACCCAGCATGTGGTTATGTACTGCCACCACTTCCAGGTTGTGTTGCCGGAGAGCAGCTATTACTGCATTTACCTCTGATGGCAACATTGCCACGTCACCGGCTATATGGGCTTTTTCTTTCGTACCGGCGAAAGAGGCCCAGGAATTCAGACCAATAGATGGGGTCATTTCAGCTCCCATTGCCATTATCGTTAGATCTGAACGACCAATGGTGTATTTATAGGTGGGACCATTCACAGTACCAGTGTATTTCACAATAGCATCCAAGGCCGGAATATCAAAGTTTTCTTTCCCGGTTGGAGCAGCTGTTGGACCAGAAGCGGTATTGCCACTCTGGGAAGCTGGAGTGGGTGACTGGCCCGCAGGTTGATTCTTAGGCGATATTTTGCTCTGACTGATAGTGGCAGCAAACTTCTTGGCTAATTCTGCCGGAGAACCCATGCCATGCAAGTGCATGTAAAAGATGCGGGGTTCCTCATAAAAGAAATGATTGTGAATGGCACTTATTTCAAGTCCGTTGGTATGAGCCGCTGAAATAAGCGGATTTACTTCCTCCTGCAGTAAAACCGTGTCACTCATGAGCATGGCCGTTTTGCCATCTACGGTTTTCTTGATCGCTACCCAACCCCCAAACCCAAAGGAGATTGGAACGGATTCTCCTTTTACTTTTACCTTAAGGTCGTTGCGGGGCAGGGCAGTGGTGTGCGTCGCTTCGTCTTCCTTGTATGAGCCCTTTTTGCCCAAAGCAGCTTCAATGGCGGCTATCTCTGCAGCCGAAAGAGGGGGTGTCTTCTTATAAACAGGAGCAGCAGATAACTCAAATAAACCAAGGGCAGAGGCTCCACCCAAGAGAGCAGTGGCCTGTAAAGCATGACGTCTGTTCATAAGGATAACGAACTAAAAGTGAGAAAGAAAGGAGTAGCACCCAAACAATTGAGTTAAGGTGCTAAACCTGTTGTTTGACTTTGTAGAAACGGAGGAAACAGGAGAGGGTTTATCTAAAAGCAGATGTCAGGCTATTTTAGGTCAATATTTTGTAAAGTAGGCAGAAACTGAGAGTAAGAATAAAAGATGTATAGGTGCCTGAAGTAGGGCAACAAAAAAGCCGATCTCGGGGAGATCGGCTTTTTCGGAACTAAAACTATGGAGTAAGTTATACCAAAAGGGATTAGCTTCTTTTTTCTTTGATACGAGCAGCTTTACCAGAAAGGCCTCTCAGGTAGAACAGACGAGCTCTTCTTACTTTACCTCTGCGGATTACCTCGATTTTCTCAATGTTTGGAGAAAGAACTGGGAAAATACGCTCGGTACCAATTTGGTTAGACACTTTTCTTACAGTGAAAGTCTCGCTGGCACCAGAGTTTCTACGCTGCAATACCACACCTTGGAATTGCTGGATACGCTCTTTGTTACCCTCACGGATTTTAACGTGAATATTCACGGTGTCGCCAGCAGCAAAAGCAGGGATAGAGGCACGTCTCTCTGAATTTTCCTGCTCTACTAATTTAATTAAATCGCTCATGACTATAATATAGTGTCTATTTTATCTGCAAAATTCGGAGTGCAAATATAGACGTTATTTTTCTAATTGTAAATCAACAAGTACTAATTTTTTTCATCGCGCAGCAAATCAGGCCTTAGTTGGCGGGTGCGCTGCACGGCCTGCTCAAACCGCCACTCCTCTACTTTAGGAGTATTCCCAGATAGCAGGATGTCTGGTACGGTATGCCCTTCAAAATCAGCAGGCCTGGAATACACCGGAGGCGCCAGCAGATTGTCTTGAAACGAGTCTGAAAGCGCACTGCTCTCATCATTCAACACGCCCGGAATCAACCGGATAAGGGAGTCTGCCAATACGGCCGCTGCCAATTCGCCGCCAGAGAGTACGTAATCACCAATGCTGATCTCATGGGTCACGAACAGGTCACGCACGCGTTGGTCTACTCCTTTGTAGTGACCGCAGAGAATGATAATGTTCTGCAGCATAGACAACCGGTTGGCCATAGGCTGGTTCAGCGTCTGTCCGTCTGGCGTCATGTAGATGATGGCATCATACGTACGCTGCTCCTGAAGTTCCCTGATGCACTTGGCAATGGGTTCGACCATAAGTACCATACCGGCGCCACCGCCAAAGGCGTAGTCGTCAATCTGACCGTGTTTGTTTATGGCGTATTTCCGGAGGTCATGCAGGTGCACTTCTACCAGGCCCTTGTCCTGTGCCCGTTTTAGAATAGAATGGTCAAAAGGGCCGGTAAGCAGGTGGGGCTGGCAGGTGATGATATCAAACCGCGTCATCGTCTTCGTCTTCCTCGCCTTCCAGAGGAGGTTCCTCTAAGTGGCGGTTAGAGGGTTGGGTGTAGACTTCCAAAAGGCCTTCAGGCAGGTTTACGTAGATTTTGCGCTCCTCTTTGCTGGTGCGCAGAACAATCTCATTCTGCACCGGAATAAGAACTTCATGTCCTTGATACTCCATGGCCAGTAAATCCTGGTTAGGAAGGTCAAAGAAGGTCTGCACCGTGCCCAGTTCGCCCAGATTCTCATCTATTACCGTGTAGCCGATTACTTCATGGAAGTAGAACTGGTCTTCTTCCAACTCAGGAAGTTGGTTAAGCGGGAGATAGAGACTAACGCCTTTGAGTTTCTCGGCGTCGGCTACGGTGTTCACATCCTCAAACTTGATGATGCTTTTGCCGTTGTCCTGAGGGTTGAGGTGATCAATGAAAAAAGGAACCAGTTTCCCGTTGACTAACAGGAAAACTGATTCCAATTCATCGTAATCTTCCGGAAAGTCTACGTCAAAAAACGCGACTACCTGGCCTTTGGTGCCATGCGTCCTCACGATATACCCCAACTGGAAGCATGCGTCTAACGTCATGGCTTGTAAAATTAAGCTTGTGCTTCTTCTGTAGCGTCAGCAGCAGGAGCATCAGCACCTTCAGTAGCATCACCTTCAGCAGCCGGAGCTTCTTCAGTTACTTCTGGAGCAGGAGTGTTCTTGATACGGATCGCCTCGGCACGAGCAGCGTTTACTTTAGCTTCAGCATCTAAAGCAGCTTGTCTTTGAGCAGCTTTGTCGCTTCCTAATTTCTCTACTTTACCAGAGATTTTGGCTTCTTTAGCAGCTTTCCACTCAGCATAGCGGGTATCAGCCTGCTCTTGCGTCACGGCGCCTTTCAATACACCAATCTGTAAGTGTTTTCTGAACATAACACCAGTGTAAGAAAGCATCGCTTTCACAGTGTCAGTAGGTTGTGCACCTTTCAATACCCAATCCAACGCTTTGTCTTCGTTGAAGTTGATAGTGGCAGGGTTTGTTTGTGGGTTGTAAGTACCTAATTTCTCGATGAAACGACCATCACGTGGTGAACGAGCATCTGCAACTACGATATCATACATCGCAGCTTTTTTGCGGCCTCTGCGGGCCAGTCTGATTTTAACAGCCATAGCTAAATTTGTTAAGTCGCCGGATCCCGTCCGGCTTTGGGGTGCAAATGTACAGGAATAATCTTGTATCTACTAATGATTTGAGAAAGAGAAGTTTTAGGAAATAAGTTTCAGCCCTGGTTTATAAAATGTGAACCTGAAGCAGGGTATGGCTTGAATGATTCTTCTGCGGGTAGAAGAAGGCTGAAGCGAAACCTGATCTATAAAGTGACTGAAGCGTTAGTAACACAAAAGGCACACTCCAACAGAGTGTGCCTTTTGTGTTATGATATAAGAAGCGATTAGCTTACCGCTTTCTTCAATTTGATGATGCCAATTTTGTCTAACGTCCAGATCACCGGATAGGTAGGGTCCAGTTCCCACCACTTCACCCCGAAGTTCACACGGTTAGGCAATTTGTGGTGATTGTTCTGGAAAAGCTCGCCACCGGTTAAGAAGTCAAAGAAAAGTGAGTTTCTAGACTTGTCATTGTTGTCAAAGTTCTGGTACCCGTATTTGTGGCCGCTCCAGTTTACAATGGCACCATGGATAGGCCCCATCAGGAAGTGCAACGGAAGTAACAAATACATCCACCAGTATTGTGCATAATTGATGTAGATGAGCACGTAAATAACGCCCCAGGCTAACCGCGAGCCCCAATGGTCACCAATGTTTTCTACCAAGCGCCAAACCGGGTAGTTGCCATCAAAACGCATCTCCGGTTCCACGCGCTTGTTCAAGAAATCATTGTAGATATTCTTGGTCTTCCACATCATGGTGAAAGCATTGCTGGAGAAGTGCGGAGAATGGGGGTCACGCTCAGTGTCTGAAAAGGCGTGGTGCATGCGGTGCATGATGGCGTATGCTCTGGGCGATAGGTAGGAAGAACCTTGGCTCAGATACGTCAACAGGAAAAAGAATTTCTCCCAGAACACATTCATGGTGAACATTTTGTGAGCGGCGTAGCGGTGCAGGTAAAAGGTCTGCACAAAAAGCGAAAGGTACCAGTGTGCTACAAAGAAGAGGATGATAATCATGCTGGGTGATTGCAATTAAAAAGTTTATCCTAACCGGAACGGACGCTATGGTAACAGTCATCCGGTAAATAAGTTCACAAAGCTACAACACAAGCCGTTAACGCCGCAAAAACAAAATTATAATTTGTGTTAAAGTGACGAAAATCATTTTTTGCCCTGGAACTCCTCTGAACTTGACTTCAAATCTCACTTCCTTAAACTAACGTCTAGAGAAGCTGGGCTTGATAGTAGAAGTACAGCTATGTTCTAAGGTTATTTTCAGGAAAACGAAGTTGAAACAGGAGGAGTTGGTTGCAACAGAGGAGCGCAATGTGTAGGAAAGGCTTACTAAGCTTCCTATGCTTCAGGGCTGGAAGGGTTGCCACACAAATATAGGAGGAGGAGGGGCCTGTACCGTAACCCATGTTTTAAGAACCGGATGCTCGAAACCAAGTTCCCGCGCGTGTAGGCAGATGCTTTTGTTAGGCATGGGTTCTGGAGCGCCATATCTAAGGTCACCCAGGATGGGGCACTTCAAAGAAGCTAACTGCACGCGAATCTGATGCGGCCTTCCGGTAACCGGCCGTACTTCCACCAAGTGCTTGCCACCTGTGCTTTTCAATAATGAATAGCTGAGCTCGGCCCGCTGGCTGCCGGGTTTTTCACTTGTCAGGGCTTTAGTAGTGTTGCGTTCAGCATCTTTCACCAGCCAGTGGACCAAGGTTCCGTTCTCAGGATTGGGTGCCCGCTGGGTAAGAGCCCAGTAGACCTTCCTGGTTTTGTGAAGCCGAAACTGCTCATTTAATCTGCTGAGCGCTTTGGATGTTTTCGCCAGTAATACCACCCCGCTTACTGGACGGTCCAGGCGATGCACTACACCCATGAAGACGTTGCCAGGTTTCTGGTACTTCTGTTTTACGTATTCTTTGGCCAGTTCTGAAAGCGGCACATCTCCGGTCTCATCACCTTGCACCAGCACCCCGCTTGGCTTGTTAACCACCAGAATATGGTTGTCCTCAAAGAGTACGTCAAGGGCGGCAGAAGCGGGCATCCTGTTTTTAAGCTGTTTTGGAGAAAAGAGGCTGGAAAGGATAGCGTTGTCCATTGCTGATTGCTGTATGAAGCAAAACAACCAGCAATGGACAATCAACAATTAATAAGCTTCTTCCTCAGTTGGGAAGTTAAGCGATTTTACGTCCTGGATGTAGTTGCTCACTGCACTGGTAATCGTTTCATGAAGTTCAGCGTAGCGGCGCAGGAACCTTGGCTTGAACTCTTTGGTGATTCCTAACAGATCATGAATTACCAGCACCTGGCCATCAACGTGCGGACCAGCGCCTATCCCAATGATTGGAATATCTAGTTCCTCAGAAACGCGCTTGGCCAAAGCAGATGGAATTTTCTCCAGCACAATGGCAAAGCAGCCTAATTCCTGCAACAAACGGGCATCGGAGAGAAGCTTCTCAGCTTCGGCTTCTTCTTTGGCGCGCACAGAGTAAGTGCCGAATTTATAGATAGACTGTGGGGTAAGGCCTAAGTGCCCCATGACCGGAACCCCCGCGCTAAGGATACGGGTAATGGATTCTTTAATTTCTACGCCGCCTTCCAGTTTCACGCCGTGGGCGCCAGATTCTTTCATGATCCGGATGGCAGAGCGCAGAGCTTCCGAAGAATTTCCCTGGTAAGAGCCAAACGGAAGGTCTACCACTACAAAAGCCCGCTTCACGCCACGTACCACTGAAGACGCGTGATAGATCATCTGGTCCAGGGTGATGGGTAAAGTGGTTTCATGGCCAGCCATCACGTTAGAAGCAGAGTCTCCTACCAGTAAAACATCTGTACCCGCTGCGTCCAGCAAAGTAGCCATGGAGAAATCATAAGCCGTAAGCATTGATATTTTTTCGCCACGCACTTTCATGCTTTGCAACTGGTGGGTGGTTACAATTTTTACTTCGCGTTTCTGAACAGACATATTAAGTAAGTAGAATAGTCTCGGGCAAAGGTAATGAGCGGGACATTAGGAATCAGAAATTATCAGAAATTCTTGGAGACCTATCAAAGAGGTAAAATGGAGCATATTTTTATCAAGCTAAGTAGTTGTTTGACAACCAATTTTGTTAAAACAGGCTAAAAGCAGAGCGGCCATCTTTCTGGAAGATGGCCGCTCTGCTTTATTTTTAATAAGGTCGCCCGGTGGCGCTGCTGCTGCGCCTGATGCGCAAGTCCTGGAGCAGCGATGATTTGGCGTTAATGTTAATGGAATAACGCTGCAACACTCCAAACGGTACCCAGTCAATAGACATTTGCCAGCAGTGCAAATCCCGCACAATGCCTACGTTGGTGTAACTCAGGACCCGGTTTTTAAGGTCATAGCTGGTGGTGTAGTTGACGGCCCATTTTTCTGTAAGCGTCACTGAACCGTTGAAGCCTGCCGTAGTCGCGTTGTTGACCAACTTGTTCGTGAGTACGTCTCTGGTGAAGTTGGAGGTTAAATCAACGGTGAGGGTCCAGGGGATGTTGAACTCCACGTAATCTGCCGCGGTAACGGTGCGCTGTAAAGCAGGTAGGTTGGTGGGCGGAGCAGCTCCTGAGGCGGCTTGTTGTTTGCGGGCCTGCTGGTTAAACTCAAACCCGGTGTTAAAGTTTAGGTTCATTAACCGGGCTAGTTTAAATCCTCCCTCTTCCAATAAGTACACGTTTCTTCTAGTCCCGTTCACATACTGGTAAGGGTCAAAGCTACCAGAAAGCGTCACCCCCACGTTGTTGAACAGCTTGGTAGACAAGTTCACGTTGATGTTGGAGAGCTTGAACGAGTCGGCGGCCATGTTGTAAGAGCCGGAGAAGTTGAAAGCATCAATCAAGCTCACTTTCTTGAAGACTCCGGCGCTATCGGTCTTCATTTTCATCTCCACGTTGTTGCTCACCGAGAAGGAAAGCGCGCTGCTCAAGCCCGGCCCAGGTACGTTTCCTTCCAAGCCCTGGAAGCGGGAAAGCAACTGGGTGTTTCCTAAACTATCACGCTGTACCCGCTGGTAAAAACCAAACTCAGGGTTCCCGAAATCTGGACGGAAAGAATAAGAAAGGTTAGGAGTGAAGGTGTGCCGGATGGCTTCAATCTTCTTGCCTTTGATCTGGGCTATGCCGTACAAGTTGGTGGTAAGTGAAAGCCCACCCTGGTATTGGTAGGTTCGGTGCAGGCCTTTCAGGGTATCGGCTGCCAACAGGTTTGACCCCGGAACATTGCGGTAGTTGTATTTCTTGGTGAACCAGCTTTCACTGTAACTCACGCCCGGCGTCAGTTTGAAATACTTGAATAGACTTACCGTACCTAGCGTGATAGGAATGTCATGGTTAATGCTGGTGCGGGCGTTTCTGAAAATTTGCGCTAGGTTAGAGCCATTGATGGCCACCACAGTGTCCCGGCCTATGCTGTTAGAGAAGGGAAAGCCTAAACTTGAGCCCGTAGAAATGTTGTTAGAGACAAACTGACGGGCGTTCAGGTTATAGCCAATCCTGATGCCTTCAATCCAGCGGCCAGTCAACGTGCCGCCAAACCATTCAATAGGGCTTTGGCTCGCTACCCCAAAACTGAAATCCGGCAGGGTAAAGCTCATGGCCTGCACAGGCGTTGTTTCTCCGGTTTCACTGCGCTGTATCAAAGTTCTCTGGCTTTGAGAAATAGTTACCCCGTAGTTAATTGGAGAGTTAGGGCTGCTCTTGCGGTAAGATACCGTTGAGTTAAAAGCCGGTGACAACGCATTTTGAGGACTAGTGGAGTTACGTTGGTTGTAGAACTGGCTACCGGCGTTCACACTGGCAGAGAACTGTCCCTTGCCCGGACGGGTTACTGGTTGGTGGCTCCAGCTAATCCAGATGTCACGGGAATCTGAGCTGTAGTTATAAACATTGTCTGTGGTAACGCCAGCCCCTATGTTTTCAGTGGCTTTTATGAAAGTGTGGCTTAGAGAGAAGTTACCGCTGAATTTGTAACGCTTGGTGTAAGTAGACTGTAGACGGGCGCCGTAGCCGCCCAGTGAGTAAATGTCACCGGTAATGCGCATGTCCATGTACTCGTTCATGGCCCAGTAGAAACCACCCTCGCGCAGGTAGAAGCCTTGCTGGTTTGATTCGCCAAAAGTTGGAATGATAACCCCGGAACCTCTTTTACGCGGCGAGGGAAAGAACCCGAACGGCAAGCCAATGGGAGTGGGGACATCGGCAAACACCAGGTGAAAAGGTCCGGCAATGACACGGTCATTGGGAATCACTTTCATTTTGGTGGCCTTTATGTAAAAGTGGGGGTGTTCCAGGTCGCAGGTGGTGTAGCGGGCGTGTCTTCCGTACACGCTTCCCTCGGCATCGCGTTTAATGGTTTCCGCGTGGATGTAGCCTTCACCCTGGGTGGTGACTGCCCCAATTACGCGGCCTTTCTTGCTTTTATAGTTATAGCTCATCCGCTCGGCCTGGTACGTTTCTGCCCCGTTCTTGAAAAGCGGTTTGTTCTGGAGCACTCCGGCTGAGTCTACCATGCCTTCAGCGTCTATAATATTTGTTTTCCAGTTAATCTGGATAAAGGCCGCATCCAGGGCCACCTCGCCATAATCAATATGGGCATCGCCGTACAGGTACATGATTTGACTCACGGCATCATAGCGAATAGAATCTTTGGCTTTATAATTGATTGTGGTCTCAATATCGCCCTTGGCTTTGGCGTTGGTAGTATCTGAAGGGGTGACTACCAGAGAGTCAGAACGGGTGGGGCGGACTTGCGCGCTTCCCTCTATGCTGATAAAAAAGACAAGCCCATAAAAGAGGGCAATTGCCAAAAACAGGAGGGATCTCTTCTGATTCAAGTAAATTTTTTGTTATTTTGTTTATTAGGACAAAGTTATCAACAATAGCTTTTAACTAACGCATCTCGTGAAAAATATTGTCTCGCTTACCATCTTTGCTTTTTTACTGTTTAGTTCTTTCACCACGTTTGAGCGGAAGGAGGTTAAAGTGCGAACTGTGGTAATTGACGCCGGGCACGGCGGAAAAGACACGGGTTGTAACGGAACTTCGGCCCGGGAAAAAGATGTGGCTTTAAAGGTGGCCCTGAAACTTGGGGAACTCATTCAGGAGAATATTCCGGACGTAAAGGTGGTGTATACCCGCAAAGATGACCGGTTTGTAGAACTGATTGACCGGGCCGGCATAGCCAATAAAAACCACGCAGATCTGTTTGTTTCCATCCACTGCAACTCGGGCCCAAGCGCCGCTTACGGTACTGAGACCTATACCATGGGGCAACATAAATCTGACGGAAACCTGGCGGTTGCCAAACGGGAAAACTCAGTAGTGTTACAGGAAGAAAACTACGAGAAAAAATACAACGGCTTCAACCCAAACTCTCCACAAAACCACATTCTTTTTAGTTTATTCCAGAGTGCTTACCTAGACAACAGTCTTCGATTTGCTCAGAAAGTAGAGAAAGAGTTCAAGACCAAGGTAGGCCGGTCTAGCCGGGGGGTGAAACAGGCGGGCTTTTTGGTGCTATGGAAATCGGCAATGCCCAGCACGTTGATTGAAATCGGATTTTTGACGAACCCAACGGAAGAGAGGTTCCTCAACGATAAAACCAATCAAACGTATATGGCATCAGGCATATATCGCGCTTTCAGAGATTACAAGCGAGAACTTGAAGCCATGAACTAAAAATCTTACACCTGTGAAATTTTCCAAAGAACTCAAAGTAGCGTTGTTGGGCATTGTGTCTTTAGCAGCACTCTACGTGGGCTTTCTATTTTTAAAAGGTAGTAATGTTCTTTCCTCCACCCGTACCTACTATGTCACTTATGACTCGGTAGAAGGGTTGGCTGTATCTAACCCGGTACTTATCAATGGCTTTAGGGTTGGTTTAGTGAAGGAAATGGTACTAGATCAGAAGAAAGGCAACAAGATTCTGGTTACCCTTGACATTGAGAAAGACATTGACGTAGGAGACTCTACCGTGGCCATGCTGGTAAGCTCAGATCTACTGGGCGGCAAGGCCATTGAATTGTATATGGGCCGCAACCGCATCCGCTACAAGGGTGGCGAGTTCCTGATCCCATTCGCAAAAAGGAGTATTACGGACATGCTTTCAGAAAGGGCAATGCCGGTTTTGGGCACTGTTGATACCACCCTGCAGCGCCTGAACGCCTTCTTAGACAAGGATGCGAAGCAGAGCATTCAGTCTATTCTGCTTAATGCGCAGGCTACTTCTGAAACCTTGCGCGCTGTTGCTTTGGCCAACCAAGGGAATATCAATGAAATCACCAGCAACCTGGCTCAACTAACTTCTGCCTTACGGGGTACCGAAGCCAAGTTCAGCCGTTTGGCGGGTAACCTCAACAGCATCACAGACACCATAGATGTGAATTCTATGAATAGTGCCATCAGGGGGTTAGACAGCACCATCTCGCAGGCGCAACTTACCATGAGCAAGATCAACCAAGCCAACGGAAGTTTGGGGAAACTCATGAACGATGATTCCCTTTACCGCAACCTTAACGGCTCCAGTGAAAGCCTGAATGCGTTGCTGATGGACCTGAAAGCAAACCCTAAACGTTACGTGCATTTCTCATTACTACAGATTGGTGGTGGTACCAAGGTAGACAAAGCCACTAATGTGAAAGAAGCTGAAAAGGTGAAAAACGCAAACAAGGTAGAGAATGCAGGCACCGTAGAGGAAAAGAAATAACCATACAGAACTCTTAAGAAGAAGCGTTTTGGCTCCGTTTTGTAGAAAACGGTACCAAAACGCTTCTTTGTTTCAGAACGTAAGTGTTTTTAGAAACCTAACAAGTGTTAGCCTTTTCTGAATTTTGCTATATTTGTAGTACCCGCATTGGGCCAATAACCCCTAACCACTCGCTTTCGCAGAATTATGGATATTGAATTCAATAAGAACGAAGACAGCCTGAAACAGCTTTGCTTTCAACTTAAGAGCAGACATCACAAAGTAGCCTTAGGCGGCGGCGAAAAAGCCATTGCCAAACAGCACGAGAAAGGCAAACTTACCGCTCGCGAACGCATCAAATACCTGCTAGATGAAGACTCTGAGTTCCTGGAGATAGCCACTTTTGCGGGAGAAGGCATGTACCAGGAATACGGTGGTTGCCCGGGTGGTGGAGTGGTGGCCGGGATAGGTTACGTGAAAGGCCGGCAGTGCATGGTAGTAGCCAATGACGCCACCGTGAAGGCGGGTGCCTGGTTTCCCATTACCGCTAAGAAAAACCTACGCGCCCAAGAAATTGCCATAGAGAACCGCTTGCCGGTCATTTACCTGGTAGACAGTGCGGGCGTGTTTCTGCCCATGCAGGATGAGATTTTTCCTGACAAAGAACACTTTGGACGCATGTTCCGGAACAACGCCATCATGAGTTCAGAGGGCATTGTGCAGATCTCGGCCATTATGGGTTCCTGCGTGGCTGGTGGTGCGTACCTGCCCATCATGAGTGACGAGGCCATGATTGTGGAAGGCACCGGCTCTATCTTCCTGGCGGGTTCTTACCTGGTGAAAGCCGCCATTGGCGAAACCATTGACAATGAAACCTTGGGCGGCGCTTCTACTCATTCTGAGATTTCAGGTGTCACCGATTATAAATTTGAGACTGATCAGGAATGCCTGGACCACATCCGGAACATTTTTGACAAAATGGGCGAGAATCCCAAAGCTGGCTTCAACCGCACTACTCCGGCAGAGCCGAAACTAGATCCAAAAGAAATTTACGGTCTGCTGCCCCAGGACCGCGTAAAGCCTTATGACATGATGGACATCATCCATCGGTTGGTAGATAATTCTGAGTTTGAGCCTTACAAAGACCTGTACGGGCAGAGCCTAATCTGTGGGCTGGCCCGCATTGACGGATGGGCCGTGGGCATTGTGGCCAACCAGCGCAAGATTGTCAAGAGCAAAAAAGGCGAAATGCAGATGGGCGGCGTGATCTACTCAGACTCTGCTGACAAAGCCGCACGCTTTATCATGAATTGCAACCAGAAGAAAATACCGCTGGTGTTTTTGCAGGACGTCTCTGGTTTTATGGTGGGCAGCAAGGCCGAGCACGGTGGTATCATCAAAGACGGCGCTAAGCTGGTGAATGCCATGAGCAACAGCGTGGTGCCTAAGTTTACCATTCTGATAGGCAACAGCTACGGCGCGGGCAACTACGCCATGTGCGGCAAAGCCTACGACCCACGTTTGATTTTCGCCTGGCCCACAGCGCAATTGGCGGTGATGTCAGGAGCATCGGCGGCAAAGACCTTGTTGCAGATTCAGGTGGCTTCGCTCAAAGCAAAAGGAGAAGTCATTACTCCAGAAGCAGAGAAAGAGCTTTTAGATAAAATTACCGCCCGGTACAATGAGCAGTTGTCGCCGTATTACGCTGCCGCCCGCCTGTGGGTAGACGGCATCATTGACCCGCTGGAAACCCGTAAAGTGATCTCCATGGGGATTGAGGCGGCCAATCATGCACCCATCACCAAACCGTTCAACGTAGGCGTGATTCAAACCTGATTTCAAAGGTGAGTTTGACCTTTAGGAATTAAAAATTGCCCATCTGTACGGAAGTAGGGCGTCAATTTCCGTATGAGGAACGGAGGATTCAATTCTTAATCCCTAATTTTAAATTCTTAATCAATCCGTCTGCTTTGACCAATAAAGAAATAAAAGCGCTGATTTCATTGCTGGATGACAAAGATCCGGAGGTGGTGGCGCATGTGCACCAGCGAATAGTTGACTTAGGCGATACCATTACTCCTTTTCTGGAGGAGGCTTGGGAAGAAAGCCTTGACCCGGAGCACCAGAAAAAACTGGAGGACCTGATCCATGACCTGCAGTATTCGTCTCTGGTGCAGCGCTTGAAGACTTGGAAAGAAGAAGGGGGTACTGATCTGGTAAGGGGTATGTGGCTGGTGAGCACTTACCAGTACCCAGACGTGAGTTTGGAAGATATCAACCGCTCCATAGACCAATTATACTACGAGGCTTGGGTGCACGTGCGCCCAGACATGCACCCGTATGATCAGGTGAAAACCCTGAACTACGTGCTTTTTAAGCTACACCGGTTTTCAGCCAATACCAAGAACTTCCACGCGCCGGCAAATTCCATGATTAACCAGGTGTTGGAATCCAAGCGGGGTAATCCGCTTTCATTGTGTGTGGTTTACATGACCCTGGCGCAAAAGCTGGGTTTACCGGTGTACGGGGTAAATTTGCCCAACCTGTTTGTGCTTACCTTTAAGAGTGACATACTGCCCCAGTTCTACATCAATGTGTACAACCGGGGCCTCATCCTCACCAAAGCCGACATTGACAATTACCTGCTGCAGCTTAACCTCAATCCGTTAGAGATATTCTATGAGCCTTGCTCACCTGTAGACATTGTGCGGCGGGCGCTCAGAAACCTTTCCCTTTCCTATGAAAAGCTCAATGATCCTGAGAAAGCCACCGAAATTGAGAAACTCATAGACGTAGTGGGCGATGAGGAACCCATGAAAGCCAACGAGTCAGCGGAAGGAGATGATACAGATGAAGACGAAGATTTTGACGAAGGCTACGGCGAAGAGGATGACGAAGACCTATAATGTTTAGGGCTAATTTTACTAAAACAAGCCCTAAACAGGAAGACAATAATTAGCAAGCCACTCTGCAAAGAGTGGCTTTTTTTGTGCACAGGCACCTGTAAATCAGAAGGGTTTGTAGAGTATTTTTTGAAAAATAGCTTCTAAACAGAATCAGGGCATTCGTAGATCACTATCTTTAGGGCTTCATGTTGGCATTATGATACAGAAGAGCACCCGCTTAGACAATGTTTTCTACGAGATACGAGGTCCCATTTTCGAGAAAGCCATGGACCTGGAGAAGGAAGGTTACCAGATCACCCGCCTGAACATAGGCAACCCCGCACCTTTTGGGTTTAATGCACCCGATGAAATTGTGCATGACGTGATGGTGAACCTCCGCAACGGCCAGGGCTACACAGATTCTAAAGGAGTGTTCGCCGCGCGTAAAGCCATCATGCACTACAGCCAAAGCAAAGGCCTGCACGACGTGCATGAAGATGATATCATCATTGGCAACGGCGTAAGCGAGCTCATCATGCTCAGCATGCAAGCGCTTCTTAACCTTGACGATGAAATCCTGATTCCAGCGCCGGATTATCCGCTTTGGACTGCTGCGGTCACGCTTTCCGGTGGCAAAGCTGTGCATTACCTCTGTGACGAAGCTTCAGACTGGTACCCAGACCTGAAGGACATGGAAAGCAAAATCACGTCCCGCACCAAAGGCATTGTTATCATCAATCCCAATAATCCTACGGGAGCGGTGTACCCCGCTGAGGTCCTGCAGCAGATTGTTCAGCTGGCTGAAAAGCACAAACTGATTGTGTTTTCAGACGAGATCTATGATAAGATTCTGTACGATGACGTAGAGCATTTTTCCACCGCTTCTTTTGCCGAGGATATTTTATGTCTCACGTACAGCGGATTGTCCAAGAATTACCTTGCCGCCGGTTTTAGGGCTGGGTGGCTGGTAGCCAGCGGAAACAAAGCCATTGCTACTTCCTACCTTGAAGGGCTGAATGCGCTGGCTAGCATGCGGCTCTGCAGCAATGTGCCCTCGCAGTTTGCCATTCAGACGGCGTTAGGAGGCTACCAGAATATTGCTGATTTAGTCTTGCCCACTGGGCGGTTGCACAAGCAGCGCGAGATCTGCTATGAGAAGCTTACGTCAATTCCGGGGATTACCTGCGTGAAGCCATCGGGGGCGTTCTACATGTTCCCAAAGGTAGATGTGAAGAGATTCAACATCAAATCAGACGAAAAGCTGGTACTGGATTTTCTAAATGACCAGCACGTGCTGTTGGTGCAGGGAACCGGCTTCAACTGGAAACAGCCCGACCATTTCAGGGTAGTGTACCTGCCCACCGTGGAAGAACTTTCCCAGACGCTGGATAAGCTTGCTGCCTTTTTAGAAGACTACAACGGTGAGGATATCTTCTAACAACTAATTGTGGTATTTCCTTGCTTCACATGTATATGTACTATTGAAGGGTTTTAAGCCAGCTGGAAAACCCATTTTGAGGCTGTTTGGAAAATAATCGACTAATAGCAGTTGCTTTCCAGGAGAATACCCGGTAGATTACTTTTTATGTTGCCAAGATAAGGAAGGGATGGGGCAAACTTTTACTAGTATTATAGTAGGAAAACTTCTCGGTGGAATATTGCTGCTTTCTCTGGCGATACCAGTAGTGGGGCAGAAGGTTATTGGTTTTGTTGATAATGCCAAACTAGCTCCTTCTCTAAGAGAATCAAGAACACAGAAGCAGGAACTGGCCGTACGGGTGCAGGTTAAAGACAAGACGCTATTTCTGTCCTGGATGAAGACTGCGTTGCCAGCTTTGCGGCCCCTGCCTACTCCTTTAGCTAATACATATTTTCTGGCAAAGCTCTCCGCCCAGAACCTTGCGGCTTTAACAGAATGCCCCTACGTCACGTTTGTAGATGCACCAGAACGGATTCCAAAGGAAGAGGCGCATCTCCAGAACGCAGACCTCACGGTAAACAAGGTAGAAGCAGTTCAGGTGCGTTTTCCGGAAATCACCGGCAAAGGACTGGTTGCCTCCATCAAAGAGAATGCTTTTGATCCGGCAGACATTGACTTCAGAGGTCGGGTCCTTTCAACTGCAGCTTCTTCTGTAACGGTTACGCCCCATGCTACCGGTATGGCGACTTTGGTAGGAGGCGGAGGTAATACTTCACCCTTAGGGCGGGGCGTAGCCTGGCAAAGCAACCTTGTTTCTTCAGACTTTTCGCAGCTGTTACCAGATGAAACATCCGTTCTTCGGGCGCAAAAGGTGTCGGTTCAAAACCATTCCTACGGAGTGGGGGTGGAGAACTATTATGGCTTGGAAAGCCAGGCGTATGACCAGCAAGTCATTGAGTTTCCAGAATTGCTGCATGTCTTTTCCTCTGGCAATGCCGGTATTCAGGCTTCATCTGCTGGTCGATACGCGGGCATAGCCGGTTTCGCAAATCTCACGGGGCAATTCAAGATTTCTAAAAATACATTGACCGTGGGCGCGGTAGATACGTCGGGGAATGTAAGCGCCCGGAGCTCGAAAGGACCTACGTTTGACGGACGCATCAAGCCCGAAGTAGTGGCCTTTGGTGAGTCTGGTTCTTCAGAGGCTTCGGCGGTGGTGTCTGGGGTGGGTTTGCTGTTGCAGCAAGCTTACCAGGAACAGCATAGCGGTAAACTTCCCCCGGCAGCTTTGGTGAAAGCAGCCCTTGTCAACAGTGCCGATGAAAAAGGGCGCTTAGGTGTAGACTATGAAGCCGGTTTTGGAAATGTAGATGCGCTAGGGGCCGTGCAGTCCTTGCAGGAAAGAAGGTATTTTGCCGGAAGCGTGTCTCAGGGAAATTCACAAAAGTTTGTCATCACGGCCCCGGCAGGCGCAGCCAACCTGAAAGTCACCTTGGTGTGGAATGATCCGGCTGCTTCTCCAACGGAGGAAATAGCTTTAGTTAATGACCTGGACCTTACAATACTTGAATTTGCTAGTGGCCGGGAGTGGCTGCCTTGGGGGCTGAGTTCCTACCCGCATAAAGATTCGTTACTGCTTCCCGCCCGTCGGCAGGTAGACAGAATAAATAACGTAGAGCAGGTGACTGTCGCTTTGCCTTCCGCTGGCGAGTTTGAGATAAAGGTGTTTGGGTACAAACTGTCATCAGCAGATCAGTCTTTCAGCTTGGTGTATGAGTTTGAAGCTCCGTTTACCTGGGCATACCCTACAGCAGGTAGTCTATTGAGAAGCGGGCAAGTAAACACTATCCGCTGGGACGCACCTCTTGCTCTAAACCAGAAAGGAAGATTAGAATACCGATGGGCCGGGCAGAAGTGGCAATTGGCAAAGGAGAACGTAAGCCTCCAATTAAGAAAAGCAGATTGGCTTGCTCCAGATTCTGCGGGACTGGTGCAGGTAAGATTGGTGACGGGAGCTGAAGAAGTATGGATGTCTGATGAGTTTTTGCTTAGTCCTGTGTTGTCCATGCAGGTGGGCTACCAGTGCGGACAGGAATTTATGCTGTTCTGGCCTGACGCAAAAGGTATGCAGGAGTACCAGGTGTATGGCTTAGGTGACAAGTACCTGGAATTAATTGCCAGAGTAACAGACACGTTGCTGGTATTGAATAAGGCGCAGCACCAAGGTTTTCATTACGCGGTAACTCCTGTCTTGGCTGGAAAAACAGGTTTAAAAAGTTTCACTATCAACTATGCTGAACAAGGGGTGCAATGTTATTTAAAGCAGTTTCTGGCGCGGCAACAAGTTACAGATACTGTTTTGCTGGATGTGGAACTGAGTACCCTGCATGGTTTGGCTAAAGTGGTGTTGGAGAGGAAAAGCAAAGATGCTTTTCAGGTAGTGCAATCTTTGGATTCTTTTTCCAAACCTAATTTCTCTTTAACAGACTTAAGCCGAGTGCCCGGCCGAAATGAATATAGGTTGCAGTTGGTGACAAGTAAAGGGGAAGTATTTTACAGTGAAACAGAGTCAGTTTTTTACTCTCCGGAAGAGTATGTTCAGGTATTTCCGAACCCTGTTTTGGCAGGAAGTGAGGTGCAAGTGGTGGCATCTGGAGATGAGTTAACCCGTATTCAGGTACTGGATCATACAGGTAGAGCTTTAAGGGAAATATGGCAAGATGGTGCGGTGAAAACAATTAAAACTGTCGGGTTAAAACCTGGAGTTTATATTTTAAAAGTCCTGCATGATTCTGGAAATAGAATTTGCAGGGTAGTGCTGTTTTAATATGCTTTAAAAACTTAAAGACATAAAAATAGCCGCTGTGAAAACAGCGGCTATTTTTATGTCTTTGGGGCCCTTTATTTAATTAATAAATGTATCTAAGAGCAGTGCGGTCGTTGGTGTTGAACGGACGGTTCTGGCCGGTGGCTACGCAAGCCAACATCCAGGAAGTGGCATCAGCGGTAGTAGGGGTGCCCGGGATATGAATCGCACCTACAGTGCCGGCTCCTTCATTGGTGTAAGCCCCACCGCAGCTATAGCTTCTGTCCATGTAGTCTGTGTGACGGAAACCAATGCAGTGACCAATTTCATGGGCCAGAATGGTAGCCAGGTAGTTCGTGCCTGGGTTAGATCCTAGGTAAGTTGAGTTTACCAATATCTGGTTGTGAGGATTGCCATTGTATGGGAAGCCTGCTGACGCCAGATAAGAAGCATCTGAAGGGGATTTGGTCAACAAAATGTTGTAGCTGGAAGAAACCCGTTGAAATTTGATTAATAAGTTTTCAGCGTTGTATCTCCGTATTGCTTCATCCAAAGCAGTAACATAAGCACTAGGCAACGTGGTGGAGATAGCTACTCTAATGGTGCGACCAGATCCAACGCTTACCAGGTTAGTTGTACGGTACTGCTCTGTTTCGCCTACCCGCAGAAATTTCTGATCATGCTGGCTGCTTAGTTGCTCATCGGTTAAGAAGATATCACCTTCTACCAGATAACCGCCTTCCACCACCTTTACATCAGTGGTCCCGAAGCCCATGTCATAAATTTGCTGCAGCTTTTCTTTAGAGACAGCTGCTTTCTCAACTACTTCTTCCTCGTTAACTGAACACGCAGCGCTGCTTAATAAAAGCGCAAATGCAAGGAGTTTAATGTAAATTTTCTTCATAATAGGTTTTTAAGTTTTGTTTATGGAAGAGACTATTTTATGCAGAATAAAATTTACTTCCAAGTGAGATAGCGAGCTTAAATAAATTAAAAATAATTAATAAGTGCAGAAAATATCACTTATTAAAAGGTTTTGTATTTAATAAACTGTTTCTATAGTATAAGTAAGAAAATAGATTAAAAGCGAATCAATAAGCTATTTGAAATGTATTAATCAACTTGACTAAAAAGTGATTCCATTAGCTTAATGGAATCACTTTTTAGTTGCAAATACTAGATTGAATAAAAGGCAATAATTCATGTTTATACATTAAATAGATTTATTAATCATGCCTTACAAGTCTGTAACAAAGTGGGAGTTTATAGAGCTGCTACAAGAAGAAAGAGAGTCTAAAAAAATATTAGAAGTCGTCCTTAAAAAAAAGGCTGCCGGAGCAGCCTTTTCAAAATTGTTTCAGGAAAACTGAGCAGAAACGGATGAACCACTTCAAATAGGTGATGAGCCTTAGTTAGGCACGTACTGCAGAAAACTCAGGTTCTCTTCGCGGAGCGTGTCATTGGCCATCTCCAAAAGATCGTTGGAGGTAACCTCCTTGATCTGTCCGAAGATATCATTCAGCCTTTCTACCGTGTTCAGGTCTAGAATACTTTTGCCCATCATCATCATGAAGCCCATGTTGCTTTCTTCGGCCATGGCCAATTGCCCCATTAACTGCTCCTTGGCGGTATGAAGCTGCACAGAACCCATAGGCTTTTCGCGTAGCAATTTCATTTCTTTCAAGACCAGGCCAATGGTACGTTTTAGCTGCTTTTTCTCAGTTCCGAAGTAAATTCCGAACAAGCCAGTATCAACGTAGGTAGCGTAGTTTGCATCAATGGTGTACACCAGGCCGTGTTTTTCGCGCACCGCCAAGTTCAGCCTGGAGTTCATGCCCGGTCCTCCCAGAATGTTCACCAGCATGAAGAAGGTAAGCCGACGTGGGTCTGTCAGCGAATACGCCGGGCAACCAATCACGCAATGCGCCTGCTGAATGGCTTTCTCAACCACTAAGGTCTGCGGCTCATAGTTATTGAACAGAAGGCGCTTCCGGGGCTGCGTCTTGCTTTGCAGATGGCCGAGATACTTTTCTGCGAGTTTCACCACCCGTTCAATAGGCCAGTTGCTTACAGAGCAGAACACCAGTTTGTCGGTGCTCAGGTTGCGGTCAATAAAAGCCTGAAAGTTCTCGCGGGTGAAACTGCTCACGCTTTCACGCGTGCCCAGAATGTTGTTGCCCAACGGATGGTTCTTGAACACTACCGCGTCAAACTCATCAATAATGGCGTCTTCGGGGGTGTCCAGGTACATGGCCATTTCCTCCAGAATCACGCCGCGCTCTTTCTCAATTTCCTTGGTAGGAAAGGTGGAGTTGAAGGTGATGTCAGTAAGCAGGTCAAAGGCTTTTTCAAAGTGGTTTTCTAAAACCGATGCATAAAAGCTGATCTTCTCTTTGGTGGTATAAGCGTTCAGTTCGCCGCCCACGCTTTCCAAGCGGTTCAGGATATGAAACGACTTCCGTTTATTTGTGCCTTTGAAGGCCATGTGCTCCCAAAAATGGGCCAGGCCTTGCTCGTGGGGTAATTCATCGCGGGAACCAATGTCCATCATAAATCCGCAGTGCGCGATTTTGGTGTGAGGTACCTGCTTGTGCAGCACTCGTATGCCGTTGGGTAGGGTATGGATATGGTAATCAGGTAATTTCGTCAATGTCTATCGTGCTTTTACAAGGAATACACTTTTGCAGGACTCTTCTCCTTTAGAAGAAAAGCCAGCCTACAAAGGTACGGAGGAATGGCGTGAAAAGGAGCAGTTTTGGACCTCTGACAACCAAATTTAGAGCTTCTGTTTTAACCGCAGAGGATGTCTACGTATAAACAGTAGATGAAAAGCAAAATCATACAGTTTGTACGCCGGTATTACAACAAGATCATCAACAGCATCGCCTTTTACCCGGCGGTAATTGCGCTGGTATTCCTGTTGGTTTCTTACGTGATGCTCACCATTGATTTCTCTCCGCTAGGCAGAGACCTGAAGAGCCGGTGGGATTTTCTTACGCTCAAAGACGCCAGTACCGCCCGTACCATTGCGGCAACCATTGCCGCCGGCATCTTGTCTCTGACGGTGTTCAGCTTTTCCATGGTGATGATTCTGCTCAACCAGGCAGCTTCCAACATGAGCAACCGGGTGCTGGACAGCATGATCGGGAATCGTTTTCAGCAGTGGGTGCTGGGCTTCTACATAGGTACTATTGTGTATGCCCTTTTTCTGTTGAGCACCATCAGAGACATTGATTCTGGGGTGCTGGTGCCTGCCTTGAGTGTGTACCTGCTCATTTTGTTCACGGTGTTAGATATTTTCCTGTTTATCTATTTCCTGCATTACATCACCCAGTCCGTAAAATATGAAACCATTATCAACCGCATTCACCGGCAAACCAGACAAAAACTAGAGCAGCATTGCAGCCTGCGCGAAATACCAACTGTTCCTGTTCCTTCCTTTGCCCAGGCACAAGAGCTGAAGACATTGCGCTCAAACTATTTCCAGGGGTTTAACCAGGAAGGGCTGTTGGAGTTGTGTGCCCAACATAACTGGAGTATTTCCTTTTTGTATCCGGTAGGGACTTTTTTGCTGGAGGGAGTTCCTTTCCTGAAGATAAATGCCCAAGGAACCATCAGGGAAGAACAGGAGGAGCAGATTCGGTTACTGATAGATTTCTACAGAGGCGAAACCAATGAGAACAACCCTTACTATGGTTTTAAACAGCTGGTGGAAGTAGCCTTGAAGGCCTTAAGCCCTGGGGTGAATGACCCAGGTACGGCGGTGTTGAGTTTGCATGTGCTGGTAGACTTGCTTGCCTTCCGGTTGTCAAACCACGCTCTTCAGGTAATGAAAGACAAAGAAGGTGCCGTGCGCATTGTGACCAAAGCAGAATCTTACAAGGAGCTATTTGAGAAAACGTTGCTTCCCATCTGGGACTACGGAAAAGAAGACAGAATTATCAGGACCGAAATGAACGAGGTGCTGGAACAGTTACGACACCACCCCTCCATTTTGGAAAACAAAGCCATCATAGAGGATCTCAGGGAAAAGGTAAGAAAGAAAATATGGGAGAATGAGGAGTGAAAAACACCCGGTTTTCCAAAAACAAGCCTGAACCCCCCGTTGAATTGCGCAAAACTCAGGAAGAACTAACATACAGTACTATGGAAAAAATATTTTTTGACAGTTGGGACAGTGTTATCAGAACCCTACTCATTGGCGTGCTCGCCTATGTAATATTGGTAATCCAGTTACGGATATCGGGGAAGAGAACGCTCTCTAAAATGAATTCCTTTGATTTTGTTGTAACGGTGGCGTTTGGGTCTACCCTGGCCACGGTGCTCCTGTCCAAAGATGTGGCATTGCTAGACGGAATCATAGCGTTCGCAATACTGGTGGTGTTGCAGTTTTGTATTACCTGGCTTTCTGTACGCTTTACTTGGGTGAGCAATCTGGTGAAGGCAAAACCTGCTTTGCTGGTGTACCAGGGCAATTTCCTGCAGGAGATCATGACCGTTGAGCGAATCACCAAAAATGAGATTATGGCTGCCTTACGAAAACAGGGAATAGGTACCATAGAAGACATAGGAGCGGTGGTGCTTGAAACCGAAGGCAGTTTGAGCGTCATCAAACAGGTAGATGACATTCACAGCCCTGTGTTCGAAAATGTTAGCAAACCTTCTTCTCTAAACTAAATTACCTTTGTTGTCTTGCCGGGCATAGGGTATTTTGTCTTAGAAGATGTCTTACTAGTATAGTCAGGACAGAAATGCTTTCTACTTCAACATCAACCATCAGGTTAGATACGGTTTCACCCGCAGAGTACCCCGCTTTGGTAGAGGTGTGGGAAGCCTCTGTGCGGGCCACCCATCACTTTGTAACCGAATCTGAGATTGCGTTTTACCGCCCCCTGATTCTGCAGGACTATCTGAAAATGATGAACCTGGTATGTGCCAGAGATGAAAAAGGCAGTATCATTGGTTTTGCCGGGACAGCCCACGGTAAACTGGAGATGCTGTTTTTGCATCCGGAGGGCAGGGGCAAAGGAGAAGGCAAGATATTAGTGCAGCATGTGATCCGGCACCACCAGGTGACCAAAGTAGACGTGAACGAAGAGAATGAGCAGGCCTTGGGTTTTTACCTGCACCTGGGGTTTAAAGTGATTGGACGCACAGAACTGGACAGTGCCGGAAAACCGCATCCTATTCTGTACCTGGTATTGGGGTGATGTTGAAAAGCCCCATCAATTTTGGCCCTGTTTAGAAGCTGTTTTTTGCAGATTGCGCTTAAAAAAAAATCCCTGTTACCCTTGCAGCACCTGTTCATACACTCTATACAACTGCGGTATAGTAACTTCGGGGCGGAACGTCTGAGCATGGGTTAATCCCTCTTTCACCATTTGTTTCTGAAGATCTGTGCTGCCCAGGATCTCCTGAATGGCGTGAGCCATGGCGTCAGAATCGGTGGGGGGGACGTAGCGGGTGGTGGGGCCTCCTGCCTCAGCAAAACAGGAACCTGTAGAGGTGATCACCGGCACTCCGCTGTTCAAGGCCTCCACGATGGGAATTCCGAAGCCTTCAAAAATGGAGGGATATACAAACAAGGTGGCCAGTTGGTAGATAACCGGAAGTTCATGAAACGGGATGTAAGGCAAGAACAGAACTTTATCTGTCAACCCCTGACCGGAGATGAACTCCTGCATCTCTTTGAAGTACTCTGTTTTGCGACCAATGAAAACCAATGGTACCGGAGCCCCCGCTTTTTGCCAGCCTTTTAACAGGTGCAACTGGTTTTTGCGGCGTTCTAAGGTGCCCACGCACAAGATGAACTGAGCGGGCAAGTTGTATTTCTCCTGAATAGCGTTTTGAACCTCTTTTTCAGGAATCAGCTGGAAAACAGGATCGCAGTCCTGGTACACCACTTGGATCTTCGCCCGGTGTATCCCAAAGAACTCTTCCAGATCCTGAGCGGTCTGCTCGCTGATGGCAATGATCTGGTGAGCTGCATCACAGGCATCCTTGAACTTCTTGCGGTAGATGTAGCGGTCAATGGCGGGGTACAGCTCCGGGAAGCGCAGAAAGATAAGGTCATGGATGGTCACCACCAGCTTTACTCGTTTTTGGTCAAGACCATACGGCAGTTCATTGCTGAGGCCATGGTACACCTGCACGCCATGTTTGGGCAAAGCCGCCCGTAACCCGAAGGTGCGCCACAAAGAGGAAAACTGTTTGCCTACGCCCGTGGGCTGCACAATCTGCGTCTTGGCCACCGGTGGGAAGAAAGCTTTGAACAGGTCGTTTTTACGGGGCGTGAACAAGGCATACTCTTCTTCTGAGTAGTGCGTCATCATGCCAGAAATAACAAACCGGCTGTAATTCCCCAGGCCAGAGGTGTTCGTGAAAGCGCGTTTGGCGTCGTATCCTATCTTCATATCAACACCGCAAAAGTAGCATTCTTCCCGAACAACTTTGCCGTCAAGAGAGATGGAATGTGGAATGCCGCTCCAGGATGTATGGTCAAAAGCCTTTCATAAAGTGTGAACAGACCATAGAAAGCCAGCTCTGCAGAAAGCCCCTGTTCTATGGTTTAGGGTTTTTGGCGATCAGTTCGGTTCTGACCAACATGCCGGAAGGAGTTATCTGCGACTCAGGCCATCTGCCGCTAGGGCTGGCACCGGGCTTCAGGGCAGCGGTGCCTTCCTGTTTATCGGCGAGTGACCAGTTGGCCCAGGAGATTTTGTTGTCATCCAGGAACTTCCACCAGGCTTTGGTTTCAGTAACATCTAAGTAGCCGTCGCCGCTGGCTTCACAGGTACCGTACTCGGTGACCATAAGCGCAATTCCCTTGTTTAAAGCCCTTTGAGCAGCATCCCGAAGCCACTGTTTGTGCGTGGCCGCGTAAAAGTGCAGGGTATAGGCAATGTTGCTTCCGGCGATGGGATTGTTGGCAACCGCTTCCACATCCTGTGACCAGTTGCGGGTGCCCACTACCACTATATTGTCTGGGTCGTGCTTTCTGATTTCGGCAATCACCGCCTCAGCATAGGGCTTTATGACACCTGTCCAGGAGACGTTGAGGGGTTCGTTGTAAATCTCGTAAATCACGTTGGGTTTGTCTCCGTAGCGCTGGGCCATCTCAGAAAAGAAGGCTTTTGCCTGGTCGGTGTGCTTTTCAGCCTCGTGGTCATGCCAGTCAATGATGACATACAAGCCTTCGGCAATGGCAGCATCTACCACCGTGATGACTTTTTGCTTTTCCGCGTCGGGGTTCTTCAGGTAGCCATCGTTGTCAACGGCCATGGCTGCCCGCACCAGCGTGGAACGCCAGTCGTCCTTGAGCCATTTTACTGTTTCAGGGGTATAGTACTTGCCTATCCACTGGCTCCAGAACAAAGACATGCCACGTAACTGAACCGGCTTGTTTGACGCACTCAAGATCTGGTTTCCTACTACCCGCAGCTGCCCATATTCTGCCACTGCATTGGCAACGGACGGGTTGGGATTAGTAGGATTTGTGGGGCTAGGCGGCTTAGGCGGATTTGGCACTACCGCAGCTTCTTCTTTGTTATCGGAGCCACATCCTGCAGTAAAGATGAGGACCACTAAAAGGATTAGATACTTTTTTAAGCTATACATAAGTCTATGCGGGATGAATATCTGTTTTAATGATATAAGTGGTTGAAATAGATAGTATTGAATCAAATGGATTTCTTATAGTTGCTTTAGGCCTCAAATCTGAAAAACGGGCCAAAAACATAAGGGAAGGTACACTTTTAAAACCATAAAAGGGAGGTCATCTTTGGATTGACGTTGGGCTGCCATCATTAATTTATTGCCGACCGTTATTTGTAGAAAATGTTTGGGGCATATGGGTAGTAAAGCTTAATGAATATTCACTGTACAGGCGTTTTACCAGCTGAACAAGATTTGGGCTGGAGTAAGTAGTTGATTGTGGAGCAACCTGCCTGCCTGACGGCTGGAAATCAACTATTCCCTTTTTGGTCCGTTTACTTCATATCTACCGTCATTAAAGAAAAGAATTATGTTTGATCAAATTTTAGATCTTGTAAAGCAGCAGATAGGCAACAATCCACAGGTAGCTTCTGCAATACCACCCGGACAAGCAGATGCTGTGAACCAAGAAATTGCTCATCAGGTTACTACCGGACTGGCTAGCCAGGCAGTTTCGCAAGGTGGGGTGGGCGGACTGATGTCTATGCTACAAGGCGGAGGAATGTCTGCTGGTAATCCAGTGATTTCCTCCATCACAAATAAAGTAGTTAGTAGCCTGGGGAGTAAGTTTGGATTACCACCGGCTGCCACAAGTGCTATTGCCGCCGCCCTGCCAGCGTTACTGCAGAAATTCGCTCATAAGACAAATGATCCTAACGACAACAGCATTACGCCTGGCAGTATCACAGAATCACTCTCAAAGTTGGGCAAAGGCGGTTTAGGCAACTTAGGGAATTTGGGGGGCTTAGGCGGTCTGTTTAAATAAAGATCAATGTCTTTTTAAGCCTCTACATTTATAGTTTTTTAGCTACGGGAGCAGTATGAGCCATGGAGAACAGTAGCGTAGCTGCCGTTCCCATGGCTTATTTTTAAAGGTAAACTCCCATTTAGAGGCTGTTTTTAGGAAACTGATCAAATATCAGCCCTGGGCACCAGTTGCAGGTAAAGAGATTGATGCAAATTATAAGCTAACTGAATAGCTATATTTCGTAATATTACCCTCCGGGGTAAAGCAGCTCATTTATTCTCCAAGTGGGTTTCCTGCTCCTTTTTTTAAATGAAGCTAAAACAAGAGTAGGAGAGGCACATGCCTTCCTAAGCTTCTTAGAAACTCGCCAAACACAAGGGCGCAGCCACGCAAAGGTCTGCGATTTTATATTTACGTTAAACTGATCAACGAATAATGGCCTCAGGTCTTCTTGCTCTCTTAGATGATGTTGCAGCCTTGGTAAAGGTGAGTGCGGCAACTTTAGATGACGTTCCCGCGCAGGTGGCAAAAACCACCGGGAAAGTGTCAGGCATTGTGATTGATGATACGGCTGTAACGCCCAAGTACGTGGTGGGGCTTGATCCCTCGCGCGAGTTGTCTATCATCTTCCAGATTGCCAAACGGTCATTAATCAATAAAGTACTGCTGTTAAGTCCGGCGGCTCTTCTGCTTGGGTTCTTTGCACCGTGGGCTATTCCGCCTATTCTGATGCTGGGTGGAGCTTTCCTATGCTTTGAAGGCTATGAAAAAGTCCATTCCATGTTCAGCAAGCACCATGATGATGCGCATGATGGCTCCGGCGAAGTGGTGAAAGTAATCACCCCTGAAGAACTGGAGAAGGAACGGATCAATGGAGCCATCCGGACAGATTTAATTCTTTCCGCGGAGATTGTGGCTATCACCTACTCTACCGTAGCCGAAAGCTCCTTGGTAAACCAGATTGTGGTCATGTTTGCCGTGGCTATTTTTATCACGGTTGCGGTGTATGGTTTTGTGGGCTTGATTGTGAAAGCAGACGACATAGGGGTGCACATGGCCAAGGAAAACAACCATCAACAAGTCAGGAAGCTTGGGCGCGGCATTGTGACGTTTATGCCCCATTTTTTGAAAATACTGGGGTATGTAGGAACGGCTGCCATGTTATGGGTAGGGGCTGAAATCATTGCCCACGGTATTCCTTTCACAAGCCACGCGCTAGATAACCTGGAGCATTCATTAGCTGAGGTTCCCTTCTTTGCCTGGTTGGCCAAGGCAGTAGCCTGCGGAATAGGAGGATTAATCCTGGGAGCGATCATCGAGAAGGTAGTTGTCGGCACCAAGAAGCTAATGAAAAAAGGATAGGGATTCTTGTGCTTGCCTTGCATGAGGAGGAAGCAAGCTGTCAATAGCTCCTAATGAAAACCGCCTGCTAGGTGTGCCAGAAACGGACACCTAGCAGGCAGTTTTTCTTTGTAAGTAGGTCTAGGCTGCAAAAGGGTGCCAGTAGATAATGTGTTGTAAGATAGAAGCAGAGTTTACATTTAGGTAACCATTTTTCTATTTCTGAAATAACTTAAAGTTTAGGCTAAACGATAGATGAGGCGTTGGCCCAAAAATGTAGTATATACGTGGTTAGCAAAAGTTATTTTTTCAGTTGCACTTGAAAGTCTTTCTCATTTTAAGAGTTACATTATTTAGCTCATAGATTGCCTCATCTGAGATTCTACTCAATATCCTTTTCCTTTCGTCGAACAGTTTAGAGTATTTATTCCCGTTTTCACTTCTTGATACCTTTGCAATCTTGATTGTCTCACTAATTTTCTCTTGGACAATTCTTGGTTGCTGGCTGTCCTGCAACTGGGTTTCTAAGAACTCATCTGCTTGACAGCTGTTGGCATAAACAAATAGATCTATGCAGGTCAATTTCTTGTCGGGCGCACGTATCTGTTCATATTTGGAAATCAATTTTCCTACGTATAAGTCAGGCTTGTACCTGGGAAGAAGGAATTTCAGACCCTCTCCATACTTTAGGGTTAAGACATGTTGGGGTATAAAAGCGTTGAAAGTAGTGTCGTCAAGGATATGCAGGGCTGGGTCAATGATATCCGCACCTTTAAGAGACAATGACAGGAGGAGTTGCAGATACATATCTCCTGGTAAGTCCTTAAGGTCTGATTTAACCAATGCATCGGCAGCTAACTGGATGTCCTTTGGGTCGCGACTGATTTCCAATAAAAGTACACCACCGTCAAAATAAAAATAAGGGTTGTTGCCCTCACTCCTAAGCTCAGTCCTTAGAGGCTCCAGGTATTTTTCTTTATCTTTTATGACTAAGTCAAAGAAATTGTCAAGTTTCGGATAAAGTGCCTTCTGCTCTTCGGATGTGAGTTTATGCGGATAAAAATTAAATACCTTTTCAATTCCATTGTGTAACTCTTGTCCAAAGCAACTAGATGAAATGGCAAAAATAAGGCAGGTAATGAATAATCTCATTTGATTAAATTGATTTTTGCTAACCCAGAAGGGCTTTAAGAAAGGTGGGCATTTGGAAATATGTCGCCCCACTTTAGCTTTAGCACTTCAGTTGCATTTTTTGTTTTCAGCTGAAAATAGTATTTCAGCTTAACTTTTTAAAGCTCATGTTAGCCTTAGTTATTCGTTCAAAGCTGCTTACAGCTTGTGTTTGATCGCCGCAACATCACTCACCGGAAGGAGAATACGAGCCGTAAAGTTTGTCTACCTCCTCTGCAGGTGGACCTTGCTTTTCCTTCCAATCCTTTTTTAAAGGCGGTTCACTCCAGGGCATTGTGGGTATCAGTAGCTTGGGGAAATTGATGAAGACATCTTTTTCACTGCGTTTTAGGACAGCGTCAAGGGGTATGTAAATAGCTGTTTTAAAAATCAATCCTTTTGAGAGCTGCAGGTAGCCTTCTGTTTCTTCGTTTGCTTTCACCACTTTTTCTACAGTACCGATTTCACCGTTATCCGATCCTCGAACGGTGTCACCCTCGTATACCTCTATTCCAGTTTCTGATGAAGTGCCAATTGCTGACAAAAAAGATTCTACTTTCATCACAGCATTGCCGATTAAAGGATAATTAAGATGGATAGCAGCCTCGTACTCTGGAACGCTTGCTGCACCAATAGCATTGGAAAGATAGGTTACATCATATCCGGATTCCATCGCATGTCTTCCCGTGGACTCACAACATAGATTGGCAGTCATACCTGCAATGACCAAATGTGTAATCCCTTTGTTTTGCAAATATTCCGGAAGGTCTGTACTAAAAACATCAGAAGTTTTATGTGGAAGAAGTATTATATCCTCTTCCTTAGGTTGTAACGCCGGATGAAAGTCAGCTCCCCAACTTCCTGCCAGGAACATTTTTCGTTCAAACATAAGCCGGTTAATACCGCTTCTGCGTTGCAACCGTTCATTGGCATAATCTTCTTCTGTATAAGCCATCGGTCCCCAAAAAACGGGAATACCTAGTTCTCTTGCGCCATCAACAGCCAGCTTTATATTTTCTACCACGTTATTCATTTTCACTGTGTCCTTGGTTAAATCCCAGGCTGCCCCGCCTTCAGAAAGAAAATCATTCACAGGGTCAATGATCAGGAGTGCCGTGCGATCTTGTGGAAACGAAAGTGTTGTTTCGTGCTTTGGTAAATAGGTAAGGGAGCTATTGTGTGGCATATGTGCTTACAATTTTATACTGAACTTATTTTTAGAATAGGTATGCGAAGCTGCAAAAAAGAGAAGCATACAATTTCGGCTAACGGTCTCGTGCATGAAGCGTGCAAGGCCGTCGGCCGATGCTGGCGTTTAGCTGTTGTTGGGCGGTCGTTATTTTTATTTTACGTCCTTGTTTTCATAATTCTTCAAATGTTGAGGAAATTCCTCGCCATAGAATGGATAAGGGATGCCTTCAATAGCAATATCAAATCCTTCACTATCCATTCCGCCTAATTGGTATCCTAAGCCTTTGATTTCAACCCCAATGCTGTTTAATACTATTAGTCCTTCAATTGTTTTTGTTGAAATAAGTTTGTCTTCAGGATAATCAGCTACTAATTCAACTTTCTTTTTGATGCAATAGCTTTTTATGAAATCATACCCAACTCCAGAGTATGAAAAATCAACAAGTCCAGATACAACTCCCATTGGAGCATCTGCTTTTTCAAACTGAGTTGTTCCAATTTTTACATTATCTAGAAAAATAGAGTATGTCTTATTCACTTGTCATTTTTTATAATGCCGCACAACTACCGGATAAACGGAAAACCTACGGTTATCTGCCTTATAACAATCCCTGCTTATATGTGTAGCTGCAGGTATATATTATAATCAGTATCTATTTCCAGCGCAGACTGTCAACCAAGATAACTTCTTTTTACGAATTGCCAAGTTGACTGACACAGCACTTAGCTGATAAATCTGGAGACCTTCCTGGCTGACAACAAACCCAGTTGTAAAAGACGAGTTACTCTTAACCTCCCTAGATACCCTTCTTGTCTTACTCAAAATATTGCAAACTCCTGCAGCAGGGAACTCTTCTTGCACAGGTTTTTCCATGTATTAGAAACTTGATTTTAAATTAACTAAACTTTTAGTTTGTAAACTAAGTATTTAGTTGTATGTTTAGTGAGTCATTCAAGTAAATCACCATGAAAGAGTTAACCAAAGCAGAAGAACAGGTCATGCAAATCCTCTGGAACCTGCAGCAGGGTTTCGTGAAAGACATTCTGGACCAGTTGCCAGAGCCTAAACCCGCCTACAACACTGTTTCCACCATCGTCAGGATTCTGGAAAAGAAAGGGTTTGTGGGGTACAAGGCTTATGGCAAAACACACGAGTATTATCCTCTCATTGCCCGTGACGATTACCGCCACTTTTACCTGAAAAACTTTGTAAGCGGCTACTTTGGCGGCTCTTTCAAGCGATTGGTGTCCTTTTTTGCGAAGGAAGAGAACATGGATCTGCAGGAGTTAGAGGAAATGCTCAAACACGTGAAAGAAGACCTTAACAAAGAAGAAAATGAATGAGACCCTGCTACAATACCTGCTGGAATCGGCCGTGGGCCTAACCCTGCTCTTCCTCTTTTATGCCCTTGTTTTGAGAAAAGAGACTTGTTTCCAGTTTAACAGGTTCTACCTCATGGCCGCTCTTTTCCTTTCATTGGTAGTGCCGCTCTCCCAACTTCCAGGCATTGCTCTTTGGCCTGAACCGGTAGAACAGGAAATAGTCCTGGAGGCAGCCTTTGAGCCTGTCTCTTTAGTGGCAAGTCAGGATGTAGCAACTTCTCAGGAAACTTTCAACTACTGGAGCCTGCTGTATGCGGTGTATGGAGTAGGCGTACTGTTTTTCGCCATCAGGTTTCTGGTGCAGTTTGTACGCCTCAGGCAGTTTGCCAATCAGGAAGGGACTTCCTTTTTTCTGCCTAACCGGGCGCCCGTGATTCTGACCCACGGTCAGTTTCCTACCTTTTCTTTCTGGCGTTGGGTTTTCTTTGACAACAGCCAGCCGCTTACCCCAGAAGAGACAGAACGGATTTTGCAGCATGAGCAGGTGCACATAGACCAGCGGCATACGCTGGACGTGTTGCTGGTGTCATTGGCTGGAATTGTCTTCTGGTTTAACCCATTGCTACTGCTCTTCAAAAAAGCTCTGGAGCAAACCCATGAGTTCATCGCCGATGCCCATGTAGCCAGAACCTCAAGCCCCAGCGCTTATTCCTCTTTGCTGGTAAAGCAGGTGTTCAAAAATGCAGATTTCCATTTAGGCAGTTACTTCTTCCTCAATAAATCACTCACCTTAACCAGAATCAAGATGATGAAAAAACTACATCAGTCCCCCAAACGCAGCAGAATGCTGCTGGTAATTCCTGCTTTGGCCTTGTTCCTGACCGCCGTTGCCGCCATGCGCCCCGTTTCTAAGGAAGAAGCAAGCATAAACTCGATTGGAAAAGCCCAGGAAGGAGCCGCCCAGTTTCCGGGAGGAAGAGAAGCTTTGAACGCGTATGTGAAAAACCGTTTGGTGTTGCCAGAGGTGGCGTTCCAGAAAAGGAAAAGCGAGCAGGACTTCGTGAAAGTGACGGGTACCATTGAGGTGGAGGTACAGGAAGACGGCACCGCCGTATACCGCAGAACCGTTGACCTGGACGTGCGCCCCAACCACTCAGAGGTAGTTACCGCCGTCACCAAACAGTTCGCCGTGCTGGTAAGCCAGATGCCCCGGTGGACTCCAGCCCAGAAAAACGGAAAACCCCTCTCTTCCAAAGAGACCATTTCCATTTCCAGCGTGAGCGGCAACTTCTTAACGTATGCCTCTTACCTGGATAGTCGCCAACAGAAAACCTCCGTTTCTTCCAAGGCAAATGGCATAAAAGGGTCAAACACTAATGAGGAAGTAATCGTGACGGGTAAGCCTCTGCCTGGTCAACTGCCGCAGGAACAAAAAGCTTCTTCTACTCATAAAGAAGTTACAGTGGTAGGCAGACCAACCTCTACGGAACTCAAGCAAGAGGAACCTGTAGACACCAAGGTGTTTATAGCCGTTGAGCAAATGCCGGAGTTTCCTGGTGGGCAAGCTGCCATGTTCAAATACCTGACTGACAACATTGTTTACCCGGAAGACGCCAAACAAGCGAAGATATCGGGCGTTATGGTAGCGTCTTTTATTGTCAATGCGCAAGGAAAAGTCACCAAAGTGGAGGTGGTAAAAAAGCTGCATTCCTCTTTAGATCAGGCCTTTGTGAAAGCATTGCAAAACATGCCGCTTTGGACCCCGGGTACCCAAAACGGGAAGGCAGTTTCTGTTAAATATACTGTTCCGTTCCGGGTGGTGGGAGAGACAACTCCTACTACTGCCAAGGAGCAGGCCCAAGTCAAAGACGACAGGGTGTTCATAGCCGTTCAGCAGATGCCTGAGTTTCCGGGCGGGCAGAAGGCGCTGTTTAAGTACTTATCAGATGTCATTGATTTTCCGGAAGAAGCCCGGCAAGCCAAAGCCGAAGGCACGGCAGTGGCAACGTTTGTAGTCACCGCAGAGGGGAAGATCACGAAGGTGGAAGTAATAAGAAAAGTGCATCCTGCTTTAGACCAGGCTTTCCAAAAAGCCCTCCAAAACATGCCAGATTGGGCACCCGGCACTCAAAACGGTAAACCCGTAAACGTGAAGTATACGGTGCCTTTTAGAGTAGTTCTTCCCTAGTGAAGTATCTGTCCATACAAACAAAGAAGAGAGCCCAGATTAGTTCCCGGGCTCTTTTTTGTAAAACAGGTTTGAAACAAACTAGCCAATCGGGCAGCAGAACCAAGCCATGAAGTAGCTACTAATGATGCATAATTTCGTATTTAAAGCATACGTTCTTATAGCAATCCATCTGACTTAAAGCAGTAATCTGGTTGAGGCCAGGTTTGGTTAATGAGTAAGTACATCAAAGAAATTAAATCGTTACTCCTGATATGAACGCATTAAGATTTCTGCTACTTGCCTTGGTCATGACCTGTGTTTTTAAAGCACAGGCGCAAAATGCTCCCTCAGATCTAACCGATTTTCTAAAGCGATTCCAACTTTTTGAGAAGCATCACAACCCAAAGGTGCGCGACACCATGCCTATTCTTAAACCTGATAAAGGAGAGACGGCGGCTATTCCCAACGCGATTAAAAAAAACCGGGGCTTTATGATAGACCCCGTCACCAGGCTGCAGCACTACCCACAGTTGGGGAAAGTCTATGACCCTGAGACGGGTTACAGCATTTCGTATGATCCCAAAGCCGAATATAAGATAGACGTGCAAGCCGGGAAGGTGTACAAAGGAGACATGGAAGTTAAACCTGAAAGGCGAGGAAGTTCGTCAGACAAGGGGTAGGGCTTTAGGTATCTAAGACCTATTGCCAGATCAATTCCATCACGGTGGTTCCTACCTGCACAGTGGTATGGGTCTCGCCAAGAAGGCGTTTCACCACTACTTTCCTTGTGCGCGGAGAAAGCTTCTGCTGGGTGATTACCTGCGTTTCAGACTTTTTCCTGAACAACACAATTCCTCCGTTATCTGCAATGTCTTGTTCTGCCTTAGGTTTGAAAGTAAACTGATTCCCCTTCACCAGTTGCGGCGTACGGGCAGGAGCTATGACCCCTTTAGCCAGTTCTAGAGCCTTACCTGCATTAGGCACACCGTAACCCACGAAGTTATTCCCGAAAGGGTAAAGGTGGCTGCTTTTCTTGATGATGTCGGTGAGTTGCCGGGGCGTAAGGGCAGGATTCTCCTGTAAAAGACAGGCGACTAAACCTGTAATAATGGGTGCTGAAAAAGAGGTGCCCGAAGAGGCAAAGCAGGCCACATCTGGTTTCAAATAAGGTAAGAAGGCAGGCCCTATGCTGCTGTAGCCTTGTTTGGTCCAGGCAGAAAAGTCAGTGGCTCCAACAGAAAGTACGCCCTGGGCATCGGCGGGCGTGTTGATGATCTGCCACTTTTTGGTGCCGCCGTCGTTTCCGGCTGCTATCACCAGCATCATACCTTTTTGTTCCACTGCCATCTGCACGGCCCGGGCAATGTAACTGGTGCCGTCCATTTGCTCAGGACGGTAGTTCTCGGCGGGGTTGTCAAAACCGGTGCCGTACCCTAATGACGAATTCACCAACCGGACTCCCAGGCTATCCATCCATTCCAGTGCCCGCACAAAGTATTCTTCCTCTATCCGGGCTTCACGGCCCCCGTGGTCGGTGCGGGCCAGGTAATAGTCTGCTTCCCGGGCAAAGCCACTTTGTGTCTGCTGCTTAGGGTCAGCACCACCCAGGCAAAGGAGCACCTCTGTACCATGCGCATCCATCAAACTTTCGCGTTTGTCAAAAACCTGGCTGTGGGCAGGGGTCACAAAGTCGCGGTAGGCGATTATTCGCTTATTTTCGAAAAGGGGCTGTAAACCGGCCTTCTGGGGCGCTTCATAAAAGCCAGCATCAATCACGCCCACTTTCACGCCCCGTCCGGTGAGGCCTGCTGCCAGTAAAGCCTCTGGTTTCAGCTGGCTCAAGGCTTTACCCAGGAACCTGGGATTGAAGGGCGTGGCCGTTTGGGAAGGGACAAAGTAGCCCGTGATAGGTTGTAGATGCTGCACAAAAGAAGCCTCCTCCAGCCGGATGGCTTGACTTGGGGTGGCCGTCACTACTGCTGCGTTAAGCCATTTAGAAACGGAGGACACGGTGAAGCCCCAGTTTACAAGGCTGTCAAGGTAAGGCTGGTGTACGGGGGCATCTGAAAGCTGGGAGAGGGGCAGGTGCTGTAGGCAGCGTTTCTGCAAAGTGGCTTCGGTTACCAGAGGGCCTTTACCGGGATTAGGTTTGTCTTTGAAGATAACCCAATAGCGGGCCTGGGCCTGCGCGTCAGGAGAAGAGAAGCCGGTTATAAAGAAGGCACAGAAAAAAAATAAGAAAGTACAAACCCTCACATTCAAAAGATTAATTGACGGCTGTTTGCCTGCAAATTACCATAGAAAGTCATACATTTAAGCTTCAGAAAACCATCGTTTTCAGGCTCCTTGCCCAAAAGCAGGCCAGAAACGTCCATAGCCAGTAGCACACCCCTAACTACTATCAAACGTACCGCCATGAAATACGAGTCTATCGGGAAAGACCTTTACCTTCACAACAGAAAGAAATTCACGCCTTACCTTAAACCGCAGTCATTGGCCATCTTTCATTCCAATGACGTCATGCCCACCAATGCCGACGGTACCATGCCGTTCCGGCAGAACAGCGACCTGTTGTGGCTGAGCGGCATTGACCAGGAAGAAAGCGTGTTAATCCTTTTCCCCGATGCCCGTGAGGAACGCCTGAAAGAAATCCTGTTCGTACGCGAGACAAATGACCACATTCTCACCTGGGAAGGGTACAAACTTACAAAAGAACAGGCCCGTGAGGTGTCTGGCATTGAGACTATTTTCTGGACCCACGAGTTTGACAGCATCCTTAATTCTTTGATGCCTTACGTGGAGAACGTCTACCTTAACTCAAACGAGCACCTGCGGGCCGTGGTAGAGGTTGAAACCCGTGATGCCCGTTTCATCAAGAAGATAAAAGAGAAATACCCGCTGCACAACTACTGCCGCAGCACCCAGCACCTGCACTACCTGCGCTCCATCAAGCACCCGCGCGAGATTGAGCTCATGCGCACCGCCTGCAACATCACAGAGAAAGCTTTCCGCCGCCTGCTCAAGTTTGTGAATCCCGGCGTGATGGAGTACGAGATTGAAGCCGAGATCAGCCATGAGTTCCTGCGCAACCGCTCCCGCGGCCCGGCTTACAGTTCCATTATCGCCTCGGGCGCCAATGCCTGCATTCTGCATTACGTAGACAATTTCAGGGAGTGCAAAGACGGCGATGTGCTCCTCATGGACTTCGGGGCCGAGTACGCCAACTATGCCGCTGACCTTTCGCGCTCTATTCCGGTGAACGGCAAGTTTACCTCGCGCCAGGCCGATGTCTACAACTCAGTGTTGCACGTGATGAAAACTGCCCGGCAGATGCTGGTACCCGGCAACACGCTGGACCAGTACCACAAGTTTGTAGGCAAGGTGATGGAGAACGAACTCATCAAGCTGAACCTGCTTTCTGAGGAAGAGGTCAACAACCAGAACCCCGCGCAACCGCTGTACAAGAAATACTTCCCACACGGCACCTCCCATTTCCTGGGCTTAGACGTGCATGACGTGGGCGACAAATACCGTCCGTTTGAGGAAGGCATGGTCTTCACCTGCGAGCCCGGCATTTACATCAAAGAAGAGGGCTTGGGCATCAGGCTGGAGAATGACATTCTCATCACCCACAATGGCCCGGTAGATTTAATGGCGAATATTCCGCTGGAACTGGAAGACATTGAGCGCGAAATGCGCGGATAAACCATGTAGATTTTTAGTAGCGCTGTTCTGGGGCTGTTTTTGTAAAACAGCCCCAGAACAGTATTGCATACCAGGCCGGATGGCCCATTAGCAGATTATTTAGAGTGAACGTGAGTAAAAGAGTACGAGTAGCTGCCACCAAAAATGCCCTTGCCTGTATCTGGACCTTAGGTGGCTTTTTCATGACATTCAACGCAGTAGCACAGGAGACAGCCGCCCCCCTTCCCGTGGAAGAGGAAGATCCCAACACCCGTAGGTTGAATTTGCCTGAAGTGATTAAGATGGCCAAAGAGCAGTCGCCCAGCTATCAGCAGGCGCTTACGCAATTGGAAAACCGTACCTGGCAGTTCCAAACCTACAAAAGCAATTACCTGCCCCAATTGGCTTTGTATGGCACTTTGCCTTCTTACACCAAAGATTATGAACGGCTCACAGACCCTGAGGGGCGGGTAAACTTTGTTCCGGTTCAATCTGCAACTTCTTCGGCGCATTTAGAACTTAAGCAGAACATTGGTCTAACCGGGGGTACTATTGCCATTGATTCCAAGCTGAACCGGATTGATAACTTCCATGAAGTGCGGGGGCATAGCTTTGTATATGCCTCCAACCCAGTGGTAGTAACGCTGCGTCAGCCTCTTTTTAACCACAATGGGTTGAAGTGGGACCGCAAAACAGAGCCCCTGCGGTACGAGGAAGCCAAACGTAACTTCTGGGAGGAAATGGAGCGCATCTCGGTGCGGGCTACGGATCTGTTTTTCTCCCAATTACATAGCCAGATCAGCTATGACATTGCCCAGAAGAACGTGGCGAACAATGATACGCTTTTCAAGATTGCGCAGGCGCGGTTCTACAACGCCAAAATAAGTGTAAACGAATTGCTGCAACTGGAACTCAGTCTGCTCAACTCTAAACAAAGCCTGGAGCAGGCCAGGATGGACATTGAAACCAGCACCTTGCGCTTGAAAACGTACTTGGGTTTCACGGAGACCTACCCCATCCGGTTGCTACCGCCTGACTATATACCTCAATTTGAGGTAAATGAAGAGGTTGCGCTAAAGCAGGCCCGGGAAAACCGTTCCCGCATGATCGGGATCAAACGTGAGCAGATAGATGCTGAGCGCAACCTGGACTGGGCCGAGTCAAGTGCCGGCGTCAATGCAGATCTTTTTCTGCAGTACGGCTTAACGCAGCGGGCGGGTTCTCTGGGACCGGTGTACCAGGACCCTACAGATCAGCAACGGGTCAACCTGGGGCTTAGCGTTCCTTTAATGGACTGGGGCCGCAACAAGTCTAAGATAGGTACCGCTAAAGCCAACCTGAAGCTGGTGAAAGCCAACTTAGAGCAGCAGCGCGTAAGTTTTGAGCAAGATGTCTTCTTACAGGTGAAACGCTTTAAGATGCTGCGTGAGCAGATGAAGTTGGCGAAACAAGCGAATGGGTTGGCCGAGCGCCGTTTCCTGGGAGCCAGAGACCGTTACTTAGGAGGAAAGATAAATCTCCTAGAGTTAAACCAGGCCGCCACAGAGCGTGATTCGGCCCGCCGCAGCTACGTAAGTTCCCTGCGAAATTTCTGGGATGCTTATTATAACCTAAGATTGCAAACGCTTTATGATTTTGAAACAAATCAGCCGTTAACCATGCCTTTGCCATTTTAAGTGAAAACAAAAGTCGTTTTTACCAGGGTTTTTGGAAAATAGGCCAAAAAACAGAAGAGCCCGCTGGTACTACCAGCGGGCTCTTCTGTTTAAAAGTTTGATTCTTATTTAACGGTGCTGTAGGCAGCAAGCCATTTTTTGGCAGTTTCTAAGTTGTCAAATGATTTCGCTTCAAAAGACTTTAATTGGTTGAGGAAAGTAGACGCCGAAGATTCTCCAAAGCTCTCAGGGTTGGCCAGCATTGCGAAGCGTTTCAGCCCGGCCTTGGCAGCGCTGGGCGCCCACTCATTAATAACCCAGTCCATAGAGTGGTCCCAAGAGCCAATAATGAGACGGGTATCATTTAATACGCAATTGTAGCCGGCATCTGCCAGTGCCTGCGTGTAGGCTTTGGCCCCGGTTTTTACATTCTCTTCGGTTAAGTACCCCATCCAGTTTACATAAATCAACCTGTTTTGGGAATCTTCTTTGATACTGAGGTAAACTCTTCCAAAAGGGTTAATAAGTTCTTTGGTCATAGTTGTGATACAGGTTGTTTTTCTTTCAATCGCAAATGTAGATATTTTGATGTATATCTTTTTAGCGAAAGTACTACTACGTGTATATCAAATTCCGGATATAGCTGTTTATGGGCTAATTTTAAGAAAACCGGGTAAAACAATGAAAAAGAAAAAGGGTGTCGGGCTATTTATCAGCTCGGCACCCTTTTTTGGTATTGGCTTATTTGTAGAAGCCTAAGCCGCTTCTACTTGAATTTTATGAATTATCCTTTGCTGGCCAGCAGATACAACACAGCCATTCTAATGGCTACACCATTCTCTACCTGGTCCAGGATGATGGAATGGTGCGAGTCTGCGGCGTCTGAGGTAAGTTCCACACCTCGGTTGATGGGGCCGGGGTGCATCAGGACAATTTCCTTGTCCAGTTCATCCAGCATCTTCTTGTTAATCCCGAAGTACAGGGCATACTCACGCAAAGACGGGAACAGCTTGCCTTGCTGGCGCTCCAGTTGGATGCGTAGCACGTTGGCTACATCGCACCACTGTAAGGCCTCGCGCACGTTCCAGAAGATCTTCACACCTAAATCACCAATGTGCTTCGGCAATAAGGTGGGCGGACCGCAAACCGCTACTTCAGCACCTTGCATCTGCAGCGCGAAAATGTTGGAAAGTGCCACGCGCGAGTGAGTGATGTCACCAATAATGGCTATTTTCTTGCCGGCTACTTCGCCCAGTTTTTGCCGGATGGAGAAGGAGTCTAGTAAGGCTTGCGTGGGGTGCTCGTGCGTACCGTCACCGGCATTGACAATGTTGGCCTGGATTTTACGCGACAGAAAGTGCGGCGCACCGGGGCTGCTGTGGCGCATCACAATCATGTCTACTTTCATAGACAGAATGTTGTTCACCGTATCCAGCAGCGTTTCACCTTTTTTCACCGAACTGCCCGAGGCCGAGAAGTTGATCACATCCGCTGACAGGCGTTTTTCTGCCAGTTCAAAGGAAAGCTTGGTACGTGTAGAGTTCTCAAAGAAGACGTTGGCAATGGTGACATCACGCAACGAAGGCACTTTTTTGATAGGCCTGTTCAGAACCTCTTTAAACTGGTCAGCGGTTTCAAAAATCAATTGGATGTCCTGGGGAGTAATCTCTTTGATACCCAACAGGTGCCGGACGCTAAGCTGTTGCATGGGGTTCTTCTTGGTCTGGGGTAGGAGTGAGGAGCCAGATGACGTCCTCAGGAGAATCTTGGCCTTGCCAGGTCACTTCCACCCGCTGCGAGTGCAGGGAGTCTACGCGCTGGCCGGTATAGGTAGCCTCAATGGGTAAATCACGGGTGTATTGGCGGTCAATGAGTACCAGTAATTCTACCTGGTCTGGTCTGCCGTAGGAGATCATGGCATCAATGGCCGCTCTTACTGACCGGCCGGTGTACAGTACATCGTCTACCAGAATCACGCGCTTGCCTTCCAGAGAGAAATCTACTTTGGTGGCATTGGGTGCCAGGGGAGTGGCGCGGCGGCGGAAGTCATCGCGGTGGAAGGTGATGTCCAGGTAACCAGTCTGGACAGTGATGCCCAGAATTTCCTTCAACGTTTGCTGAAGGCGGTCTGCCACGTAAATGCCACGGGGCTGAAGACCTAAAATCACAGAATCAGAAAAATCGCGGTGCGTCTCTATGAGCTGGTGCGCCAGGCGCCGGATCATAATCTGAAACAGTGCGTGCGGAACAATGAGGCGTTTATGCATGGCCGGGTTTTGGACAAAGATAAAGACTTACCGGCAGCCTAGGGTAGTAGAACCTTATTTTTCTTAGAACAACAGCAAGCGCAGAACAGAAATTTATAGAGGGCTTGAATACAGATTTTTTACTTTACACGACTAACCATCAAGGAGCTTATAACGGGGAGGTTCTAAGTACCACCACTTTTATACCCGTATTCCCGTAAGACAGGTTTATGGCTAAACTCATTAACCTAAAAGTATTTCCAGACTTCTTCAGATCCGCCTCGGCTGGTGGTATCATTCTGATTTTTTCCCTGGTTGTTTCCTTGCTTATTGCCAACTCTGCCTGGGGCGACGCGTTCGCCAATTTCCTGCAGACCCAGTTGGGCTATGAGTCTGAGCAGGTTCACCTGAAGTACCCCTTGCTTCTGTGGGTGAATGACGGCCTTATGGCTATCTTCTTTTTGTTGGTGGGGCTGGAAATTAAGCGTGAGCTCCTGGAAGGCGAATTGTCCTCTGTAAGGAAAGCTGCTTTGCCTGTGTTCGCCGCAGTGGGAGGCATGCTGATTCCGGCAGGGATCTATGCCCTTGTAAACGGAGGAACTGACACCGCCAGCGGATGGGGCATTCCCATGGCCACAGACATTGCCTTTGCCATTGGATTGCTTTCCCTTCTGGGAAATAAGGTGCCCACCGGATTGAAGATTTTCTTGACGGCTTTGGCCATTGTAGATGATCTGGGCGCCATTGTGGTGATTGCCGTCTTCTATTCTGAGGGGTTGCACATTACCTACTTGCTTTACGCGGGCGGTATCTTCCTGCTATTGCTGGTATTTAATAAGACGGGCATAAAGTCATTATTCTTTTACTTGATACCAGGGGTGTTCATGTGGTACTTCATTCACCATTCGGGGGTACATGCCACGGTGGCCGGGGTGCTTACGGCGCTCACCATACCTACCACCCCAGATGCAAAGGAGTCTCCGTTGGAGCACCTAGAGCATGCCCTTACCAAACCCGTCAACTTTCTGATCATGCCTATATTTGCCTTGGCCAATACCAACATCAGGTTTGAAGCCGGTATGGTGGAAGGGTTGTTAAGCCCGCTGAGTATTGGAATTGTTTTAGGGCTGTTTTTAGGAAAACCTCTCGGAATCTTGGTCACAAGCTGGTTGGCGGTGAAGTTAAAAGTGAGCGTTCTGCCTAAGGGCGTAAACTGGAAGATGGTAACGGGCATGGGTTTGCTGGCCGGAATAGGCTTCACCATGTCTATCTTCATTGCCCTGCTTTCCTTCTCAGACCTTGCTCACCAGACAGAAGCCAAGTTCTCTATTCTGGTGGCTTCTGTGCTGTCTGGCGTCTTAGGGTATTTTATGCTGAAGGCGTTTTCTTCCAAGACCTCCCTTAAAGCAAGGTAGCGCATTTCTTTTGTTAAAACGCCATGTTCTGGAGGTAAAATACGGTGCGGGCCTCTCCATGGGCAGGTTTAATGCGCTGGAACCCGAAGGCAACAAAATTGCTTCCGTACCAATGTATTATTTGTTCATTGGTGCTAGTAATCCTCTTTTCGGTTTTGTCCTGTAGCCGTACCAGCACTCTTTCTTTGTTTGTGAAAGAGGCATTTGGCTTTAGGGTTTTATGCCAGACGTAATCCTTCTCCTGGTAAACCAAGGTGATATTGCCCGCTGAAGAAACACCTGCTTTGAGAGTAGGGTCCAAAGCCGGATATGTTTGGTTGCGGAGTTTGTACGTGTTATCCCACAGCAGATTGCCTTCATGGTCAAACACGCAGGCAATGGCGTGGGTGAACTGGTAGCCGTCAAACCTGATTCGTTTGTCATTGTAATGAGGTAAACGCCCGTTTTCTTTTCTGAATTCATCTTTGGTGAGCGTGGTATAATGCGGATAGTACACTTCTCCTACCAAGGCAAAGCCCTGTGGGTGCGGCATGATGGGGTGCAGCAATACTTGTTGCTCCAGAATCAAGGCGCGCTCCTTCTCTTCTTTGCGGGCTAGCTTGGCTTTCATACGGCGCTTTCCGCGCGGAGACAGGTATTCAAAGAAGTGACTAAGTTTGTACAGGTCATAGTACGCAATCTGCCCGGCCAGCGTGCTGATAAACAACCCATTGGCGTATTTGTCAGTGCGGTACCCATAGGTGCCCACCAAAAACTTGTTCAGCGTGTCACCAGGAGTGAGGCGGGCAGGTTGCAGCGTGTTGTTGGTGCGAGTGTTAAGGTCAGGCTGTATAAAGTAAGTGCCTGTTACGTCGCCCTTCGTGTTCATGCGTTTCACCTGAACCCGTGAGCGTTGCCCGTTTGTTTCTGCTACCACAAATTCCACTGCTCTGGAAAGGGTGTCCACCCTGAATTCTCCCAAATCTTTCTCCATGCCCAAAACAGCAGGCAACAGTTTTACTTCCTCCTGCAGCGGATTCAAGTGCAACATATTCAAGGTAAACCTATCCACTGCGCTCAAAAATACCTGCCCATCTAAAGCGGTCATTTCCTTGAAAAGGAGATTGGAAGACGGCAAGGTGTGTTCACTGGCCGTTGCCATTCCTGTCTTCGCATTCACCTGGTAGAGGAGGAGTTTCTGGCTGGTAAGGGTAGAAAACAAAAGGTAAATTCTACCCCGCTCCGCAGAAATGAATAATAAACCGGTGTTAGGCAAATGCTCATACTTGGTTTCCCAGACTCTTTTAAGCTGGCGGTCATATTTGGTGAGCACGAAATCGTTTTTGCCAAACCAGGCATTACGTTTCATGGATACCAGCAGCAGGGCACTGTCTGGCAGCGCCTGAACGTAATGTTCATTGTCAAAGGAATTGCTCTTCAGTTCTGACCGGTATGTCTGATCAGGTGGAGCAGGTTTCTCTCTATTCTTGTATTTCTGACGTGCAGCGGCATTTAAAGCACAGCAGAACAGGGCTACGATGTACAACAATAGAGAACTAAGATACCTGAAGCGCTGCATATGATTGGGAGTAGGGAATGCCTCAATATAGCAAAAAACTCATGTAAAGTATGTTGTCCCTTAACATACAAGTAAGCTTTGGTAACAGGCAATTTCCTTTACCTGTTTTGAAAAAAAGCAGGAATAAGTTCTAAGATTGTTGAGGTTCTGGTTCAAAAATCAACTCAGTTGGAAACTTCTAAAACGCCATGTTCTGGAGGTAAAAGACGGTGCGGGCCTCGCCGTGGGCAGGTTTAATGCGTTGGAACCCGAAGGCAACAAAATTGCTTCCGTACCAGTGTATGATGCCTTCGTCATTGCTGGCGAACAGTTTCTCAGACTCATCCTGCAGGCGTACCTCTACTTTTTCTTCGTTGGAGAGGGAAGTTTTAGGTTTTAAGGTCTTGTACCAGATTTCTTCCTCGTCTGGGTACACCAGCGTGATATTGCCTTCCGGCGAAACGCCCGCTTCTACTGTTGGGGCAAGGTTCTGGTACGTTTCGTTCTGAAGCTTGTAAGAGTTGTCCCAGAGCAGGTTTCCTTCCCGGTCAAAGACGCAGACAATGGCATGGGTGAACCGGTAACCGTCAAATTGCCTCCTGACGCTTTGCCTGATATCTGGGTACCTGCCGGTAATGTCAGTGTACGGGTTGATACCGCCGTTTCTGTACTGCGGGTAGTAGATTTCTCCTACAATGGCATACCCCTGCGGGTGCGGCATAACTGGGTGCAGCAACAAACGGTAGCGCAACACCAGGGGCTTTCCCCTGGCTTCCTGCCGGGCAAACTTCTCTTTCATGCGCCGTTCCGCGCGCGGCGAAAGGTATTCAAAGAAGTGGTCCAGCTTGCTGAAATCGTAGTACTTGATGTCTCCGCCCAGGCTGCTGGTGAACAAACCTTTAGAGAAAACCGAAGTGCGGTAGCCGTAGGTGCCCAGCAGGGTTTTGCTTAACGTATCACCCGGGGTAAGGCGGGCGCCCTGCAAAGTATTGTCATTGCGGTACTCCATCTCGGGTTGAATGAAATAGGTGCCAATCACCTCTCCCTTGGAGTTCATGCGTTTGGTTTGCACCCTTGAGCGCCACCCATTAGATTCTGCCACCACAAATTCAACTGCCTTGGTAAGCGTGTCTACCCTGAACTCGCCCAAGTCTTCTTCCATGCCAAACACAGCGGGCAGAAGCTCAATCTCTTCTTTGCTGGGGTCCAGGTGCAGCATGTTGAGGTTGTTCCGGTCCAAGCCATTCAAAAACACCTGTCCGTCTAAGGCAGCCATTTCTTTAATGGTAATATAGGAAGAGGGCAGGGTGTGCTCGCTGAAAGTGGCGGTACCAGTGGCGTTGTTCACCTGGTACAGCAGTAGTTTCTTGTTGGTGAGCGTAGAAAACAGCAGGTAGACCTTTTTGCGCTCAGCGGCCACAAAAAGCAAGTCGTGGTTTGCCTTATGCTCATGTTTGGTTTGCCAGACAGACTTCAGCTCTTTGTTGTATTTGGTAAGCGTGAAGTCATTCTTGCCAAACCAGCTGTTGCGTTTGGTGGAAATCACCAATATACTGCTGTCTGGCAGGGCATGCACAAAATGTTCATCATCAAAAGAGCTGCTTTCCAATTCTACCCGGTAGGTTTGGGCAGGCGGTGCCGGTTTCTCCTTGTCTTTTTCTTTTCGTTTTTGGGCTTGGGCCATGAAAACCCAGCCCCAGCAAAGCAGGAGAAACAGGTACCGCCAATGGGTGCTTTTGGTGAGTGGCAACATAAGGTGCTTTTAAGAAATTACAGGTAACCCAGTAAAAACGCCAACGTTCTGCCGGTGGTTTTCTTGCCTCTTATTGGCCCATACTGAGCAGAATATCAAATTCTTCCGGTGTTAACGGCATTACTGACAGCCGCGATTGCCGAAGCAGCGCAATGTTCTGCAGCCGCTCTTCTTTTTTGATCTGATCTAAAGTCACTGGTGTAGCAAACGCTTGCTCCGGCACCAGGGTTACTGCCACCCATTGGGTCTCCTCGGTGGTAGGGTCCTGGAAAGCCTCGCGACTTACTTTGGCCACCCCTACAATGGATTTCTCAGAAACGCTGTGGTAGTACAGCACCAGGTCATTGACCTGCATTTTCTGGAGGTTGTTACGGGCTTGGAAGTTCCGGACTCCGTCCCAGGTGGTTTGTTTATCGCGTTGCAGGTCAGACCAGGCGTATTTTTCAGGTTCAGTTTTAACGAGCCAGTAGTTCATAGGTAAGCTAAAAAACAAGTAACTGCCTGTTTAAAGGAAAGCACTTGCCATACATAAAAGGTAAAAGGTATCTATTCTTGGTTTGGTTTGCGCCGTATTTTGATCACTTCGGCAGAGACTGAGACAATCTCCAGTTCTTCCGGCTTGTGTTTTGGGTTGTCATAGGTAATGAACAAGCGGTTCTTGCCCTTGGCTTCCCACTTGCCGGGCTGTTCTTCCAGGCCATCGGCTGGGGCAATGCCGTACCGCAGAAACGTGCCGTCTTCCTGAATCATAAACCCGGTGCGTCCGCGCGAAGGGGGAAAATCAAAGGTATTGGGCCGGTATGTCTTCACATCCACTGAGTCTTCTTCATAGGAATTAAGCCAGGTCAGCCCGTACACCGAAGCCGGTAACTCAGGTCCGGCCCCGCACTTGGCAGCCATCAGGATCAAAGCCAGCAAACTCAGCAAATAGAGGTTTTTCATACGGTAGAGGGTTCGCCGGGCTATTTGCCAACGACAATCCTGGCACAATATACTAAAAAAGAGTCCTGAGTTCTGATTCTGTAGACCTGAGTTAGTTTTGTTTTAGGGCAATTTTTATAAAACAGGCCTAAAAATGGAAAGGTATTCTTCAACCTTTACCCAATCTGTCGCTTCTTCTTTATAAACCAGAACTCTACAATTGACTCAGGGGGCCAGATTCAGAACTCAGGACTCAGTTCCGTATCTTTGTCTAAACCCCTTTTCAGTATCCTTACCTGTGGAGAATAAAGAACTCATCCGTATGTTCCGGCTCACGGCTTCTTTGATGGAGCTGCACGACGAGAACCCGTTTAAAATAAGATCCTTTACCAGCGCCGTTATGGTAATGGAGCGCATAGAATCGCCCATCCACCAGATGAGCCAAGCCCAGCTAGAGAAACTGGACGGTATTGGCAAAGGCATGGCCGGCAAGATCATGGAAGCCATTCAGACCGGCAGCCACGCTGACCTGAACCGCCTCCTGGAAACCACCCCCGAAGGCGTGGTGCAGATGCTCAACATCAAAGGCATTGGTCCTAAGAAGATCAAAACCATCTGGAAAGACCTGGGGGTAGATACTATTGGAGGACTGCGCGAGGCCTGCGAGAAAAACGAGGTGTCTAAGCTGAAAGGCTTCGGGGCGAAAACCCAGGAGACCATTCTGCAGGGGCTGCAGTACACCGAGTCTAATAAAGGAAAGGTGCTCTGGGCGGAGGCGGAGACCCTGGCGCTGGAATTACTTTCTTTCCTGAAAAACAGGCCTGAAACGGTAGCCGCCGAAGTTGTAGGGGAGATCCGCCGCAACTTAGAGACCGTGGAAACCTTGCAGTTCCTATTAAGCCTGAACAATGAGGCTAACTGGCCCTCCTTCCTGGCCGAACTGCCGGGAGTGTCGCCGCAGGAAACAGTTTCAGGACCGTTTGTGTGGCGTGGACTGGTAGACACTTCCGGCCTGAAGTTGGAGGTGCGGTTGGTGCCGGAGCGCCGGTTCGCCAACCAGACCCTGTTGTACTCGGCGAATTCTGCCTGGTTAACGCAGCCGGTGAACGAGGCCGGTGATACGCTCATGGCCGAAGCCTACGGTGAACCTGCCGCTTCAGAAGAAGAAATTTTCCAGCGGGTACAGTTGCCGTACATCGCACCAGAGTTGCGGGAAAGTGCCCGGGTTCTGGAAATGGCCCGCGAAAACAAACTGCCTACCTTGCTTACTGATGGAGACCTGAAAGGCATCCTGCACAACCACAGCACCTACTCAGACGGCGCCCACACGCTAGAGCAAATGGCGGTGCATTGCCAGCAACTGGGCTTTGAGTACCTGGGCATGTGCGACCACTCCAAGTCTGCCTTCTATGCCAACGGACTGCAAGAGTTCCGGGTACGCGAACAGCAAAAAGAGATTGACCGCCTGAACCAGGAACTAGGTCCGTTCCGCATCTTCAAAGGCATTGAGTCTGATATCCTGACTGATGGTTCACTAGACTATGACAACGACGTGCTGGCTTCCTTTGATTTCATTGTGGCCTCCATCCACAGCAACCTGAAAATGGACATCGTGAAGGCCACAGATCGTTTGGTGAAAGCCATCCAGAATCCCTACACCACCATCTTGGGTCACCCCACCGGGCGTTTGCTGCTCCGCCGTGAGGGATATCCTATTGACCACAAGACCGTGATTGACGCCTGTGCTGCAAACCAGGTGATTATTGAAATCAACGCAAACCCTCGGCGCTTAGACTTAGAATGGCGCTGGGTAGAATACGCCCTAAGCCAGAACGTCCTCCTCAGCATTAACCCAGATGCCCACAGCATGCGCGGCTACGATGACATGCGCTACGGCGTACTTGTGGGCCGCAAAGGCGGCTTAACCGCAGAGATGACGTTCAATACGAAAAGCCGGGATGAAGTGGCTTCATATTTTGCAGAGCGGAAGAGGGCGAAGGGGATTTAAAGGATAATAGAAATACTCTTTTACTTCATATAAAAAGAAATGAGGGTATCTGCAAAGCAGATAACCCTCATTTCTTTTTTAGCTAGGATAAACAGGTCATCACCTGAATTGAAATTTTATTCAAAGTTCTAGAAGTTATATTCTGAAGGAACAAACTCCTTAAAAGATGCTTTCCCTTTTACAACCAAAAACTCTACTGTTCTTTTTACTTTCTGAGGTTGCCCCTTGTAGGACCCTGGTTGCCATTTAGGCATCTTTTCTAATACTTCTATTAAGTTTTGTTCGATGCCATGGCCTAGTTCTGAAAGAGCTTTGATTTTGGTTATTTGGCCTGCAGGGGAAACGATAAAGGAAAGTTTAGCTGTGCCATCAATCTTTTGTTTGGCTGCTTCTTTTGGCACCTGGTAGTTTTGTTTGACATAGGCCCGGAAAGATTTATCTCCTTTAAGAAATTGTGGTCGTTTTTCAATGTCTAAGAAAACACCGGTTTCATAGGCCTCTTTATCATAAGTATAGTTGCCAAAGGGCAATTTGTCACGTAAAAAGCTAGGCACAGGCTTGGGTGCAGGTACGCGGATAGGAATAGTATACTTAACATTTACGGTTGCACCATCCTGTTTGCCGGGTTTCCATTGGGGCATACCTTTTATGAGGTTTACTGCATTTTCATCTACTAAGGGATGTACTCTGCTTAATACCTCTACATCCTGTACAAAGCCAATGTAATCTACTACAAAGCTAATATTTAAAGTGGCTAAGGAGTCCTCAGTATATTGATATCTAGGTGTTCCAAAATTCGATTTGATGTAATAGGATAATGAGTCAAATCCACCGGGAAATTCTGGCATTTCCTCAACTGAAATGTAGATTTTAGAATTTGGGATCTTATCTTTTTGTGCTAAAGTTGGAATGCTTAAAAGAAGAAATAAAATGCAAAAGTAGAGGTGCTTCATAGGGTAAAAGTAAAAAAATTATGATTTTACCCGCACAAGATAATTAAAAGTAAAGTCTGTTTGTTACCTGTATTCTTAAAAATATGCCTAGTATGATCAGGTACGCTGTATTATTTATGATCATATAGAATTAGCCAAAGGAAAGCACATTAGCACCTTTCCTTTATGATAGTATCACCTTGTGGGGTCTAATTGATTTGTGTCCTGCCTCAGCCAAATCGTAATGCTTTCTTCAAAGAGTTTATCCATTTTGCCTCTCAGAGTACTAGCATACCAATAGCCGAGTTTTGCACTTCATAAGCACCACGCTGCTGTTGATCTTGCTGGTAGTAGCCATTGTTCTGGGGTGTTTTACCTGGTTATGGTTTTTGCCAGTCATTGGCGTGGGTAGGGGCATGTCTCCGTTAAGAAGAATAAACCGGCAAGGTTTCAAAATCTGTTATACAGTCTGGCCTCAGGGTATTGTGGTGTTCTCCCATCTGCTTACGGGCAAGCAAAAATTCAAAGCAAAATAAGCCAATTCCCCTCGTTTGTCATTTTAGAAAGATCTTGTGGCCGAACTAAACAGGCTTTGCATAAACGCTACTACTGTTGGCCCACAAGATCCTTTCAGGATGACAAAAAAGGAAGAAGTGCATGTCGATAAGAGTACCTGCTTACTATCACCTGCTTTGATTGGATTTTCTAAAAAGCAGGCTAAAAGCAAAGAACAGAATTGAACTACTCTTTCCGTCTTTTATCAGCCACTTGGGCTGCCGCCTTTGAATCAGTCTGAGTTTTCCCTCCTGTTTTCCCGCCCGAAGTATTCTTCAAAGCAGTGCCGCCTTTCACGTAGGTGAACTCCAGAATAGAACCCCGGTAATGGCTGCCTTTCGGGTCCTCACCCGAGGGGCCAGAGGTCACCGTGGAACTGTCTACGGCCAGGTACAGCTTTTTACCATCTGGTGAAATGGCCAGGTCACGGTAACGGATTTTTGACTTAAAATACGTGAGGGTGTCACCGGTCACATCTGTGCCTGCGGCGTTCAGTTGCAGCCTGATCAGTTTACCGGTTTTAAGCGTAGGGATGAGCAGGGAGTTTTGCCAGCCGGGTATGCCTGAGGCGGTGTATACGGCAATGCTGCTTGGCGCTTCAGACGGCCATTCGGGAGAGTTGTTTTCACCGCTTCTCACCTGTGTTAGGGTTTTGGTCAGAAAAGCGTTAGAATTTGGGTTGAAGCTGTAAATAGGGTCGCGGTACGTCTGCGCCCCTATAGCGGCGGCGTTGTCTTTCTCGCTTTTGATGGTAGGGTAGGTGGTGTGCCACTCGCCAGGGATTTGGGTATGGTTGCTTACGCCCGCGGCCAGCCCGTTGTAGTTGCCGTCATTGTACCCGATGACGAGCGGATGCCCGAAGTTCTTGCCTTTTTCAATTACGTTGATCTCGTCATCGGAATAAGGGCCGTGTTCGCTCGTGTAGATTCTTCCGGTACCGCCAATCACAGCATAGGCCAGACCTTGGGCATTGCGGTGACCGGTGCTCCAGACGGCATTTTGTTTCTGGGCTGAAGTGAACGGGTTGTCGTTCGGGATCCAGCGGTCATACTGGTTTTTATCGGTGTCGGGCTCCAGGTTGAACCGAAGTACTTTTCCTTCATAGCTGCTGGTGAGTTGAGCGCGGTTGGTCCGGCCTACGTTCTTGAACTGACCGGCACCCATATCGCCAACGGTGTTGAACAGGTAGTTTTTGCCTTGCACCGGAGCAATCAACAAGCGACCTGAGTTGTGATCGTTGCTGCCCGGAATGCTGTCGCAGAGCACCATAGGATTGGAGAGTTTCTGCGCCTTTGCATCATAGGTATACCGCACCAGCCTCATCATGAAATGGCAGCCCCCAAAGTTAGGATCGCAGCCTTCGCCCTTTTTCCCGGCGCCGGCAAAATCATAGGCATACGCCAGGTACACATACGGCTTGCCCGAGAGGAGCTGTGGGTGCAAAGACATTCCCATCAATCCGCCTTGCGGCCAGGGCTTTCCGCCGTCCACCGAGTCAGAAACTTTGTCATAGCGCGGGAATTTCCGGGCGGAGGTAAGGTCCAGTAAAACAGTCTGCGCGCCGGTAGTTGGGTTCAGACGGCTTACCTTGTAGCCTTTGGCTTCGGTAATCCAGAGGTGGTTGTCAGGGCCGTAGGTGACTTCCCAGGGATCGCTGAGTTTGTCTTTGACTACCCGCACGGTAAAGGTTTCGCCTTTGGGTCCGGTAAGGTCCTGGGCAGAAACAGGAACAGAAAAACAGGTAAGAGGCAGGAGAAAAGACCAGAACAGAAAGCAACGCATCATAACAGGTAATAAAGATTTTCTGTCTTTAAACCTGCCTCCTGAGATTAGGTTGTGGTAAAAGGCTCTCTATGAAGTAGATTCCGTATTTATCTTTTCTGCCGAAATTGTTCCGGGGTGATTTCGGCCTGTTTTTTGAAAAACCGGCCGAAATAAGAATTGTCCTCAAAGCCGAGGGCCTGCGCCACCTGCGCAATATTGAGGTGCGGCGAGTGGGTGAGCAGTCGTTTGGCTTCCAGGATCAAGCGTTCCTGCAGCAGGTCAGTGGTGGTTTTGCCCAGGTTCTGTTTGCAGAGTTCGTTCAGGTACTTGGGCGAAAGGTGCAGGGCATGGGCGTAGAAACTGGTGGGCAGGTGCTCCAGGTAATGGTTCTCCACCAAAGTTTCCAGTTGGTACAACTGAAAAGGCCAGATGTTTTCTTCCGACGCCACCGTGGTTTTAGGATAAAGCCGGGCCAGTTGAATGAGCAGCAATTCCAGGTAAGCGCGCAAGGCATCAATCTGAAAAGGAGCAGCCCTAGAGTATTCCTGTTGCATTTGGTGCAGGAGCTGTTCTACCGGAGAAAGGGAATTTGGCTGAACATTGAATACCGGCGGGTGCTGCCAGGTTTGGAAAAAGGGGAACTGCCGTAATGCGTCGGCTTCGCGGTTTCCGCGGTAAAACTCGGGAGTGAAAAACAGCAGGGTGCCTTCCGTCTCGGGAGAAAGGTCCCAGGCGTGTACTTGCCCGGGCGTGAGGAAGAAAACACTTCCGGGCTTCACGTCATAGAGAGTGAAATCAATGGTGTGGGTGCCCTGCCCGTTTCTGACTACCAACAAAAGATAGAAATCATGTTTGTGCGGGGCCTGCACAAAGGCGTGCTTCTGCCGGTGCGCCTGTAGATCGGCTACGTGGATGCCGCGGGAAAGGGCCTTGGCCGGAGTAAAATCAGGAATACGGTAAACAGGAAGCTTTTCGGGCATAAGGCAAGCAACCAGCGGTCTGCCGGTTTTGCCCCAATTTGCGAAAATTAGCGCTAAAAACAGTCTAATGCCCTTTGGCTTGCGGATCCTGTGCGGCCAACGGATTATAGCTGATGAAGATGTTAATCCAGATAGCGCGGGAAAGTTTGAAAAGCGCAGGCATGAACAAAAGCAGCGAAAGAATTAGAGCAGCCATGAACATCCAGAGGGTGATTTCCTCAGAGAACAGCATCATCAAACCCACAATGGCCAGGGTTGGTCCGGCGGTAAGGCCGTAGCTCACAAACATGGCCCCGTAATAGTACCCCGGTTCCGGTTCATACATCTGGTGGCACACCGGGCAATGGTCCAGCATTTTAGACATTTTACTGTAACTCAGCAGGCTGTTGTTCTCAAACAAATTTCCTTCCTGGCACCGGGGGCATTTCAGCTTGCAGATGCTGTACAGTTTAGAGCCTTTTCCTAACATAGCTTTCGTTCGTTTTCTCTTAACAAAGGTACGTAGCCCACTAGTTTATGGATAGGACAGAAGGCGGGAGTTGTCGCAGTTTTATCCGGAAGGGCAGGATTTAAGGCTCCTTTTCAGAAAAAAGCCCTGAAGCGTACTCCTTAAGCAGGTAAGAAGATTTCTAGAAATAAAAATAGCTGTACCGTCTTTTTGTTGTAATAAAAGGGCAGGTTCGTCTACTAATCAGTGAGTTGAAGAGTTTACTCGTGGAACGTCCTTTTTTCCGGTTTCCCTTCAGCTCAGAAATGCTGGACCTATTCTGATATCTATAAAATAGCTACCTCATCTTTCATCTAAGAAATCTGATTCAGCATCGTTCTAAAAACAGCACAAAAACCCTTTCATGACTTTTCACAAACCTAAAACCAGTATGTTTTCAAAGAAGCATTTTCTCGTTGCAGCGGCAGCGGCCATGCTCTCCTCTACAACTGCCCAGGCGCAAAAAGTAGAGTTCACCGAGTATGACTTACCCAACGGTTTACACGTGATCCTGCACCAGGACAAATCTGCCCCGGTGGTAGCGGTGTCTGTGATGTACCACGTGGGCTCTAAAAACGAACAAGTGGGCCGTTCTGGCTTTGCGCACTTCTTTGAGCACTTGCTTTTTGAGGGTTCGCAAAATATCAAACGTGGCGAGTTCATGAAACTGGTGTCCAGCAACGGGGGCCAGAACAATGCCAACACCTCGCATGACCGCACCTTTTATTACGAAGTGTTCCCCAGCAACCAACTGAAATTAGGTTTGTGGCTTGAGAGCGAAAGAATGCTGCACCCGGTCATCAATGAGGTGGGCGTAAAGACGCAGAACGAGGTGGTGAAAGAAGAGAAACGCATGCGGATTGACAACAGCCCGTACGGTAATTTCACAAATGAGATCTTCAAGCGCCTGTTCACCAAGCACCCGTACACTTGGCAACCCATCGGGTCTATGGCTGATCTGGATGCCGCTAAACTAGAAGAGTTTCAGGCTTTCTTCAAGAAATACTACGTGCCTAACAACGCGGTGCTTTCCATTGCCGGTGACATTGACATCGCCCAAACCAAGGAACTGGTAAATGCCTATTTCGGCCCTGTACCTAAAGGAGCGCCGGTAAACTACCAGAAAGTGGTGGAAGCTCCTATCACCAAAATGATTGTGGACACCGCGTATGATGCCAACATCCAGATTCCAGCTATTATGTCGGCGTACCGGGTGCCGGGCATGAGCGAGAAGGATTCCAAAACCATGGAGATGATTTCTTCCATCTTGTCTGGTGGCGCCAGTTCTAAACTATACAAGAAAATGGTGGACGAGAAGAAAAGCGCCTTGCAGGTAGGGGCCTTCAACTTCGCGCTGGAAGATTACGGCGCGTATATCACCTATGCCCTGCCTAACAACAATACGCCTCTGCCGGACTTATTGAAAGACATTGATGCTGAGGTAGCCAATCTGCAAAACAACCTGATCTCTGAAGAGGATTACAAAAAGATCCAGAACCAGTTTGAAAACAACTACGTGACCGCTAACTCTACCATGCTGGGCGTGGCCGAGAACCTGGCCAGCGGGTACACTTTCCATAACAAGAACACCAACAACATCAACCAGGAATTGGACAAAATCAGAGGCATATCGCGCCAGGACATTCAGGCAGCGGCCAGGAAATACCTGCAGCCTAACTCACGGGTAGTGTTGTATTACTTACCGGCACAGGCTAAAACGGCTAATTAATTTTTCAGAAGAGATCGCTGGGTTGAGGCGACGTATGTGAACCTCGGCGTAGCCAAAAGAAGAAACCACCATGAAGAAATATATATTCCTTGCTGCCAGTGCCCTGTTGCTGTTCAACGCTGAGGCGCAGGTAACCATAGACAGATCAAAGAAACCGGCCGCAGGTCCGGCTCCGGTCATTACGCTGCAAGACCCCACTACCTTTAAGTTGAAAAACGGCATTACGGTGCTGGTAGTGGAAGACCATAAACTGCCCCGGGTGTCGGCCTCTTATTTCATAGATGCAGGCCCTATCACTGAAGGCAAAAAGGCCGGTGTGGTCACCCTCATGGGTCAGATGCTCAACGAGGGCACCAAAGACATGACCAAGGCTCAGTTTGACGAAGCCGTAGACAGAATGGGGGCCGATGTGGGGTTATCCGCTGCAGGCGGCAGCGCGGCAGCTCTGACCCGCTATTTTCCCCAGGCGTTTGCGTTGATGGGAAAAGGGCTGAAGAACCCCGCTTTTACCCAAGAGTCTTTTGACAAGCTGAAGTCGCAGACGTTAACGGGGTTGAAGAGCAATGAAAAGAATGTAAAAGCAATCTCGGGGCGGGTGGTTAGCGCCCTGACGTTTGGCAAGAACCATCCCAGCGGCGAGTTTGTGACCGAGGAGTCTATCAAAGGCTTAACTCTGGCAGATGTGAAGGAAGCATATGCCAAATACATTACTCCTTCCCGCGGCTACCTGACCATTATTGGCGACATTAAACCAAATGACGCAAAGAAACTGGCCGAAGAAGTATTAGGCGACCTGAAAGGACCCAAGCTGACTTTGCCTGCTTTGGCTGCTGTGCCAAACCCAGCTAAAACCGAGATCAACCTGGTAGACATGTCCAATGCGGTGCAGTCAGAGATCACGGTGACCAACCTGGTGGACCTCAAGATGAACCATCCAGATTACTTTCCGGTGTTGCTGGCAAATCAGATTTTGGGCGGTGGGAGCTCTGGCCGCTTGTTCAATAACCTGCGCGAGAAACACGGCTTCACGTACGGTGCCTATTCAGGCATTGGGGCCGGGCGTTTCCAGAACACGTTTTCGGCCTCGGCTTCGGTAAGGACCGCTAAAACAGACAGTGCCATTGTGGAGTTTATGAACGAGATCAACGGCCTGCGTACCCAGAAGGTGTCCGATGAAGAACTGGCCAACGCGAAAGCCTTGTACAACGGATCGTTTGCGTTGGGCCTGGAAAACAAAGCCCGCACTGCCGCCTTCGCCCGTAACATTCTCATCAATGACCTGCCTAAAGATTTCTACCGCACGTATCTGCAGAAAGTGAATGCGGTGACCAAGGATGACATCCAACGCGTGGCGCAGAAATACTTCAACAGCGGCAATGCCCGTGTGGTAGTAGTAGGCAATGCCTCTCAGATGATGGACGGCCTCAAAAGGTTGAACATCCCGGTAAAGCAGTATGACGTGTATGCCAACCCTGTAACGGCTGGAGCCTCTTCTTCCACCACCACCAATGTAAAAGCCGCTGATGTGTTCAGCAATTATCTGAAAGCCCTGGGCGGAGTAGAGGAACTGAAAAAAGTGAAATCTATTTCTTCGGCCATGAGCATGCAAATGCAAGGCGCTAACCTGGAGGTGGAATTTAAAAAAATGAGCCCTAATCTGGAAGCCATGACCATGTCAATGGGTGGTAATCAGGTTATGAAAACCCGATTCAACGGAACTGCCGGTTACCAGGAGCAAATGGGCCAGAAAAAACCTTTGACCCCAGAAGAGATCAAAGAGAAAAACGCTGTTTCCAGTTTATTTGAACAATTTGATTACCTAAACAACCCGGCGTTTAAAGCTGAGGTGAAGGGTGTGGAAAAAGTGAATGGTTCTGATGCGTACAAAGTGATGATCACCCAACCAACGGGTAAATCAAAGACCGAGTTTTATGACGTAGCCAGCAAGCTTCTGGTGAAAACCGAGGAGGCAACTACTTCCAATAACATGACCATCAATAACACAGTTGAAGTTGGAGACTACAAGAAAGTGGGTGCCATTCTGTTCCCGCATACCCAAACGGTTACTATCTCTGCCGGCGGACAGCAGCAGGTGATGGAAATGAAAGTCAAAGCCGTGAAGGTGAATGAGGGCGTAACTGCCGCAGATTTCAACTAAGCGTACTTATCTGTAAAAGAAAGGGAGCAGGCTGTTAAAGTCCGCTCCCTTTCTGTTTGCCTTTTTCTAGAAGTGAGTTGTTTTTCACTAAGTCCATTCTAATGCGGCATTGGCTTGGGGGTTTGAGAATACTGCTTTTGGCCTGTTTTCAGGAAATAAGGCCAGAAAAGCTCACCGTTTCACAAGTAACTTTTGGATCATCTTTCCCTGTGAGGTTTTGAGGTGCAGGAGATAAAAGCCTTCCGGCAAACCTACCACGTTGAAGACCCATCCGTCCTTAGATTTTACAGGAACAGGCAGTGGGAATGATATTCCCACCGAATTATACACCTTAGTTTCCAGAAGCTGTACAGAAGCAGGTACTTTCAGCGTCAACGTAGATGTAGCCGGGTTAGGGAAGGTGGAAACCTGCTGTTGCCACTCTTCAGAGATTCCGGTCACAATTGGGGCTTCACGCACAATCAGTTGCCTGTCTCGCATTACCTGACCAATTAGCCTGCCTCCGCGCCATTCTTCCACTACCATAGCAACTACAAATTCCCCTAGAACTCCTGGAGTATTCCAGATTAGTTGACCGGTGTTTCTGTTCAGGTTGTATCCTGCTGGGTTTCCAGAATCAACTGTGCCCAAGAAGTTCTCCAATCCCCTATGTCCGGGCGAGTTCGTTCCCACAGGGTTGCCGCAGGCATTTTCGCCACTGCTTGTTAGAGGTGTCACTAACTTATAAGAGAGGCTATCACCATCAGCATCAAAGCCAGCATGATTGTGTATGAAGGTTTGATTGCGGAAGGCAATATCATCTGGAAGACCTTTCAGAATCGGGGAGCGGTTTATCCCTAAAAAAGGATCTGCCACCAAGGTGCTCTGCAAAAAGAATGTTTGTTGTGCCGTGTTGGAGGTATTGACAGTACCGGCGTTTCGGCTAGATCCAACATAAGTGATTTTATAAGTACCCGGCCCAGAATACGTGTGCTCAAACTGATAGATGTTAACGAAGGTGCCCAGTTGTGAAGCTCCTATTATTGTTCTTGATTCTCGGGCTACTGTCTGTTTGGTACAGTCTCCAAAGTGCATAGTTGCCTCTATATCTTCAAAGGGGGGAGGGACTACACTGTACGTAACCAAAGTGATAAAAAACCTCAGAGGATTACGGGCAGCCGTAGTGTCGCTTTTATAATATATTTCACCAGCACGGATATGTGAAGCCTGAGAGGAGAATGAAATCAAAATAAATAAGAGTGAGGGCAGAAGTAAGGTTTTTGCCTGTTTAAGTGATGGGGGAGGTATCATATAGGGGAAGATGTTTTTAAATAATATTAAATTTTTAATATACTTTGTATTACAGGTAAGTTATTAATTTCTAAGATATTATATAGAGTATATGCAGGTTTAAATTTTGGAGTTACAAAACCAAAAGGCTATACCTTCTTTCACTGAAAAAACCATCTAGAATTGAAAAACTTGAAATCCCTTATATTGCTTTCTAGATTTCAATATGTTTTCCAGAAATAAGGCCTAAATGGCAGTGCCCTTTCTATGCTCGTCTTTTTTGTTCTGCTGTACTTAGTTCTGAATGTAGCAATAGGCCTTTGGGCAGCACGCCGCGTACACAACACAGCAGACTTTATGCTGGCTGGCAGAGCGTTGCCCTTGCCCATGGCCACGGCGGTGGTATTTGCCACCTGGTTTGGTTCTGAGACCATTTTGGGTGCCTCCGCCGAAGTGGCAGAAGACGGCTTGATTGGTATGGTGGAAGATCCGTTAGGGGCAGCCCTGTGCCTGGTGCTGGTGGGACTATTCTTCGCCCGGAAACTGTACCGTATGAACCTGCTCACCTTCGGTGATTTTTACCGGGTCAAGTTTGGCCGCACCACTGAAATCATTGCCTCCTTCTGTCTCGTGATTTCCTATTTTGGCTGGGTAGCCGCCCAGATGGTGGCCCTAGGAATTGCCTTCAACCTGCTACTGGGTACCACGCTGGTACAAGGCATTCTGATCGGGAGTTTTCTGGTGGTGCTGTACACGTATTTTGGCGGAATGTGGAGTGTAAGCGTAACCGATTACCTGCAGACTATCATGATCATTCTGGGCTTGCTTGTTGTCACTTGGTGGGTGATGCGCGAAAAGCCCATTGCGGAAGTTACCGCCACTTTGCCCGCAGATTTCTTCCGGATTACACCCAAAGCCGGAGCCTCCTTCTCCGGGTGGCTCAACTACCTGGCACTTTGGATGACCATCGGGCTGGGTTCTATACCGCAGCAGGATGTCTTTCAACGCGTGATGTCGTCTAAGTCGGAAAAGGTGGCAGTAAGCGCCTCTTTGTTGGCTGCCTTGTTGTACGTCACTATTGCTTTACTGCCCTTGGTTCTGGCCATTTACGCCAAAGTTCTCCATCCAGAATTGGCCTCCCAAGATGCCCAGATGCTGGTGCCCGGCTTAATCTTAGGTTACAGCCCAATGTTCATCAAAGTATTGTTTTTTGGCGCCTTGATCTCAGCTATCATTAGTACTGCCAGTGGCGCTGTTCTGGCTCCTGCTTCTATCTTAAGTGAGAATTTAATTCGGCCCTTTTTCAAAGACATCACTGATAAAAAGCTACTCGCCTTGTCCCGTGGAAGCGTGCTGGTAGTAGCGGTAATTTCCCTGGGTTTTGCCTTGTCCCGTAACAATATTCATGAACTGGTAAGTGAATCTTCAGCTTTGAGTCTGGTAAGTTTGTTGGTGCCATTGGTGGCGGGTATTTACCTAAAGAAGACATCAGCGGTAGCAGCAATATTGTCTATGGCTTTTGGAATGGGAGTGTGGTTTTTCTGCCGTATCTCAGGCACCGAAGTGGAGCCTCTGTGGTATGGATTAGCCGGAAGTGTGTTGGGGTATTTAGTGGGCATGACTTTGTTCCGTGCAAGAGCAGGCGGACTGCTAGCCAGACCCTGATGCGTATCAGGCCTGTGTTCATAAAAAGCATTTAAAACGAAATCTGTCCTACGCTGGCGCGAGCGTCCCGCTCGTGTCCGCACGCATTCCAGATTGTATTTCTGTATTTCTTAATGAGGACACGTGTTTGAATTTCGAGTCACCACTACAAAATCAATTTTTTTGTAGTGGTTGAAAGAATGTATTTGGAATGCGTACGGACACGAGCTGGAAGCTCGCGCCAGCGGAGAATAGCAACAAAATGGCTCTCTGGTTTAATCAGAGAGCCATTTTTGTGTTAAGGCTGTTTTCAGCAAAACATGCTAAAAGTAGATTACACCAGCAGCTCAGCAATGGCTTTGTCTACTTTCTCAAACTGGAAGCCGCTTAGGACTTCCTCCATCAAGCCTTTTATCTCCGTTGTGCACAAGTTGCCAATGCTGCCCTCATGCGTGTGATTCACGGTTTCAGGTCTTTCAAATTCGCCTTTTTCAATGGCTACCCCCACGTTCTTGTACGCATCTCTGAACGGCACTCCGCTTAGCACCTGGTTATTCACGACTTCCACGCTGAAGAGGTATTTGTATTTCTCATCTTTCAGAATGTCTTCGTTCAGCTTCAGGTTCGGCAGCATGAAAGTCATCATCTCCAGGCAGTTCCTGATTTCAGTGAACGCGGGGAAGAAGCTTTCTTTGAGCAACTGCAACTCACGGTGATAACCGGACGGCAAGTTGCCGAGGAGCATCTGAATCTCAGTAGGTAGCGCTTGCAGGCGGTTGCATTTGCCACGCATGATTTCAAACACGTCAGGGTTCTTCTTGTGTGGCATGATGCTGGAACCGGTGGTCAGTTCACCAGGCAGTGTCACGAAGGCGAAGTTCTGGCTCATGTACAGGCACACGTCCATGGCCATGCGGCCGAGCGTGCTGGCAATAGACGCCAAGCCCATGCTTACGCTGCGCTCAGTTTTGCCACGACCCATCTGGGCGTACACCACGTTGTAGTTCAACGCTTCGAAGCCCAGTAAATCGGTCGTCATCTGGCGGTTCAAAGGGAAGGAACTTCCGTAACCAGCCGCCGAGCCTAGAGGATTTTTGTTGCTGATTTTGTAGGCCGCTTGCAACATCTGCAAGTCATCTACCAAACTCTCGGCATAAGCGCCAAACCATAACCCGAACGAAGAAGGCATGGCTACCTGCAAATGGGTGTAACCTGGAAGTAGAATATGCTTGTTCTTTTCGCTGAGCTCCTGTAAGGTGGTGAACAGCGTGTGCACGGCCTCCACCGTCTGCCGGATTTCATGACGGATAAACAGTTTCAGGTCTACCAGCACCTGGTCGTTGCGGGAACGGCCGCTGTGGATTTTTTTGCCAGCCTCGCCCAACCGACGAGTGAGCAACATCTCTACCTGCGAGTGTACGTCTTCCACACCTGGCTCAATGGTAAACTCGCCGCGTTCAATGCTTTTGTAAATCTCTTTGAGTTCACGCTGCACATCCGCTAAGTCTTCTGACTCCATCAACCCGATGCTCTCCAGCATGCGTGTGTGTGCCAGGGAGCCCAGCACATCAAAAGGAGCTAATTGTAAGTCCATCTCGGCGTCTTTGCCCACGGTGAACTTTTCTACATTTTGCGCGACGGAGGTTTCTTTTTGCCAGAGTTTCATGCTAAGCGGTAATAACAGGAGTCAATAATTGTATGTAAAGGGCAATGCCCTCTTCTAATTCTGAAAGGTAAAGGTACTCATCTGCGGTATGCGAGCGCGCTGAGTCTCCGGGACCAATCTTTAGCGATGGAATATCCAACAGTGCCTGATCTGAGGTAGTAGGAGAGCCATACAGGTTCCTTCCCAGCTTAACTCCCGATTGCACAATTGGATGGTTCTGGTCAATGGACGATGGGCGCAAGCGGGTAGAGCGTGGCGTCACCTCGCTTTTTACATGCTCCCTGATGATGCTCAACACTTCTTCAGGCTGATAAGCATCGGTCATGCGCACGTCTACCGTGTATTTGCATTGGTCCGGCACTACATTGTGCTGAGAACCTGCCTGAATTACCGTCACACTCATTTTGATAGGACCTAAGAAGCTAGACTCCTTCGGGAAACGGAATGTGCGGAACCACTCAATATCTGATAGGGCTTCGTAGATAGCATTTACGCCTTCCTCGCGAGCAGCATGACCACCTTGTCCGTGAGCTATGCAATCCAACACCATCAAACCTTTTTCGGCAACGGCCAGGTGCATCTGAGTAGGTTCACCCACAATGGCAAACTCCAGCTCACCCAGCTCCGGGTACACCAGCTCAATGCCGTTTCTGCCGGAAATTTCTTCCTCGGCAGTGGCTGCCACCACCAGATTATAGGTTAAATCCTCCCGGTCATAAAAATGCAGGAAGGTAGCAATAAGAGACACCAGACAACCACCTGCATCATTGCTGCCCAAGCCTATGAGTTTGCCGTCTTGCACCGTAGGCGTAAACGGGTCAAAAGCCCAGCTAGGGTGCGGCTTTACGGTGTCATGGTGGGAATTCAACAATACTGTAGGCAAGGCAGGGTTGTGGTGCTTATTAAACGCCCAAACATTGTTCTCCTTCCGATGAATCTCCACGCCTTTAGCCTGTAGGAACTGTGTGATTGCCTCGGCTGTTCCTGCCTCCTCGCGGCTGAACGACTGGATAGAAATCAACTTCTGGAGCAGGCTTAAAGCGTCTTGGTATAAGGTGTTATTCATTTAGGAGGTACACTATCTATAGTCCCCTTAAAGGGGGGTAGGAGGGATGATTATATCTGCTGATTCTCTTTTTTAGCTATTTTCTGGAAAACAGGCCAAAGCCAGCAATTCGAATGGAGAAAAGGCAGTGCCTGGCCTCTATTTTTCGTCGGTATACAATTTCTCTGCTTTCTGAGCCGAGGTGCGGATGCCTTTGATCATGGCAGAACTGAAGCCATTGTGCTCCATTTCGTTGAGACCGGCAATGGTACAGCCTTTTGGTGAGGTCACTTTGTCAATCTCGTTTTCTGGGTGGCTACCGAAATGCAGGAGCAAAGAAGCCGCACCTTTGGCGGTTTGAGCTGCCATACGCAAAGCATCACCGGCATGGAAACCAATTTCAGTGCCACCTTGAGCTGCCGCTCTGATGGAGCGCAGGAAGAAAGCAATCCCGCAGGCCACCAGCGCCGTAGCCGAAGACATCAGTTCTTCCTCAATCTCCACCGTTTCACCTACGGCGGAGAAGATGTCTTTTACTAGGGCCATGTTCTCCGCAGAAGCGTTCCTGCTGGCAATGCAGGTCATGGATTCTTGGATAGCGATGGCGGTGTTGGGCATAGCGCGCACCACTTCCACTACTTTGCCAATACGGGTGATAATATCCGTCACGGCCACGCCGGTCACAATAGAAATGAACAGATGGCGGCTTGGGTCTATGCTCTCCGAGATGTTGTCCAGCACGCTATCCAACTGCTGCGGCAGAATGCTCAGAACCACAATATCAGCCTCGGATACGGCTAGAGCGTTGTTGCTGGAAGCGCGGTACCCTTGCTCCACCATCGTGTCTAATAACTTGGTATTCCGGCGGGTGAGGGTAATGTCCTCGGCGCGGTATTTTCCTGAGGCGACCATGCCTTTGGCCAGCGCAATGCCCATGTTGCCGCCGCCCAGAATGGCTATTTTCTTGTACTGTTCACTCATGGTTCTTGTATGTTTTACGCCATTGACTGGCTGTGAATCAATTTATTATTGCTGCAAGAAAACAGTTAAAGGGGTAACTGCGGTTGTTTTAATCCTCTTTTCGAGAAAACAGCCAGAAAACATATATCCATATTTGGCTACAGCGTAATCTTAGTACCAACTTTTTCACCAGCGGCAATGGTTTGGATTTCGGCGGCGTGCCCAATGATAACCGCCTTCACCCCCGCTTGTAGCGCGGCAAAAGCGTTATCCAGTTTAGGAAGCATTCCTGCGAAGATGGCGCCTTGCTCTTTCAGTTGCGCATAGTTATCTGGTTGCAGGTGGTGGATGACACTGTTTTCATCTTCCACATCCAGCAGCACGCCTTTCTTCTCAAAACAATAGATTAGGTTCACTTCAAATTGGCGGCTAAGCGCTACCGCAAGGGTAGAGGCAATGGTATCTGCGTTGGTATTGAGCATGTTGCCCTGACCATCATGCGTCAATGCCGCGAAGATTGGAGTAAGACCTTGTTCAGCTAAGGAAGCCAAGAAAGGTACATTCACCTGATCTGGACTTTCTACATCACCCACAAAGCCGTAGTCAATATCTTTCAACGAGCGCTTATGGGCCGGAATAACATTGGCATCAGCACCGGTCAAACCAAGGGAGTTGCAGCCTCTGGCTTGCAGCTGCGCTACCAGATTCTTATTCAGCAATCCACCGTACACCATGGTTACTACGCGCAAAGTGTCTGCATCCGTAATGCGGCGGCCGTTCACCATATTGGGTTCAATGCCTAACTGCTTGCTCAGTTCAGAGGCAATTTTCCCGCCTCCGTGTACTAGGACTTTGGGGCCTTTGATGGCTGCGAAGTCTGTTAAAAACTGATCTAACTGGGCTGGGTTGTCCAGTACATTTCCCCCTATTTTGATGACGCTGATTTTAGTAGACACGAGATAGTATACTTAAGACCTTACGCTGGCGCGAGCTTGCAGCTCGTGTCCGCACGTATTTTTGATAACTAAATATTATTGTCATCCTAAAAGGATCTTGTGGGCGAACTAGTAAAGCTCTATTCAAGCGGTACTGCCGTTAGCCATCAAGATCTTTCCAAGATGACATGAGGAGGATTAATACTGTGAAGAAATGCGTGCGGACACGAGCTGCAAGCTCGCGCCAGCGGCACTCTTACTGAATACTTTCCAACAGACGCTTCAATACTGCTTGCGCGGCGAATTCACGGTTAGCAGCTTCGTTCACTACTAACGAGTTTGGTCCGTCCAAAATCTCATCGCTTAGCTCTACGTTGCGTCGAACGGGAAGACAGTGCATTACTTTGGCGTTGTTGGTGTTAACCAGGTGTTGATTAGTCAGCATCCAGCTGGCGTCTTGGGTTAGCACCTGTCCGTAGGGTTGGTAGGTAGACCAGTTCTTTATATAGATGAAGTCTGCACCTTCTAATGCTTCTGCTTGGTTGTGCGTGATGGTCGCGCCGTTGGTGAACTGCGGGTCTAGTTCATAACCTTCCGGGTGCGTAATCACGAAGTCTACATCAGCCGCACACATCCACTCAGCAAATGAGTTTGGTACTGCCTGTGGCAATGCTTTTACGTGCGGTGCCCAGGTTAACACTACTTTCGGCCGACGGCCTTGGGGTGCATGCTCAGAGATGGTCACTAAATCTGCCAGACTTTGCAGTGGGTGACGAGTAGCTGACTCTAAACTCACGAATGGCACGTTGGCGTACTGGATGAACTTCTTCAGAATCTCTTCTGAGTAGTCTTCTTCCACATTCTGCAGCTTAGGGAAAGAGCGCATGCCCAGCACATCGCAGTACTGGCCCATGACGGCGGCGGCATCTTTGATGTGCTCTACGGTGGTACCATTCATAATAGCACCGTCCTGCGTTTCCAAAGCCCAGCCTTCCTGACCCATGTTCATCACCATTACATTCATACCCAGACTCTGAGCAGCTTTTTGCGTGCTGAGGCGGGTACGTAAGCTTGGATTTAAGAAAATAAGACCAAGGGTTTTATGCTTGCCTAAGTCCTCAAAAGCGTATGGGTTTTGCTTCAGCTCAAGGGCTTCCTGCACCAAAGCATTGATATCTTCTACGTCGTGAACGGAGGTGAATTGCTTCATCTTTTATGAGGTATCATGTATCGGATATCAAGTATCACGACACATGGTTAAGAAAAATCTAAAATCTTGATACGTGCTACTTGCTACGTGATACTAAATCAGCAAATGCGTCTAAAAATCTATCCAACTCGGCTTTAGTTACATTCAAAGCTGGCAGAATACGGATCGTGTTTTTGTTAGACGCTGAGCCGGTGAAAATGCGGAACTCATCTAACATGGCTTTGCGGAGGGGAGCGCAAGGGTTTTCCAGCTCAATACCCACCATCAAACCTTGACCTCGGACCTCACGCACACCTGGTAAAGCTTTGGCTTTTTCCATAAGATAGTCGCCCATCTTGGCAGCGTTCTCTATCAGATTTTCCTGCTCCATCACTTCCAACACCGCTGAAGCAGCAACGCAGGCCAGGTAATTGCCCCCGAAGGTGGTACCTAGCATACCGTGCTTGGCCGGGATTTCAGGCGAAATCAACACGCCTCCCACTGGGAATCCATTGCCCATCCCTTTGGCAACCGTAATCAAGTCCGGACGGATACCGGCATGTTGGTGCGCAAAGAATTTACCAGAGCGACCGTAACCAGACTGAACTTCGTCCAGAATAAGCAGGGCGCCGTGTTTCTTGGCTAGTTTTTCCAAATCCTGCAAAAATGGAGCATCCGGAATGACTACACCGCCTACACCCTGAATACCTTCAATGATAATAGCTGCTACTTCATTCGTAGCTAACGCTTCTTCCACCGCAGCGGAATCATTGAACGGCAGGAACAGAATATTATCTGTTTCATTCACCGGAGCTACAATGCTTGGATCATCTGTAGCGGCCACGGCAGCAGAGGTACGCCCGTGAAAAGATTTGCGGAAGGAGATTACTTTTTTGCGACCGGTATGGAAAGAGGCCAGTTTAAGCGCATTCTCATTGGCCTCGGCACCAGAGTTCACCAGAAAGAACTGGTAATCTTCATAGCCGCTGAGCTTCCCCAGTTTATCTGCCAATTCTTGTTGCTGCGGAATCTTTACCGAATTAGAGTAAAAGCCCATGTTGTTCAGCTGCTCAGTTAAGCGCTTTACATAATGCGGGTGGCTGTGGCCGATGGAAATTACGGCATGACCACCATATAAATCCAGGTATTTAGTACCGTTCTTGTCCCAAAGCGTGGAGCCAAGAGCCTTTACCGGTGTTATATCAAAAAGAGGGTAAACGTCGAAGAGATTCATGAGCGTGATGAAGATGGAAGACGTAAGACATCATTTCATTTGCTTGTTTTGGCCTGTTTTTCTGAAAACAGGCCAAAACAAGCTTTCTGCAGAAAGCATTGCTGATCGCTGGCGCGAGCTTGCAGCTCGTGTCCTACAGCATTGCTGATTTAGCTTTCTCAACAAATTGATCTGGAATACCTGCGGACACGAGCTGCAAGCTCGCGCCAGCCAAGTATTAAAACCCGATAGCTTTCAGTTGTAAGCCAGCCCTTTCATCTAGTCCGAACAGCAGGTTCATATTCTGAACGGCTTGGCCTGAGGCACCTTTCAGCAGGTTATCAATCATGCTGGTGATGACTAACTGGTCATCATGCTTCTCTATATATAAGAGGCACTTGTTGGTGTTCACTACCTGTTTCAGGTCTGGGTTCTGAGACGTAATGAGGGTATACGGGTGCCCCTCGTAGAACTGCCTGTATACTTGCTGTGCTTCCTCCAAACTCAGGTCTGAGCGTAGGTAAGTCGTACACATGATACCCCGGCTGAAATTACCTCGATAAGGCACAAAGCGGATAGCTGTGTCTACGTTGCTTTGCAGCGATTGTAGGCTCTCGGTTATCTCATGTAAGTGCTGATGCCCGAATACCTTATAGCTGGATACATTATTATTGCGCCAGCTAAAATGTGAGGTCTCCGCTAATTTCTGACCCGCACCGGTAGAACCTGTAATGCCGCTTACGTGTACTTCGGGCGGCAAAGAACCGTTCTGAGCGAGCGGGAGCAAGGCTAACTGAATAGCCGTTGCAAAACAGCCCGGGTTGGCCAAGTTGGCAGCAGTTTTGATTTTTTCACGGTTCAGTTCAGGCAAGCCGTATACAAACTGACGGTTACCAAGAGAAGACTTCGCAGTCAATCGAAAATCCTGACTCAGGTCAATAATCTTTACCTCGTCCGGAATAGTATTAGCGTCTAAAAACTTCTTGGCATCGCCGTGGCCTACACAAAGGAACAGAACATCTACATCGGTGTTCAGTTCATTGGTAAATACCAAATCAGTATCGCCCAGCAAGTCTGTATGCGTCTCTGTCACTAGTTTACCGGCCTGGCTATTGCTGTGCACAAAAGTGATCTGTGCCTGCGGGTGGTGCACCAGCAGCCGCAGCAACTCACCACCGGTGTAGCCTGCTCCGCCTACTATGCCCACTTTTATAAGATTACTCTGCGCCATCTTCTCCGTTAATTAAACGGTACATCATGGTTTGATTCCCGAAAATTTTAGAGAAGCCTTTCACGTCTTCACCCGACCAGGCGTTGTTCATTTCGCCATAAGAACCGAATTTAGATGACATGAGGTCATGATCAGACTCAATGCCTTCTACCTGGAAACGGTACGGTGCCAACAGCACGTGTACTTTACCAGTTACGGTTTTCTGAGTATCTGTCAGGAAGGTCTCGATGTTGCGCATGGTTGGGTCCAGGAACTGGCCCTCGTGCATCCAGTTACCATACCAAGTAGCCAAGCTGTCTTTCCAGTATAGCTGCCACTTGGTTAAGGTATGTTTCTCCAGCGCATAGTGCGCTTTGATGATGACCATTGGCGCAGCGGCCTCAAAGCCTACTCTTCCTTTGATACCAATAATAGTGTCACCCACGTGAATGTCTCTGCCAATGGCGAAACCACCCGCAATCTCCTGCAGCTTTTGGATCACGTGCACGGGGTTGTCAAACATCTCATCGTTCAATCCAACTGGCTCACCGTTTTTAAAGTGCAGCGTAATGCGCTCTGGCGTTTCTTTGGTCAGTTGCGTTGGGTAAGCAGACTCTGGCAACGCCTGGTGCGACGTCAATGTCTCCTTACCACCTACAGAAGTACCCCAGATACCCTTGTTAATTGAGTATTGCGCCTTCTGGAAGTCCATCTCCACACCATGCTCTTTCAAATAAGCAATCTCCTCCTCGCGCGACAGTTTCAAGTCGCGGATAGGAGTGATGATTTGCACGTTAGGCACCAGAATGTTGAAGACCATGTCAAAACGTACCTGGTCGTTACCAGCGCCGGTGCTACCGTGTGCTACGGCTTCAGCACCAATCTCCTGGGCGTACTTGGCAATGGCTACCGCTTGTGAGATACGCTCGGCACTCACAGAAAGCGGGTAGGTGTTGTTTTTCAGTACATTGCCAAAAATCAGATACTTCAGGCAAGACTGGTAGTAGTTATCGGTTTCGTCTAAGGTTATGTGGTGGGCTACCCCCAGATTTTCAGCCCTTCGGGCAATTTCCGCTAACTCCTCTTCAGAGAAGCCGCCGGTATTCACAATGGCCGAATAGATTTCATAACCTTGTTCCAGCAGGTACTTCACACAAAAAGATGTGTCTAAGCCGCCACTGAACGCGAGAACTACTTTTTTCATTTTAATGAGAGAATGAGTGAATGTAAGAATGAGCGAAAATTTTTGGTAAGCGAATGAAGGTTGAGTGAATGAGAGAATAGGTATATTTTATTCACTCATTCAATCAACCACTCATTCAACCATTATCGGTTTTGGGTGGCACATACAGCATGGCCGTGCAGAGGCAGTTGCTGCGCTCTTTCATGGTCAGGATATCGAAGTTGACGCAGCTACGGCAGCCTTTCCAGAACTCCTCGTCTTTGGTGAGTTCTGAATACGTCACCGGACGATAGCCCAGATCTGAGTTAATCTTCATCACCGCCAATGCCGTGGTCAACCCGAAAATCTTGGCATGGGGGTACTTGGTGCGGGACAGTTCAAAGATTTTCTCTTTGATGCGTTTGGCAAGCCCACTTTTGCGCAGGTGCGGCGAGACAATCAACCCGGAATTTGCCACGTACTCGCCGTGTCCCCAGGTTTCTATGTAGCAAAAGCCCGCCCAGTTTCCTTCGGCATCAAAGGCAATGACTGCTTTGCCTTCGGTCATCTTCTGGGCAACGTACAACGGAGAGCGCTTTGCGATACCGGTGCCCCGTGCTTTTGCAGAGGCTTCCATCTCATCGCAGATTTGCTGGGCAAAAGGAGTATGTTCCTCAGAGGCCACCACTACCGTGAAAGCATTTTGAGTTTCCATGGAAACGTTTGTCAAAGGCTGCAACTCTACAGCCGTAGCGTACATACGCATGGGTATATAAATTGATAAGAAAGACAAAAAGAAAAAGAGGCTGTTACCGAATTGTAATTGCGGTAGACAGGAAAGAAGCTAGGGTGGTTATAAACTTGTTACAACCTGCACCAATGGCCTAGCGCCTGGATCGGGTAAGGTAAATGGGTTGACAAAAAACTGTTCTGGGAAGAACAGAAAAAAGCGCACTCCTGGTGATGGAGCGTTTTACCGTTGCCATAACAACTGATAAAAGCGACTTTTTATTCATTGATTTAGGATAGTATAAAAAAACAAGGCTTCTTCTTGAAAGCTCTCGCAAAGATTCTATATAAAAAATGAAAATACCAAAATATAGGTTCAAATTTTACAAAAAATTAATCTAGAGTATCAAGTAGATAAGGAAAAAAGACAAGTAGCGCCTGATCAATACCGATTTGGAATGTTTCAAAGCTTAATTCTGAAAAATGAACCAGGAATGATAAGGTAGCCCTTTACGCTTAGGGTTTGTTGGGCATGCTACGTGTTATGTATTAGATGTAAGTGGAGATATGAAGTTTTGAAGTATACTTTTCGCTGGCGCGAGCTTGCAGCTCGTGTCCGCACGAATTCCTGAAAAGCTTGCCTTTATGATAACTTACCACCTTCTTATCATCTTAGAAAGATCTTGGGAGCGAGCTGTAACAGCGCTTCTTTATCGCATTTCTAGTTCGCTCACAAGATGCTTTCAGGATCGCAACTACGAAGAAACAGTCAGGAATGCGTGCGGACACGAGCTGGAAGCTCGCGCCAGCAAAACCCAATGAAAAACATACTGTTAAACCAAAAGAGCCGAGATGTGTTTCCCGGCTCTTTTAGTAAAATAAGATCAAAAACAGATTTAGTGGGTACCACCATGGCAACCGCAGGCTTCCCCGGCGATGCCGTAGAAGCGGGTGTTCAGGTCATCGTGCCAGTCAAAGGTGCTGGTGTTGTTGTCCCAGTAGAACTTGCCCATGGGTTTGTTGTAGTTGCCTATCTCTGTTAAGGTTTCAGCATCATACAAACGGCCGTTCACCATGGTGTAGCGCACGCTCTCTGAGTTCTGGATGTTCTCCAGCGGGTTTTTGTCCAGTACAATCAAATCTGCTAGTTTGCCTTGCTCCAGGGAACCTAGTTCTTTGTCCATGCCCAGGTAATTGGCTCCGTTGATGGTGGCTGCTTGCAGCGCCTCATGATTGGTCATGCCGCCTTGCTGCAGCATCCACAACTCCCAGTGGGCACCTAAGCCTTGTAACTGGCCGTGTGCGCCCAGGTTTACTTTCACACCTTTGTCGGTCAGCGCTTTCAATGTACGGGAGGTGGCGATGTAGCCTTGGTCGTATTCTTCATCAGGCACCAGGGTCACACGGCGCGAACGGCCATCAATCACGGCTCTTGGCGTGAAGCGCAGGAGACGATCCTTTTCCCACACCTTGGTTTTCTGATACCAGTAGTATTCACCGGAGTTACCGCCGTAGTTTACAATGAGAGTAGGGGTGTAGCCGGTTTTGCTGGCGGCCCAAAGCTGAAGCACGTCACTGTACACCGGCGCAATCGGAATGTTGTGCTCAATACCGGTGTGGCCGTCCAGGATCATGGTCATGTTGTGGAAGAAGGTAGAACCGCCCTCGGGCACCACCGACATGTCCAGTTCACGGGCCGCCTGTATGATCTGCTGACGTTGCTCCCGGCGGGGCTGGTTGTAGCTTTTCACCGAGAAAGCGCCCACGGCTTTCAGGCGGCGTAAGTGCGAGCGGGCATCGTCCAGGCTGTTCACCACGGCTTTGAAGTTGCCATCGGCACCGTACAGGATGGTACCAGTAGAGTAAATGCGCGGACCTACCATGTGGCCAGCTTTTACCATCTCGCTCTGGCTGTACACCATCTCGGTAGAGGAAGACGGATCGTGGGTAGTCGTCACGCCGTAGGCAAGGTTTGCCAGGTACGACCACTGCTTTTTAGGGCTCATGCCCAACCGGAAGGTGCCCAAATGAGCGTGCACGTCTACGATGCCTGGCATAATGGTTTTGCCTTGTGCATCAATCACCTTAGCTCCGGCCGGAACCTGTACCGAACCTGCCGGCCCCACGGCCACAATGCGGTTTCCGTCTACTACCAAAGTGCCGTTCTCAATCACCTCGTTGCCTTTCATGGTGATGATGCGGGCATTGGTAAAGGCAACTTTGCCCTGCGGTACATCAGTGTTTAGTTGCAGGCCAACTTTGATGCCGGTGGTGTCAATTGGCGGAATGTTGGCCACGGCGCCCTCCACAAACTTGAAGCGGTTCTTGAGATCGTTGGTGAAGTACTCCTCGCCCAGCATCCAGTGCACTTTCTTGCTATCTGCAGACCAGTGCACGCTGGTACCGGCATCGCGGGTAACGCGGGCCACAGGCACAGCCTTGGTGTCAGCACCTAATTCCATTCCTCTTCCGGCCGCCGGGAACGGCGCGATGTACACGTTGAACAACTCAGTCCAGGCAATCCATTGGTTGTCGGGGCTGGGAACAAACTGGTTCGCGTATTTAGAGGTGAAGTGCGTCTGCACGTCATTGCCGTTCAGGTCTACGCTTCTGAACGCTACGCCATCACCCTCACCAGCCATGAAGAAAATGCGGGAGCCATCGCGGTTAAAGCTGGGTAATACGCCTTGTTTCTGCACCAGCGTAGCTGCGCCGCCTTTGGCTGAGAGCACGTATATACCCGGGTCTTTGGCGAAGGTGTGACCCTGGTGATCATTGCCTCGATCTTTCTGGAATACGATTTGCTTGCCATCTGGGGAGAAGGCCGGGTTGGTGAAGAAGCCTTTCTCCTGGGTGATTTTGCGCGGTTTTTTAGAATTCAGGGCTAAAACGTACAGGGCACCGTGCTTGTCATCGTCCCAAGTGCTGTACACAATTTCCTTACCGCTCGGGCTGAACGCAGGGTAAAACTCAAAATCGGTGCTGTTGGTGAGGCGCTCGGGTTTACCGTTAGGCAACTGCTTTTTCCAGAGGAAACCGGCAGCGTTGAACACCAGCGTTTTACCATCAGGTGAGGTCACCGCGTTGCGGATCATCTTAGAGGTAAACTGCTTAGGGGCTACTTCCTCGGGCTTGGCCACGTGCTTTACGGCCTCGGCAATGGAGTGCTGCGCCGAAGCGGTAAACGGAATTTCCCTGGCGCTGGATTTAGCCACGTCTACGTTCCAGAGTTTGCCCTTCGCCCACACAATAATATTCTTGCCGTCTGGCGTGAAATCAAAATTAGGGTACACCCCAAAAATGGCCCAGGCTTCCTGCTGGTCTTTGCTCAGTTGGTCGTACACGGGGCGTTCCTCGCCAGTAGCCAGGTTGTGCACGTACAGCACTGTTTTGGTGCGCACCCGGCGTACCAAGGCCAAAGTTTTGCCATCCGGTGAAATGGTGGGCCGCATGGCGCTGCCGTTCCCTCCAAGTATGTTTTCAATCTCGCCGGTCTGGCGGTTCACCCGTCTAATAATGTAAATCTGCCCATTGGGGTCTTTGTTGTACTCAAAGGTGGTGCCGCCACTCATGTCTTCGGCAAAGTACACGTACTTGCCGTCTGGTGATACCCACGGCTCACCTACGTCTTGCTGCTCGTTTTTGCGTTTGGTGAGCTGCATGCCGGTACCGCCGCCAATGTGGTACTGCCAGATCTCGCCAGCGCCCAGCGAACGCTTCTCGGTGAAGTGCTTGCGGGCAATGATGTACTGGCCATCGGGAGTCCAGACGCCGTTGTTCAGCAGTCGGAAGTTCTCCTTGGTCATGGCTTTGGGGTTAGCGCCGTTCACGTCCATGACCCAGATGTTGTCGCCGCCCTCTTTGTCTGAGGTAAAGGAGATCTGCTTGCCGTTAGGACTGAACCGGGGCTGCACTTCATAGGCTGGTCCGCCCGCCAGCAACGTGGCCTGACCACCCGTGATGGGCAGTTTGTAGATGTCACCCAACAGATCGAAGACAATTTCCCTTCCGTCTGGGCTCACGTCCAGGTTCATCCAGGTGCCTTCAGAAACAGAGATGTTGATTTGTTTGGATGGTCCGCGAGTCTCAGTCACAGACCATTTCTTTTTGTCTTCCTGCCCCTGCGCCATGACCGACAAGCCACATGCTAGGGAGAGGAAAAGAAGAAAGGGTTTACGCATTGTTTGTTTTAGATGTGTTTTCCAAAATTAGGCAGAAAAACGGACTGCTTCATCAAAAACGAACAAGAGGCAAGCTTATGTATTTTGATTTATAGTTTAAAGAATCTAGTAGCACCAGGGCGTGAAGTTTCTAGTTCAAACCTTGGTCTCACTAAGTTGTAATTCAAAAACATAGTGCCACAGGAATTGACTTGTATGTGTAAAATGGGGCTTGTCTTGCACCTTATATCTTCTATTTGGAGGAAGTTGCTTTACACAGCAATGGCTATCCATTTTAATCCTGTGATACCTTGAAGGCTATTGTGAATAATGGTGAACACTAAAGAATTGTATAGGATAAAACTTATAAAATAAGAGGTTATTGATTATGATGGGTAAATTGTAAAAGTTTAATATATCATTCCACAATACAATTTATTTTGTAAGTTTTTACTGTATGAGATATATATAATATGAAAAATGTACAAATTATGTAAACCTGGGATAATCATGTAGCTACTGGTAATTAAACTTTACTAACAAAGATTTGTTTTATAAGGCTTCTTTGGGTTGGAATCTTTGTAACTGACATAATATTAACTTAATATTAGGCTTCAAAACCAATTTTAACCTAACTACAATTTAACATGAAGAAAATCTTACTTTTAGTTCTCTTTCTGTTTTCCGTGGTGCTGCAAGAAGCCGCGGCGCAGACAAGAACTATCACAGGAAGAGTGACTGACGCGAGCACTGGCGAAGGAATGCCTGGTGTGACCGTTCAGCTCAAAGGAACCACGACTGCCGTGCCTACGGATGTTAATGGAGGTTATTCTATCAGTGTTCCTGCTAGTGGAGGTACCTTGATTTTTACGTTCATTGGTTATACAAACCAGGAAATAGCAATTGGAACACAATCAACTGTAAATGCCAGACTAGCTACTGATGCAGAACAGCTAAAAGAAGTAGTGGTAACTGCATTGGGTGCAGAGAGAACGAAAAACTCACTTCCTTATGCTGCGCAGCAGGTGGAAGGAGAGGCGATTACTATTGCACGTAACCCCAATGCAGTTAATTCATTGGCTGGTAAAGTTGCTGGTTTGAACATTACACAGAACAACACTATGGGTGGTTCTACCAACGTGGTAATGCGTGGTACCAAATCAATCACTGGTAACAACCAGGCCCTATTTGTGGTTGATGGCGTTCCTATCAGTAATGCTAACACCAACACTGCAAACCAGAGAACGGGTCGTGGTGGCTATGACTACGGTAACGCTGCCGCTGACATCAACCCAGATGACATTGAGTCAATGAGCGTACTGAAAGGTGCTGCTGCAACGGCGTTGTATGGTTCACGTGCCGCTAACGGTGTGATCATGATCACTACTAAAAAAGGTAGAAGAGGTCTTGGGATCACCATGAACAATGGTATGACGGTGGGCATTGTAGACGAAAGCACTGCTCCTAAGTACCAGAAACAGTATGGTGCTGGTTACGGAAAATATTATGGTCCTAATAGGAACATGTTCTTCAACCAACGTGATATGAACGGGGACGGTGTTCTTGATCTAGTTGTTCCTTTCACTGAAGACGCTTCTTATGGTGCTCCTTTTGATCCAAGTCTGATGGTGTACCAGTGGAACTCATTAGATCCAACCTCTCCTACGTACCGCCAGGCAACTCCTTGGGTAGCTGCTGAAAACGATCCAAACTACTTCTTTGAGAACGCTGTTTCTGTGAACAACAGCATCATCTTAGACGGAGGAAACGAAAACGCCAATTTCAAACTGGGCTTCACCAGAAATGAGGACAAGGGTATTCTTCCTAACAGTAACCTGACCAAGAACATGGTCAACTTTGCGGCTGGTTATACTGTGTCTCCTAAATTGACTACCAATGCCTCTATTAACTTTTCCAAGATAAATGGCTTAGGTCGTTATGGAACTGGTTATAGCTCTTTCAACCCAATGCAACAGTTCAGACAATGGTGGCAAACCAACGTTGATGTGAAGGAGCAAAAAGAAGCGTATTTCCGTAACAGACAAAACGTTACCTGGAATACCCGTAGTGCTACAGATTTAAGACCTATCTATTCTGATAACCCATACTGGGTACGTTACGAGAACTATGAGAATGATGAGCGTTATCGTTATTTTGGTAATGTGTCTGCTACTTACAAGTTTGCCGATTGGTTTAATTTGATGGGTAGAATCACCTTAGATTCTTATGACGAAATACAGGAAGAAAGAAACGCAGTGGGTAGTACCGGTGTGGCTGCTTACTCTCGTTTCAACAGAACTGCCAGAGAGTTCAACTATGACCTGATCGCTAATTTCAACAAGATGGTCTCTGGGGGTGATATAAGCTTATCTGGTTTAGTAGGTGCTAACATTCGTAGAAACTATGAGAACTCCATCTTTGCTCAAACCAATGGTGGCCTGGTAGTTCCAAGATTATATTCTTTGTCTAACTCAGTGAGCCCACTCAACCCACCATCAGAAAATGAAGTGAGAGTTGGCGTTGATGGTATTTTTGCCAGTGCTACTGTTGGGTACAAAGAGACTTTGTTCTTAGACATAACTGGTAGAAGAGATAAGTCTACTACATTGTTGTCTCCAAACAATGTGTTCTATTATCCTTCAATTGCAACCAGCTACGTTTTCTCTGAAACGTTGAAAGAGACATTGCCTTGGTTAAGCTATGGTAAAGTTCGTTTGAACTATGCAGAAGTAGGTAACGATGCTCCGGCACTTTCTATCTATGATGTGTATGACAAGCCAGCTGGATGGGGTTCAATTCCATTGTTCTCTGTAGTTGGAACTAAAAACAACCAAAACCTGAAACCAGAAAGAACCAAGAGTATTGAGGCTGGTTTGGAAATGGCCTTCCTGCAAGGAAAAGTTGGTTTTGACTTAACAGTGTACAAAACCAATACTGTAGACCAAATCCTGCCAGTAAGTGTTTCTACTGCCACAGGTTACAACTCTACTTTTGTGAACTCTGGTGAGGTAGAAAACAAGGGTATTGAGGTTTCTGCCTTCGTTTCTCCAATTAAGACCGATGACTTCTCCTGGACCATGAATGTGAACTGGTCAAGAAACAGAAATGAAGTTCTCTCTCTGTATGAAGGTGTGCAAAACATCTCATTGTCAACATACCAGGGTGGTATGTCTTCCAACGCAACTGTAGGTCGTCCGTTTGGTATGCTGCGCGGTGCTGGTTTTGTGTACAAAGACGGTGAGAGAGTAGTGAATGAATCTGGGCATTACCTGCGTGCTCCTAACACTGAGATTGGTGACCCTAATGCCAACTGGAGAGGTGGTGTTTCTAACACCTTGAACTACAAAGGTGTTTCCCTGTACTTCCTGGTAGATGTTCGCCAAGGCGGAGATGTGTTCTCTCTGGATAACCACTACGGTTACGGTACAGGTCTTTATGAAGAAACTACCCGTAACAATGATTTAGGCAACCCATCGCGTAGCCCTATCTCAGAAGGTGGTGGTGTTATCTTACCAGGTGTGAAAGAAGATGGTACCCGTAATGACATCCGCGTAGAAAACGAGGAAGGTCTTTATGGCTACGTATTCATGCCACAAGAGTACCATGTCTATGATGCTAGCTTTGTGAAGTTAAGAGAAGTTTCACTGGGTTATACCTTACCTGCTGTATTGATGGCAAAATTGAAACCATTCTCATCAATTGATGTTTCTTTGGTTGGTAGAAACCTATGGATCATCCACAAAAACTTGCCTTATGCAGATCCTGAAGATGGATTAAGCTCTGGTAACTTAGGACAAGGATATATCTCAGGTTCTTATCCAAGCACGCGTAATCTTGGGTTCAACGTAAGATTCAAATTTTAATTAAGCGAAAATGAAAAGAATACTTTATTTCTGCATCCCAGCTTTGCTATTCACAAGCTCGTGCGTAGATAGCTTAGATGATTATAATATAAACACGAAAGCTGCTACTGAAGTACCAGGTGCCACCTTGGTTACCGCCGCAGAACGTAGCTTGACTAATATCATCACCAGCTCAAGCGTAAACAACAATCCGTTCAGGTTCTATGCTCAGTATTGGGCGGCTACTACTTATCCTGATGAGAGCCAGTACATTATTGCCACCAGACAAGTAGATAGAAACTTCTGGGACCCATTGTACAGAGATGTATTACGTGACTTGAAAGAAGCCAAGACCATTATTACAGCCAACAATTTGCTAGATCCAAAGATCAAAGCAAATCAACTGGCTTCCATTGAAGTATTGGAGGTATATGCCTGGTCTGTATTGGTAAACACCTTTGGCGATGTTCCTTACTCAGAAGCATTAGACATCACTAAAGTTCTTCCTAAGTACGATGATGATGCTGCTATCTACGCTGATCTGGTAGTACGTTTAGACAAAGCCATTGGCATGTTTGACGCTACTGCTACCGGCTTAGGAAACGCAGACATCATCTACAGTGGTAACGTTCCTAACTGGATAGCATTTGCTAACTCATTGAAGTTAAGAATGGGGATGACCTTAGCCGATGTGGAACCAGCCAAAGCAAAAACAATGGTAGAGGCTGCTGCACCTAACGTGATTAAGTCTAATGCGCAAAGCGCAGATGTTACGTATCTTGCCACTACGCCTAACACAAACCCAGTTTGGCTTGACTTAGTGCAAAGCGGTAGAGCTGACTTTGTAGGGGCAAATACAATCATTGATAGGATGAATACTCTGAATGATCCAAGAAGAAATGATTACTTCAAGCCATTGGCTAACGGAACATTCAAAGGTGGGATCTACGGAGCATCAAACGACTATAGTTCGAACTCTGCCCCTGGTACTATGCTGGAAAGCCCAACCACTCCTGGAATGCTACTTTCTTACTCAGAAGTAGAATTCCTATTGGCTGAAGCTGTAGAAAGAGGATTTGCCGTAGGCGGTACCGCAATGAGCCATTATAATGCAGCTATTACTGCCTCTATCTTAGAGTGGGGCGGTACTGAAGCAGAAGCCTTGGCTTACATTGCACAGCCTTCTGTAAACTACCTGACTGCTTCTGGAAACTACAAGCAGAAAATTGGTACTCAGAAATGGATAGCTCTTTATAACAACCCTGTAGAAGGTTGGAAAGAGTGGAGAAGATTAGATGCTCCTAACCTGGTTAAACCAGCTCAAGGTATCAGTGAAATTCCACTACGGTTAACGTACCCAACCACAGAAATGAACAGTAATGGTGAAAATGTCAAGGCTGCTTCTGCTGCAATTGGCGGTAACACTGTCACTTCTAAAATATTCTGGGATAAATTCTAAGACAGAATATACTGGCCGAAAGGCCTGAACTTAAAAGCTCTAGCAGGTAACTGCTAGAGCTTTTTTTTATGTGATGAAGCTAGCTTGAGGTTCTATTAAAAATCAAGCTGTGTTGGCACCATAAAATTTACTCTGAGAGGAGAAAGAAAAGACTGTGCATTAGAAAGCTGTTAAAGCACAAAGGCTTGATCATTGACCAAGCCTTTGCTAAAGAAAACTTATAGAAGAAGAGTGTTAAAGATGTAAGCCAAAGAGTGGAGGTCAACCTATATTAATCTGATAGTGGCTGTGGCTCTACATTATGCTACTGCACATCAAACTGGAGCCTCAACAAGTTCGCGTAAATCCCATCCGGGTTGTAAGCCAGCTGCTCATGAGAACCTTGCTCTACAATCTGCCCTTTGTCAATCACTAAAATCTTGTCTACTTTTCTGATGGTAGCTAACCGGTGTGCGATGATAATGGTAGTCCGGTTCTTCATGAGTTCATCCATAGCCTCCTGCACCAACATCTCAGACTCAGAGTCCAGTGAACTGGTAGCTTCGTCCAAAATCAGGATAGCAGGGTCTTTTAAGATGGCACGGGCAATAGCAATGCGTTGACGCTGGCCTCCGGAGAGTTTAATGCCACGCTCACCCACTACGGTTTCAAACGCTTCAGGGAAAGATTGGATGAACTGTAAGGCATTTGCTTTTTGCGCTGCCACCAACACTTCTTCCTCTGTCGCATTGGGTTTGCCATAAGCAATGTTTTCCCGGATGGTACCTCCAAAGAGAAGAACTTCCTGCGGAACAATGCCTAGGTTTCCACGCAAATCCTGCAGCGGCATCAGGTTGATATTTTGCCCATCCACATAGATTGTGCCCTGCTCCACTTTGTAGAATTTCATGAGCAATTGGGCAATGGTAGACTTGCCCGCACCGCTGGAACCTACTAACGCTATTTTCTCACCGGCTCTTATCTCGAAATGGATGTTTTGCAGTACCTGCAGATCGGGACGAGTAGGGTAGGAGAAGCCTACATGGTCATAGCGCACGTTTCCATTGAACCGTACCGGCGTTGTAGCTAACTGACCAAGGTCAGCCTGTTCTACCGGTTGATCCAGGATTTCCAGAATACGCTCTGAAGCCCCAATGGACACCTGGATCTTCGCATAAAGATCACCAAGTCCGGCTACTGATGCTCCAATGAAGGTAGTGTAAAGAATAAAGGAGGTTAAATCACCAAAGGTCAACTCCCCGCGCTGCACCAAGGTTGCCCCGTACCAGATCACCAGGATAATCCCGCCGAATAGCCCTATGATAATAAAGGAGATAAAAGCGCCCCGGTAGAAAGAGGTAGAAATAGCCGTTTTAACAGATTTTCCCAGAGCTTGTTTATAGCGATTGATTTCAAACAACTCATTGGTAAAGGCTTTCACTACTTGTATGGCCTGCAAAGTTTCCTCCACTATCACGTTTGTAACTGCTAATTCATCCTGCGTCTTTTTGGAGAGTTTTTTCAATTTCTTACCAAAAACCATAGCCAGAATAATCAGGAGCGGGAAAGTGGCCAGCATGAACAATGAAAGCTTCACCGAGATAAACATGATAAACCCGATGCCTACCAACAGGGTGGTTACCTGCCTGAAAAGCTCAGCCAAAGTAATAGAGAAGCCGTCCTGGATGTAACTTACGTCTGAAGTAATACGGCTGGTGATTTCCCCCACCCGGCGTTGTTCAAAAAAGGTGAGGGGTAGCCCCATAAATTGGGTGTAAAGGCTGGTTCTGACATCAGAGATAGCCCTCTCACTAACCTGGGCGAAGAAGTACACCCTAAAAAAGGAGAAGATGCCTTGTAGCGCAATGACCCCAAACAGCAGAAGGGCCAGGTAGTCTATGTCCTGAAAGAAAGCGGTGGGCTTACCTACGGCAGCGTCCAGGAGCATTCCTGTAACCGCCGGAAAAGCCATGAAGGTAAGGCTGGAGAAGAGTAGAAACACCAGGCCTATGTAAAACTTGCCTTTGTAAGGCAAAAGAAATCTGAATATCTGAAGGCCCCTCCGCAAACTCTCTTTGTTCAGTTTGGGTTTAGCTTCTGTTTCAAGTCCGGCTGCCGTGCCTGGCCCGAATCCTCGTTTTGCCATGTATACTAGTTCGTATTTGGTAGTAACCATGCCACCGGTAAGTGGCACTTAATGTTCCTTTCTCTTAAGTAGTCTCTTTGTTTAGAGCCTGTTTTTACAAAATAGGAGCGAAACAGAACCAAAACCGCGGACTCAGAGAAAGCAACCCGCAAAGGTAGCCATTACCGTTGACTTACCCATTGTATTAAACAGGAGAAACAGCAGCGGCAGAAAGAGTTCTACGGGAAGACACCATCCAAAGGCCTAAAAACATAAGCAAGCCATTCAATAACAGCACCTCAAACCCAAATTGATACCCCCAGAACCACTTAGCAGAATTAGAGCTTATGACATACGTAAGCACCGGGGAAAGTACCCCCAAAACAGGCACGAACCCGTCACGCACAGTACGGCTGGTCATCAACCCAAAGCTGTACATGCCCAACAGAGGCCCGTAAGTATAGCCCACCAGGGTGAAGAGCATGGCAATAATGCTTTCATTATGAAAGGCTCTAAACAGCAGAATCACACCCATCAGCAGAACAGAGAAGCCAAGGTGCACCCAGTTTTTGTACCTAAGCCGCTCGGTTTCGGGCCTTTTTTGGAAGTTCAGGAAATCTACGCAGAAGGCGGTAGTAAGCGAGGTGAGCGCGGAGTCTGCTGAGGCGTACGTAATGGCTGTGATACCCAAAATGAACGCTACTCCCGCCACAGCCGGAAAGTGCTGCAACGCTAGCATTGGAAAGACATCATCCCCTTTGGTAGGAAGTGAAATTCCCTTCTGGGTTGCATATAGATACAGCAAAGCCCCAAGACACAGAAACAGTACATTCACCAGCACCAAAATCACTGTAAACCAGAACATGTTCTTCTGGGCTTCGGGCAGGTTGCGGCAGCTCAGGTTTTTCTGCATCATGTCCTGGTCCAAACCTGTCATGGCAATGGTAATGAAGGCACCCGCTAATAGCTGCTTTACAATGTAGTTAGGGGCTTTGGTGTCCCATTCCCAAAGGCGGGCATAAGAGCTGTTTGATATGGTGTCGACTAGTCCTGAAAACGAAATGGTCAGCTCTTCAGAAACAACCCAAATGCTGATGCCCAAACACAGGAGCATGGCCAGGGTTTGCAGGGTGTCGGTCCAGATGATGGTTTTCATGCCACCCCTGAAGGTATAGACCCAGATAAAAGCAATGGTGATGCCCACCGTTCCAGCGAAGGGAATGCCCAACGGCCCGAAAACAGCCAGTTGTAACACTCCTGCTACCAGGTACAGCCGCAACGCAGCGCTTAAAGTGCGAGACAGTAGGAAAAAAGCGCTTCCTGTTTTATAGGACCAATATCCTAACCGTTGCTCCAGGTAGGTGTAGATAGAAACCAAGTTCAGCCGGTAATACAGCGGGAGCAGCACTAACCCAATGACCAAATAGCCTAGCGCGTATCCTAACACCATCTGCAAATAGGTGAATCCCGTTTTCTCCACCATGCCCGGAATAGACACAAACGTGATCCCAGAAAGGGTAGTGCCAATCATCCCAAACGCCACCACGTACCACGGCGATGCCCGGTTGGCCAGGAAAAAGCCCGCCGTAGATTCTCCTTTTTTACTAGTCACAAAGGAAACCAGCAAAAGCAGGCAGAAATAAGAGACAATGATACCTAAGGTAAGAAGAGGAGACATGGTGTACGCAGCGGTTGTATTACTCAAACGCGCACAAAAGTAAGGCTAACAGTGCAAACTTCAGGTCTCTTTATTTGCAGGCTGTTTTAGAGAAATCGCCTCTAAACTGAAGCAATCACCTATCTGTAAAAAAAGAATTCCTCTGCCTTAGGGTTATTTTTCCAATAGGAGCCCTAAAGCAGAGGAATCAGAAGAGACAGCTTTTGAGCTTAATAGCTCTCAGTGACGTCTACAAATTCAGACTTTCTTCGAGAGATAGAGTACAGCCCCATGAAAGTAAGGAAGCCGTTCAAGATCAAAACTTCAAACCCGAACTCGTAACCCCAGAACCAGTCTACTGAGTTCAGGCTGATGATATAGGTAAGAATAGGAGCCACCACACAGATGAATGGAACCAGGTTGTCGCGCACCGGACGGTTGGTGAAGACCCCGAAGGAATATAAGCCGAGCAGCGGTCCGTATGTATACCCTGCCACCTTAAACACGGCTTGTACCACGCTTTCATCGTTCACAATCTTGAAGATGACAATCACAATGGCCATGATAACAGAGAAAGCCAAATGGACCCAGTTTTTCATCTTGATTCGCTCTGCTTCGGGTCGGTTTTTAAAGTCAAGGAAGTCCACGCAAAAGGAGGTAGTTAAGGCTGTCAGCGCTGAATCTGCTGAAGCGTACGTGATGGCGGTAATCCCTAGGATGAACACAATCCCCATAAAGGCAGAGAAATGATTAAGCGCCAAAAATGGAAAAACGTTATCACCTTTCTCCGGTAGAGCTATGCCTTCGGCCTGACCGTACAGGTACAGCAGCGCGCCCAAACTCAGGAACAGAATGTTTACAAACAAGATGATGACCGTAAAGGAGAACATGTTTTTCTGTGCCTCCTTCAGGTTTTTGCAGCTCAGGTTTTTCTGCATCATGTCCTGGTCTAGCCCCACCATCACAATGGAAATAAAGAAGCCTGACAAAAACTGCTTGAAGAAATAGCGCGGGTCTTTCACATCCCAAAAGAAAACCTGTGAGAATCTACTTTCACTGATGGTGTTCACCATGTTGTTGAAAGAAAGGTTCAGGTCCTGAGAGATGGTGATAATGGTGATGCCCACACAAAGCAGCATGGCTAAGGTCTGGAAGGTGTCAGTCCAGATAATAGTTTTCATACCGCCCCTGAACGTATACACCCAGATTAGACCAATGGTGATGATCACGGTCACCTCAAATGGAATCCCAAGGCCGTCAAACACGGCCAACTGAAGCACGCCTGTTACCAGATACAGGCGCAAAGCGGCACCCAGCGTCCTTGATAGCAGGAAGAAACCAGCCCCTGTTTTATAAGACCAATACCCAAACCGCTGCTCCAGGTAAGTATAGATAGACACCAGGTTCAGCCGGTAATACAAAGGCATGAGCACCAGCGCCACCACAAAGTACCCCAGCATGTTTCCTAAAATCAGCTGCAAATAAGAGAACTGAGCCTTTTCTACCATACCCGGCACCGAGATGAAGGTAACCCCAGATAGGGACGTCCCGATCATTCCAAATGCAACCACGTACCACGGCGAAGAGCGGTTTGCCAGGAAGAAGCTATCTGTAGATTCACCTTTCTTACTTGTGAGAAAAGAGATGAGAATCAGGATACAAAAATAGCCGGCAATGATGAGCAGAATTAGCGTGGAAGACATGTGCTGTACAGAGGATTGTGAGTTCTTGTAATAAGCTGATTAAGCAAATATAAAGAAAAAACGATACGAGGTTTAGGAGGCATTTATCCTCTGTATCTTCTTTTTTGATAAATTTAATAAAAAAGGTGAATAAAAAAGAAGCCTTGCTGTTAAAAGTCAGCAAGGCTTCTTAATAAAATTTAAAAATAATAACTCCTTCTAATACCCCCACATTGAGTTGAAGCCAGTAGCCGGATAACCCCCAAAGGAGCCGTTAGCACCATTGCCGTACCGCACTCCACCAGAAACGGTCACGTTAGGTGCTACCTGGTAGTGCGCCTGAAACTGGAAGCCCTGGTTTGGGTACCGACCATAGGTGAAAGGGTTGTTTTGCCAGCGGTTCATAGAAGAGGGACTCATGTCCTTCCAGACGCTTCCGGTTAGCAGAAGTCTTTCGCTCATGGCGTAGGTTCCACCCATATGCAGGAGGTACTGGCGGTCTGGAGCAGCGGTCATTAAGGTGGAGGTGCCTTCGCCATTGGCGGAAGTACTGAAAGTAGGACCACCCCAGGTCTGTAACATGGTCAAGCTGCTGAATACGTGCAACCGGGGAGTTAACCGGAACTGCACCCGCGGCTCCACATAAGAAACCGACCCGAATCTATTGAAAGCTGCGCCTGCGTTCAGGCCATAGCTCACACGTGGAACAGAGGGGGCCGTAACTTTTAGCGAATCTGGGTTAGAGTACCCCAGGTCAAGCCCCTGCGCTTGCCCTGGCAACGCGCTGTCAGCCCAAGAGAGCAGAGCAAAAAGGAATATGAAGAGTTTGTTTGACATCTGGTTTAAGTAAAGCTAAACCGAAGAAAGGCAAATTTGCCCTACACTCTTCGGTACTACTAATGTACGGATTTCTCCCTTCAAACGAAACAACTGTTCTGTTAGTCTATAGGTTCTGTTTCGGCCCTGTTTTCCCAGAATCAGTCCTAAAAAAGAAACCAAAGACACTACTTTCACAGGCAAAAGGCACCATGGGTTTATGCTTTCCTGCTTAACCAAGCTTCACGGCGGGCTTTTGCGTCTTTCGGCACGGTTTGGTTTGCTTTTTCCAGCGGCACCAGTTTTACCTCAGGGTCTTGCGCTAAGGTAATTTGCGCCGTCTTTTTCGTGCCTTGTTGTAGAACTTCCAATGGCACCTGGTCGCCGGGTTTGTGTTTGGCCAACAGGCTATCCAAAGTTTTTTGGTCTGTTAGTTTCTTACCGTCCAGAGTAAGGAGAACATCATTGCGGTCAAGGCCTGCTTTGTAGAGCGGGCTGTTGCTGAAGGTTCCCTGGGCAATGGTGGCCTGGTCATCCTGGAATTTTAGGCCTTCCCAACCTAGCACTGCTTTAGAAGATGTTTGTAAAGCCAAACCCATTTGCTTAGCCAAGGCCTCATAGGGTATTATCTCCTTGCCATAAATGTGGCGCTTAAAGAAATCCTGCGCAAACCCGGGATCCTTGGTCAGGTCAGCCAAGGCTTTTTCCAGATCAGGCAGGGTATAGGGTTTCTCAGGTTTGCCGTGGCGTTGCCAGAGCAGGCGCATGTAGTCGTCTAAAGTCAGGTTCTTGAACTTGGTGCGCAGCGTGAAGTCCAGCCCAATGGCAATGGCGTTGCCGTAGGTGTAATAGGAGATGTAGGTATTGGTTCGGTTAGTGGCGTCAACAGAGCGGGAGGCATCTACAAACGGAGCCTGTTGGCTCATTTCAACCGGCGAGAAGTGGTCTTTCCCTGGCGAAACTCTTAAAGCCAGAATAGGATAGGCCACACTGCCCAAGTAATCTGATTGGGAAGTGATCCCGGCTCTGTGCAGTAATAAGGTGCCGTAGTAACTGGTAAACCCTTCGGCCAGCCACAATTCTCCGCTCATGTTGGCATCGGCGAAGTTGAAGGGCTCCAGGCTCTGAGGTCTGATACGCTCCACGTTCCAGGCATGGAAAAACTCATGCGACAGCGTACTTAGGTTTGGGTTCATGCCCGTCTGCAGCGATTGGGAACTGGTAATGATGGTGGAGTTGCGGTGTTCCATGCCATCGCCGGGCGTGCCGGGCAGGTAGCAGGCAATAAAGGTATATTCCCCGAAGTCAAAGGCCGGAAGCTCTCCAAAAACGGCCTGCGACTCAGTCACAATGCGTTTGGCTTTCTGGGTGTACTCGTCCAGCTGTTGTGAAGTGCCGTTGTGGTGCATCCCAATCCTGATTTTCTGCGTGCGTCCCTTTTCTTGGACCGGCCATTCGCGCCACTGCAGGTCAGCTAGCTCTGTGGGGCTGTCCATGAAATATTGAAAGTCTGGGGCCGAAAAGGTGAGCGGAGCCGTCTCGCGTTTCAGTTGGTTAGCGGCCGTCCAGTTTTTACCGGCCGGAGGGGTAAAGCTTACCTGCACCGGGGCTTTCTCTAACCCATTGGCGTATAGAAAAGTGGCCGGGGCGTTTAGGTGGGCGTGGCTTAGGCTAACACCAGCATAGGTGCCGTCAGGGTGGTCTGCGAACAGTGTGTATTTCACGTGCACGGTTCCATCATGGCCGCTTACATTCCACTGGTGCAGGTTGGGTCTGTTGACTTGCAACGTGCGGCCCTGGCCATCGGTTACCTGTACGTCATACACGTTCTTGGCGAACTCATGCAAGGCATATCGGCCGGGTGAGGAGCGAGCCATGCGCACTTCCAGCACAGGAGCCTGAACTCCCTTGAAAGTAGCCGTGATAGAAGCCTCATGGTGGACTGCATTTTCAAAAGATACCTGATAGTTGACGCTCTGTTGCGCCATGGCCGGGGAAGCGAACGCCAGGGCTGCTATAGCCAGGGCAGTGAAGAGAGTTTTCTTCATGGAGTGGGATGTTTCAACCCCCAAGATACGCACCAAACCTTGAAACCACTAAAGAGGCTTTACTTACTTGTTTTAGCCAGTAAAGCAGCTTTTTGCAGGACTTGTGCCCGTATAAACTTCCCGTAAAAAAAAGCTTCTTGCTGGGGTTTATAGCCTAATTTTTGGAAAAGGCTTTCAAAAGGAGGAAGGGTCTTGCCTAAGATGCCGCTCACCAACCCAAAGAACCAGTACATGCCCCACAGTAAGGGCTTTTGCCAAATTTTTCTTAGTGGAGAAGGAGACAAATAGAAGTCAGTGTGTAGCCAGAGCCCGGTTGGGAATAAGGCCTGATCCAGTCGCTGCATCATAGCATACGCCTGCTGGGGAGTGAAAAGGTCAAGGACAAATGGAGTGAGCACCACGTGAAACATCTCTGAGGAGGAAAGGCTAGCTTCCGTTCCCAGTCTGAACTCCACGGTTGTTTTAGATGCGGTTGGAAGAACGTTTCCCTTCGCTTTTTCCAGCATTTTGGAAGAAGCCTCCAGAAACAGAACGTGAGCGGGTGTAGAATGCTGCAGCACTTGATTCAGGATCCATCCGCTGCCCCCGCCCAGAATAAGTACCCGCGCTCCTGCTGGGATGCAAGACAGAAAATGCGCCTGGGCCCGTTGCTGTGACTTCCCATACACTAACTTTGCCAAAGCATCATATACCGGAGAAATGAGGTTGAAGTCAGGAACTGAGGAAGAGGGCATGGGAAGAAATTGGCTTCCTCTTTTCGGGGTGTTTTCAGAAAGCAAAGCTAAAAACGCCACCCGAAAAGAGAAGCAGGCATCTATTGAAACAGCTGTTATACGTGTTGGAAGTGCCGTTCTATTGTCGCCTCCAATTTGTTGAAAATGAAGTCTTCGGTCTGCTCCCGCATTTTCTTCGCATCGCCTTTGAAAACCTCCCGGTACTCTTCTACCTTTTCTTTAAACAGAATGGATACAAAAGTGGTACCAATGGGTTTCTCCGCTGTTTCAGAGCCTCCCTGTCCGAATAAACCAGTGACTGCCACGCAGACATCGGCTTTCAGGAGTTTGTGAAGGCCCAGTACCATTTCATTGGTGGTCTGTTGGCTTTCGGCGGTGTAGAGCTTCAGGGTTTCATTTTTTACGCCCAAGACTTTGTTTTTGGCAGTAGCACTATACGTAACCATGCTGCCCAGGAAGACATCTGTGGTGCCGGTGGCCTCGCTCACGGCTGCCGCCAGGCTACCAGAAGTGCAACTTTCAGCAAAAGCCAGGGTTAGGTTCTTATCTTTGAATTTCAGGATGAGTTTGGTCAGTTCCTCGGGCTTCATAAGGCTTATTTTCAGGGTATGAGTTTCTTACTGCTTTTAGCTGGTTGGAGTTGCCTTAAAGGCCATGCTCAACACCGGCTGCACAGGTTACGTACCATAGAGGGCTTTCTGTTTTAGGGTTCTTCTAAGAAAACCGCTTCAAAACTGAAAGGATATAGATTGACACTATGAAAAAAACGTTTCGGAAATTTCTGGCGACCACGGCATTGTTTACAGTGGAGCTGGTAGTGATATGGGCTGTGTTTTTGGTGTGCCTTATCTTGTTTTTCTGGCTGGCTAAGGAAGTATTACCTGGCCGGGAGTTGAAATTTGACAGCCGGGCCTTTGCCTGGGCCGATGAGCGCGCAAACCCTTCCCTTACTGAATTTATTAAAGGAGTGACATTTCTGGCTTCGCGGAACTTCATCTCAGGGGCTGGGCTCATGATGATTGGGTACTTCCTGTTTGTGAAGAAGCACAAATGGTATTCTTTGAAAGTGCCGGTGATTGCGGTGGGCAGTATCTCGCTCAACCTGCTGCTTAAATACCTGTTCAACCGTCCGCGCCCGCTGGTGCCGCACCTGGTAGATTCTTATGGGCTCAGTTTCCCCAGCGGGCACGCCATGATTAGTGCCTCTTTTTATGGGTTGCTCATTTACCTGGTCTGGAAAAATGTGGAGGAGTCACATTGGCGCTTTTTGCTGGTGACCTTGCTGGTGCTTTTGATCTTGTTTATCGGCTTTAGCCGGGTGTACCTGCACGTGCATTACGCCACAGATGTTCTGGCTGGCCTTGCAGCCGGATTAGGATGGGTGATTCTGGCCATTTTTCTGCTCAACCGCATGGAGAAATTCTCTAAACGCAACCTGAACCAGGTGGTGAAAGGAGAGGAACAGCCCATAGTATAACAGGCTATTTTACAAAAAGGAGCTTAAAACTACGGCACTTTCTTTCGGCCGTAATTATACTAATACTACTTAAAAATCATTATATTTATACAGCTCCTTTCAAGTACGTGCCTTTTATATAAACTGGTGCCTTCTATGCCCGAAAACGCTATAATGCCTCAAACAAAGCTACAGTTAGTTTACCAGCACATTGTAACCAAGCTACAGGAAGAGCTTCCGGTAGAGTTGAGTTACCATTGTGCGAGGCATACGTTAGATGTGTTTCACCAGGCTCAGGCAATAGCCGAATATGAAGGCATAAAAGACCCGGAAGAACTTTTGCTGTTGCAGGTGAGCGCCCTTTATCATGATTCTGGGTTTCTTCAAGCGTATGACCAGCATGAGGAGAAAAGCTGTGATCTGGCCCGCGCAGATCTACCAGGGTTCGGGTTTAGCCCGGCCCAGATTGAAACCATTTGTGGTCTCATTTTAGCTACAAAAGTTCCTCAGGTTCCACAAACCAAGTTGCAGGAAATTCTCTGCGATGCTGACTTAGATTATCTTGGCCGCAATGACTTTTTCCAAATTGGGGAAACCCTTTTTCAGGAGTTTCTCAGCTATGGCGTGTTGCAGGACGAAGTGCGTTGGAACCAATTGCAGGTGAGATTTCTGGAGAACCATCGGTTTTTTACCTGTTTTTCTAAAAACAACCGTGAAAAGAAAAAGCAGAAGCACCTGAAGCTGATCAAGGCCAAGCTTACTCAGCCGTCTTAGCAGTCCGGTGCTCTACTAGTTTAATGTCCATCTGCCGAAGGCGCCGGCACAACGTTTTCAGGATTCCTTTCAAGACCTCGGCATTGGAGATCATGATTTCATAAAAAGGCTCCTGCTCTAGTTTAAGCAGGATAGTTTCTTCTACGGTAGTGGCGCTGGCAGACCTGGGCTCGGCGTCCAAGATAGACAACTCACCTAAGATTTCATTTTCCTCCAGAATGGCAAAGGTGTGTTCCTCGTCATGTATCCGGATTTTGCCTTTGTAAATAAAATACATGCTGGTGCCCATGTCTCCCTTCGCAAACACCTGGGTGCCGGTAGTGAGGTAGAGTTCCTCCAAGGCACCCGCCAACTCCACCAAATTTGTTTCTGGGGTGTCGTGAAAAATTCTAGATGAATTTAAGGTCAACACTTTCTCTATTAGCAGCATGTTTCAAGGTTGTAAGTTGTGATAAGTGAGAGATCACAAATTCACGAGTTTCTGTGTAAAGGGTATCTGAGGTGGTTGGTTCGGGCGTGATGGCCTCGGCCAGTTCAGGCTCAGGTAAGGATATTATGCAATAGCAGGCCACAGACTTCACCCAAGGGGAGCAGCCAGCAGGGTTGTCCGTCACTATTTCATGGATGATCTGGGAAGTACTCAGTTTTTTCTTGTCTTTAGGAGATTGCCATCTTTTCTCCTTTTCTAAATGGAAATCAATGAGCGCTTCCACCACCAGAAAACATCTTTTTGGGATCACCTGCTCCAGCATTTCAATGGCGTTCGCTATTTTTTCAGGTGACCCTATAGACAAGAGGTCCATCACCCGGTTAATGCTTTGCCGGTCATACACTAGGGCCAGGCTTTTCATGATACTTTTGATGTCTTGCCTCAACTCAGAGGCCAGGGACTCTGCCAGTAACGGAGCCTCTGGTTTTTTGGCTAGGGTATGGCAATAAAGGGCTTTCCGGCGGCTATGCACCATTTTGGTTTTGAGCCAACTCAATACAGCTGTTTTTGTTTCTTTGAAGAGTTTGGCGTTTTTATTCCAGAGGGCTTCTATCACCTCATCCTGGTACTGGTGTTCTGTTTTTAGGAGTTGGGTAAGGAACTGGGTGGAAAAATCTCCTTTCACTTTTCCGGCGGCTCGTATCAATACCAACTCAAGGTCTTTGCTTTCGGGCTTTTCAGTTAGGTTTAGAGGCGCAAAGGCTTCGTCCCCGAAAAGTACCACGGCATTCTGCAGGGCATAGGGAGTTTTTCTAGACTGGCCCACGTGCAGTATTTGGGGCAGGAGGGAAGCGTCTTTAGTTTTGCCAGCCGTTTCTAGAGCCTTCTTGTATACTTTTTCAGAAGTGTCCTGCAGCAGGGTTTCAATGAAAGGCTTGAAATCAGTATGAAGTGCCTTGGCGAAGATGTCCAGCACTGCCAATCGCTCTTCTTCTTTCTCACTTGTAGAAAGTGCTTCCAGGTGGTGTCTTACCCGTTGGTGCGCTTCCTCTTCGCCCCGGAGGGACAAGCCAATTAAGGCAGCTTTTTTGATCTCCAGATCTTCTGTAAGTAGAAGCTCAGGGGGCTGAGGAGTAAGAAAGTAGTAAGCCGTGGTCAGAGCCGGTTTGGTGGAAGCATTTGAGTTTTCCTGCATTGCCTGCTCTATGGTAGAAAAGGCATTGGTGAGTTTTAAAGCCACTATTCTGGAAATGACATATTTCTGTACTAACCCAGAGGGGCTTTGCAGCAAGGGAAGTAGGCGCTTCTCCAGGTTTTGGTCCCCCGCTCGTTCCAGCAACTCCAGAGCTAATATTACTTCTTGCGGATTTTTGCTGTTTAGTTTGTCCATCAAAAGAATCTTCACCGACACATCATTCAGAAACAGCTCAGACCCGGTGAAATACCCTTTCTTCAAGGCGTTGACCAGAGAGCGGAGGTACTCTTTCTTTATCAGGAAGATAGAACCAATCCAGGCTATTAGCAGACCTACCAATATCTGGGTAACTAAAGTGATTGAAATATTGCCGTACAGGTAATTGTACCCCGTTAAGAATACGCCACTAATCATTAAGGCAATAGGCATGGTGTAACCTTTTGAAATGAGGTGCCCTTTTAGCCTTGAGTGTGGGTCAAGGGGCTGGAAAAGCACAAGGAATGCGGGCTCCTGCACCGCTGATTTCAGCACCTCAGACAGCAGTACCATTACCCCAAACATGATGAAGATATTAGTTTGGTTTTCAAAGGGCAGCAGCATGATGATGGAGATGGTCAACAATATTACAGGTGCCAATAACAGGGAATTTGTTAACCCCAGCCGGCTGATCACCCTGCTGCTAAGCATCAGTTTTACCATTATGGCCAGGACCCTTCCAACCGCGAAGAACATTCCTAAGAAGGCCGCAATCTCAGGGCTCGTGTAGTACCTTGATTTTACCTCAGACAGGAACGTGTAATCTACCAGGGAATAGACCGTGAAGACTATCACTGAGAAAACCGCAATAGAGAAAATAAGATGGTTATGGAAGTGCTTGGCTATGAAAGTTTTTTCTGGCACATGTTCATGGTGCACGGCATGACCCAGATCAGAGATGGCTTGGTGCTCAAAATTCCTCAGGAAGAAGAAAGCCAACAGAAAGCTGCCTATGGTTACCCATAACAAACTCTCCACCCCCAACACTGGGGCTAGAACAGACGCTGCCGTATACCCAAACATCTTAGCCGGTATGTCTCCGGCTCCCACCACAAAAAATAAACGTTTACTTTCCCGTACATTGAAGATAATGGCGGCCAAGCCCCAGAAAGCGTAGCCTATTAACATGTACACAACCATGTTCCAGGCCGCCAGGAAAAAAGGCAGCCATTTAGCTGGAACCAAAGTCAGTCCGGCCCAGGAGAGGAAAATGGAGATAGCAGAGAAGAGAATGACCGTTTGTAACAGCTTTTTAGGGCTTAACCTGGTTTCAAGTTTCCCATAAAAGAGGTTCGTGATCAGCATCAGTACTGCTGAGACGATGTATACTTTTGGAAAATCTTTGAGCTCAAAGGCGTCAAGGAACATGGCCAGCGTACCAGTAAAGAGGGTAGACGTGGCAATACCCAAACAAAACTGCACCAGGAACAACTGCTTCACCACCCTGGATTCAGCAGTTTTGATATTCAACAGCAAATTTATTCTGCTATTCATGTAAGTAGGTAACTAGGTGATTCCATTTCCTTCTTTGTTTTTTCGTGCGTAAGGTATCTCTGATGTGATCTGAGAGATATTCTCAGGAAAAGCGGGGCGTGAAGGTGTTACTACTACTTCCGGTTAAAAGCTCATTACTGCATATTGGTATTGGTTAGCTCATGTGATTTTACCTGATCTGTATCTTTTCCAAGGTGTTTTCCTGAAATCGATTCAAAAGAAGACGCAGCCGGTTGGCCATAAAACTTTGGGTGCTAGCTGCAACCTACAACCTACAACTTATTTGGTTTACAGGTACTACGCTTCCTTTTATAAATGAAGGTGTGTAATGTTCTTGAAATCAATAAATTAAGGTAGAATTTTGAGAAGCTAGGGCGGGAGGTAGGGAATTGTTACCTCTTGGTTCTGCTTTCTATGGCAACTGTACCCAGTAAAAGGAGAGCGGCTAACAAAGCAACTTTAGAAAGCAAGTCCTGAGGGATGTAGTCCTTTTGGGCCCGGAGCTTCTTTACATTTTTGGCTCCGTCAAGGGAAATGCGTTTGTCTACATCATAGTCAAAAGAAACCTCATTGTCTTTCTTAAATTGCCCTTTAAGGGCATCAAACCAGACTATATCAGAAGAGTCGTAGACTTTAACATACACTCTCCTCTTGTCTTTTTTAGCTGGTCCATCCCCATTCCTGGCAGAGTAAGTAGCCATTAATGGATCAGAATCACTTTCACTGCTTTGTGGCCTTACGGCAATTACAACTCCTTGTGGCATAATGATATAGGTTTAAGGTTGAAGAAAGAATGAAGATCAGGCTGTTATGATTATCCAAAAGATGGTCAGGCTCAGGAATCTCAAGGCCTGTTTAGACATACTAAACCAGTCAAAACCAGATATAGATTTGAAGGTGTTTGGTAGCAATCTTACCAAGGCATCCTAATGTTCAGGATCGTTGTTCCCTGATGGATCTTCTTCCTCCTGCATAGGATCTTTATTTGACTCATCCTCGGGTAAGATGGGGTCCTTATCCTCTTCTCTGTCATCTTTGAAAGAGATGGGTTTAACGGGTACTACTTGTCCTCGTGGCATAATCCTGTTTTTCTAAGGTGGAACATTTATCTATATCATGACTCTGTTGCTTTGATTAAAAATACAGTTTAAATAATTTAAATGCAATACAATATATAAATCGCACAAAAAATGTATATTCAGTATTCATTACCTCAAAGAATACTGCGATGATTAAATATTTAATTATTCCTATATTCATTTTGATGGGTAATCTTAGGTTGCTGGCGCAAGTAGGTAATCCCTTTATCCAGACTTTTGAACCTGCCGCTTACAGGAGTGATGCCTATATCTCCAGTCCCCAGAACTGGGGGTTAATACAGGACAACCGGGGTATTATTTATGTGAGTAATACAAGCGGTATTCTGGAGTATGACGGCGCTACGTGGCAAGCAGTGCAGGGCACCAACTACCAGGGCAACTTTCAATTAGCAAAGAACAGCGAAGGCAGAGTATTTGTAGGCGGCAACCAGGACATAGGCTATTTAGCACCTGATTCAACTGGCAAAATGCAGTTGGTTTCCTTGCTGCCTCATCTCAAAGGAAAATACAAAGACCTAAGCGTGACAAAGGTGGCCTCCATTGGCAGGGATGTCTATTTCAGTACAAAGAATACAATTTTCAGGTGGTCTAACGGAGGCTTTAAAGCGTGGCACAGTAGCACCGGTTTTGCCCGTGTTTTTTCCTGCCGTAATCAGTTGTATGCCATTGATAAAGAAAAAGGCCTTTGTGTACTGGAAAAGGATCAACTCAAAGCACTTCCAGACACTAAAAAAGTAGGCGGGTTAACAGTAACGGCCCTTCTTCCACTTCTACCAACCACAGGGTCAAAGCATAATCTCCTTCTGGTTACTTTTGATAAAGGACTTTATACTTATCAAGACCATGTCCTGCAGAAGCTGGAGCTTAGTCCTGCACCTGAGTTTGGGGAGGCGCAGTTCATGCACGGAATCATGTTGGCAGATGGAACCATCGCCCTGGCCACTACTACCAAAGGGGTCATCATCATAAATCATCAGGGCAGGGTGAAAAAGGTAATAGACAAGCAGGCTGGCTTAAATGACAATACGGTTTTGCACCTCTTCAAAGATAGGGAAGGAGGGTTGTGGGCAGGCCTCAACATAGGGATAAGCAGAATAGACTATCCATCGCCTGTTGCTTTCCTGAATGGATCTTCCAGGTTGGAGGGGTTAGTCCTTTCGGTTCTAAAGAAACGGCAGAACCTGTATGCCGGTACTACTTCCGGGTTATATGTAGCAGATGTCACCAGTATTGAACCCTCTTTCCAGAAATTTCCTCAATTGCAGAACGAGGTCTGGAAAATTTTGGATCTGGGAGACATGCTTCTGGTCTTGAGTTCTACGGGTCTCTACCAGCTTTCAAACAAAGTTTTGAAGAAGATTTCTCCAGTAAATGGGGGAGGTATTTACAAGACTATTCACCAGTCACAAAAAGACTTAAATAAGTTCTATGTAGGGTCCTCTGAGGGCTTGTATATTGTTCTGAATCAGGATGGCAGGTGGAAGTGGGAGGGGAAGGTGAAAGGGGTGAACCATGATGTTACCTGGCTGACAGAGGATCAAAAGAATAAGGTATGGGCAACCTGTGAAAACAACATCTCGGTCATAGATGCAGCAAGTGAATATGGGTTGCAACCCCCGGTGCAGAACCTGAAGCCTTCACCTGAAACAGTCAAGAAACTGACCAGGTTTGAGGTGCATAGTATAAACGGCAACATCTACTTTGGTACCAACAAAGGCATTTACAGCTTTCAGAAAAGAGGGAAGCGCCTGCAACTGGAGCCTGACAAGACTTTTGGGAGCATGTTTGCAAACGGCTCTAGAGAGGCCATCAACCTGACCCCCACCTCGAACGGGGAAATCTGGCTTACGTCTGAGTTTAGAACCGGTCCTTTGCGTAAAGTGAAGGGAAACGCCTATGTATGGGATACCATTCCCCTGAGCATGATGCCCAATCAGGATGTCTGGACAATACATCCAGACCCGCAAGGGGTAGTATGGATGGGTACCACCGATGGAATCTTCAATTATAATTCTTCTATCGCCAAAAACTACCTCACCAAGCCCCATACTGTGCTTAGAAAGGTAAAGCTGTTAGGGGACTCCACCGTATTCTTTGGAGCTTTCGAAAACAAGGGAATTGCCTCCGTAATCCAATCCCTGGAATTCAGGCTTACGCTTCCCCACGCCATCAGGTCTATTAGGTTTGAGTTTGCGGCCACTTCCTATGATGCTCCGGCTAAACTTCAGTACAGCTATATGCTGGAGGGCGAGGACAACAATTGGTCGCACTGGACGCCTGAACGGAGGAAGGAATATACCGGCCTTGACGAGGGAAGCTATGTGTTCAAAGTGAAAGCAAGGAACATGTATGGCACCGAAAGCGTGGTGTCCAGTTTTGCATTCACCTCTCTGCCTCCCTTCTACCGGACCTGGTGGGCCTATTGCCTCTACTTTATTCTTTGGGTAGGATTCATCTGGGGGTTTGTCCAAATCAAGCACCGGAACCTGGTTGCCTCAAAGAATTACCTTGAAGAACTGGTGCATCAGCGCACCATGCAGTTAGAGGCCGAAAAGCAAAAATCAGATGAGTTGCTGTTGAACATCCTTCCTGCTGAAACAGCCGAAGAACTAAAGGCCAGAGGCAGAACCCAAGCCAGGAGTTATGAAAATGCCACAGTGCTCTTCACTGATTTTAAAGACTTTACCAGAATAAGCCAGGATCTTACCCCAGAAGAGTTGGTAACGGTCATTGACTTTTACTTTTGTGCGTTTGACGGCATTATTTCTAAGTACAACATAGAGAAAATAAAGACCATGGGCGATGCCTACATGTGTGCCGGCGGAATCCCCAACCCAGAGGCTAACACCCCGGCAGATGTGATAAAGGCCGCCATGGAAATTGTAGCGTTTGTGGAGCGACTAAACCCACCAGACAAACCCAAAAAGCATAAGTTTGAGATAAGGGTGGGCATCCATACCGGTCCGGTCGTAGCCGGAATTGTGGGTACCAAGAAGTTTGCCTATGATATTTGGGGAGATACCGTAAACACAGCGGCCCGTATGGAGTCTAGCGGGGTAGAAGGAAAGATAAATATCTCAGGTGCTACCTATGAGCTCGTCAAAGATGAATTTATTTGCTCTCACCGCGGAAAAGTAGAAGCTAAAAACAAAGGCGAGATTGATATGTACTTTGTAGAAGCTGTGGTTGAGAAACAAGTTCTGGAACACAGTCATGTGCAGAGCTTTTAGCTAATTTTCAGGAAATTATCCTAAAAGCAGGAGAGGCAAGCTTGGTTTGATGCTGATTTTTAGGCGTTGCTTTCTCCTTAAGCCAAGGGCGTACTTTCATGTGCTTGCCTAATAATATGTAATAGGATATGTAATAGGGAGGATGCCGAGGGTAGATTAGCTGCCTTTAGATAACCCTGAAAATTTTAGGCAAAATGTTTGATCAGATATTGGAATTAAAGAAAAAGTAGTAGTTTTGTGCTCCCTAAAGCAATGAAGGGACATTTGATGCGCTGGTGGCGAAATTGGTAGACGCACTGTCTTCAGGTGGCAGCGCCCTCGGGTGTGGGAGTTCGAGTCTCCCCCAGCGCACATAAAGCCAGCTTCTTTTGAGGCTGGCTTTTTTGTTTTTACCCCACTTTCCTAAAACAGAGCAAAAACTTACTGGGTCAGCAATGGCAGCAGGTTAAGTTGCGCTACATACCCCTCCAAATCTGGTTTGCCTGTAATGGCACTTATCTTTTCATTCCGGTTACTGGTCCGGGAGAAATACACTTCTACAAAGAAATTTCTGGTCCAGAATAACTGCACTTCATACCCGTCTTCCTGGCGATTGGCCAGGTATCTGCCGTGCGTCAACAGGTAGTCGGTACGGCCCGCGAAGTCTAAATAAAGGAAGCCATAAAGGTGCAGCATCCCAGATATACGCAGCAGACTGAGCCACCGGATTTTAACAAAGAAGCGTAATAATGGGCTAAAGTGAGTGTATCTTTCAAGGGGGTAGATTTCGTACAAACCCTAAAAAAGCTGGTTGCCTATGCAGCAAGAAATAGAACAGAAAAGTAAGAATGCAGGTGCTTTCCTGGCGGTGGTCTCGCTCCAGATGATGGTGTTATGGCTAGTGTTTGTAGGGTCTGCCTTTCTATTTTTTTGGATGGCGACGGTGGTCTTCATTGAACAGGAAAAAGAACTGGACCAGGCCGCCTTTGCCTTTGCTGCAGACCTCACAGACCCGCAGACCACAGAGGTCATGTACTTCATTACGTTTTTCGGGTCTAAGGATTTTCTCATTTATGGGTCGCTGGGGTTAGCTTTTCTGTTTTTGGTTTTCAAAAAATGGCGCTTTTACTCCCTCAAGATCATTGCCATTTCAGCCACCACCACGCTCTTTAACCAAAGCATGAAATTTCTCTTTGACCGTCCCCGGCCGGAGACTGCTTTCTTGGAACAAGGAGGCAATAGCTTCCCCAGCGGGCATGCCATGATTGGGGGCGCGTTCTGGGGTTTGCTCGTGTACCTGGTTTGGACCAACTTGCATAACAAATGGCTAAAATTGACCTTGTGCCTTCTGCTGAGCATTTGGATCTTCCTCATCGGCTTTAGCCGGGTGTACCTGAATGTGCACTATGCTTCTGACGTGCTGGCCGGGTGGGCTGCGGGGATTTTCTGGCTGATCATTGCCATCTTTCTGCTAAACAAACTGCAGCAAAGGTTGGGCCGAAGGGTAGACAAGCAAATGGAGAACTAAGGACACAGTCCCTCAAAAAGGCGAGAATCTATCAGAGAAATCAGGAAGTCCGTAGCGAAGAAGTCTTTCTGATGGGTTTTGTAAATAAAAATAGCAAATTTACGTCTGCAACTGACAAACCAACTCTACAGATTCATCTGTTAAATCAGCATTATATGATTATTACGCCCAGAGTACGCGGCTTTATCTGCCTAACCTCCCATCCTAAAGGATGCGAACAGAATGTAGTGAACCAGATTAACTATGTAAAGTCTAAGGGAACCGTAGAAGGACCAAAAAACGTGTTGGTCATTGGTGCCTCCACCGGTTTTGGCTTAGCTTCCAGAATTACCAGTGCTTTTGCGTCTAACGCGGCTACCATTGGTGTCTACTTTGAGAAGCCATCGGCAGAAGGCAAGCCCGGTTCACCGGGTTGGTACAACACCGCAGCATTTGAGAAACAAGCGCATGAAGCCGGTTTGTACGCCAAGAGTATCAACGGTGACGCCTTCTCTGACGAAATCAAACAAAAAACGCTGGACCTCATCAAGGCTGATCTAGGCCAAATAGACCTGGTAATTTATTCATTGGCTTCTCCGCGAAGAGTGCACCCTAAAACCGGGGTGGTACATAATTCGGTCCTGAAGCCGATTGGGCAGACGTTCTCTAACAAAACCGTTGATTTCCATACCGGCAATGTGTCTGAGGTAAGCATTACGCCTGCGTCTGAGGAAGACATTGAGAACACCGTGGCCGTAATGGGCGGCGAAGACTGGGCCATGTGGATGGAGGCTTTGAAAGCCGCTGACCTTTTGGCGCCGGGTGCTACTACCGTGGCGTATTCATACATAGGACCAGCACTCACTGAGGCGGTGTACCGCAAAGGAACCATTGGTCGAGCCAAAGACCACCTGGAAGCTACAGCGTTCACCATTACTGATTCCTTGAAAGACCTGAACGGCAAAGCCTATGTATCTGTAAACAAAGCTCTGGTAACGCAGGCAAGCTCAGCTATTCCGGTTATTCCTTTGTACATTTCCCTGCTGTACAAAGTGATGAAAGCCAAAGGGATTCATGAAGGCACCATTGAGCAGATTCAGCGTCTGTTCCAAGAAAGACTGTACACCGGCGGTGAAGTGGCCGTTGATGAAAAAGGCAGAATCAGGATTGATGACTGGGAAATGCGTGAAGACGTGCAGGCCGAAGTAGCTACCCTTTGGGAGCAAGCCACCACGGAAACCCTTCCGCAAATTGGAGACCTGAACGGCTACAAAACAGACTTCTTCAAGCTCTTCGGTTTTGAAGTAGCCGGAGTAGATTACGAGCAGGATGTCAACGAAGTAGTGGAAGTACCAGGATTGGTATAGATTACTCTTATACTATACCGGTGGTTTACTACCGGTTTATCCAAAACTCCTTAAAAACGGAAGACCGGCTCTGCTTTGGAGCCGGTCTTCTGTTTATAAGGAGTTTTCTTTGCTCATGCGAAATAGGAAGGCTTTGGAGGAGGACCGTAGGAAGAACCTTAACTTATTTCTCAACTCTTTATTTGTACCCGCAAGGCTTTTAAACCACTCACTCCCTGAAGGTCTTCTACTTCCAGTTGCTCAATTTCATCGGTGAGCACGTCTTTGTTCTGCAGGTATTCAATATACTCCAGGTACTCGTTCGCTTCACGGGCCTGAGAATAGACAATGGCGATCTTTCCGGGTTGGGTAAGGCGTTCTTCGGTGCCCCTGATGAGGGCTTTGTCAATGCGCTTCTTCACAATCTCGTACCGAATATTGTAGGCGCCGTCCACGTCAAATTTCCGTTCGTCCTGCCTGAACTTTATGGCCAAAGGCTGGCTATGAATTAGAATCAATTGAGTGGTTTCCAGGGGCACTTTCAGCTTTGGTTTAAGCGCGTGGGTACGTCTGGCCATCTCGCACACCACCATCAACTGCCATAGACGCAGGTTCCGCAGGAACATCAAATCAAAAGGCTGATTTTCTACCAGAGACTGGCCCACGTAGATGTTGAATTCCACACCATCGGTGACAAACCTCTCAAAATAATGCGGGTACATCTGTTGCGCATTGAGCTCTTCTTGCTCCACGTATTCGGCAATGGTCTCGTTGATGAGCGTGAGACTCTCCTCAAAAGCTTTCCGGCGTTTGTAAAGGATGCCCAGGGAAGGATCCATGGCTTCCCGGTACTCCTGAATATGCTCTGACAACTCAGGATGGGTTGCTTCCAGGAAATGGAACATGGGTTCTACCTGGGTACGCAGGGTCTCAAAAATCAGGATACCATCCTGCACCAAAACTCCTTTTTTGAGTTGCCGCAAATGCTTTGAGACTGAAAACCGGAGCTCATCCAGAATGGGCAGGGAATGTACCTCCACGGCTCTTCTCAAGACACCCTCCGCCAGTTGCAAATGCTCCATTAAGTCACCTAAAATAGCCGTATTCCGCTCAGTGCTGGAGCCACGTACATCGGCCACCGCATACAGGGGGTACACGTCTGAGAAGACAATGGGTTCCATCTCTGGGGTAGGACCGGTAGGAGAGGCGTTCATCTTGTCTAAAAGGTTGAGGGCCGCCTCCCTGAACCGCCACTCCAGAATAGGGTGGATGGCCGTAAACTTTTCTCGGATGACCGATTGCACCCGGGCCTCTATCTCTTCCGAGTTCCGGTTTACCGCCACGGAAAACAAGGGCAGAAACTGCTCTACCTTGGCAATAGAGAAATTGTCCAGGTCTCCGGGATTAGGCGAACCAAGCTCCAGAATACCAATGGGGTCATCACCGTACCTGAGCAGGGCCAGCACAATGTTTTTGATGCCCATGCTCAGCATCTCTTCGCGCACGCCTTCCGGCAGCTCGTCTGTGGACTCCACGTTCTTCACTACCAGCGGCACGCCTACACCTACCAGTTCGTCATAGATTGCTTTGAAGCCGGCATAACTGGTGCTGGTAATTTCGCTCTGCAGCAGAAAGCTGTGGTTAATTTTATTTCCGAAGTTGACGAACGCGCTTTTGTTTTTATGGAATGCCGCCACTCCCAGTTGCAGGTGAGGCCGTTTGAAGAGGATCCTGATTTTTTCCTGCAACTGCTCAAAACGGTCAGGCGCCAACATGACGTCGCGCTCCAACAGATCGTTTTTCAAAGAAGAAAGCACTTCCTGATCGGTGACGTCTACCAAGTTCATGATATAAAATCCGCTGATCTCAAAGTTTTCAGGGGGCAGAAGCTCCATCCAGATGTCCATGTCCCGGATGTTGTCCAGCATGGTCTGAATATCATCTTCAGAAAGTTCAGGAAGAGCCTTGGTAGGGGTAATGTCTAGAAACTGGGTGTTCAGCACCACGTTGTAGTGGCGGTACAAGCCCAATTGATAATCTGGAACGGTATAAATAAGAAACTCTTCGTGCGGAACCTGCACCTGGTAGAATTTCTCCAGAATCATGAGGTACACCATGCGCACCCGGTTGAAGAGCATGCGATGCTCGTCAATGTTCAGGGGGCGTTTCAGGGTTTTATGATCCGTTAAGATGATTTGCTTGAACGGCTGCGTGTAATAGAAGCTTGCGTCATATAAAGGGCCTACCGCGCCGCTGGCCTCAGACTCTTGCGTGGCCGGCGGAAAGATTGCCGTCATCAGCAAGTCAATAAGGCAATGATGGTCTGGGCCAAGCTTGTTAAGATCTGTGATGGGGCCTAGTAATTCCGGAAGGTTTTGCAGTTGCCGGTCTATTTCCTGGGAGCACAGCATGAAGCTGCTTTTGCAGTCATCCTGAAACTGCTGCCAATAGGTAATAATGGGCTTCAGGCTAAGGTTTGCCTTGAACGGGAATGAGGAAGCACTGATTTGGAAATCGGTTGATAGCATACAGGGTTTTAAACGGAAAACTCACAGACCAGATACAAAAAAGCCTCCTCCAGGATAATACAAACGCACCTAAAAAGGAAAAACAACCCCAAAAGAAGTTCACTGCTCTTTCAATGTAGATTCTGTGCTCAAAAGGTAGTCTTTCTCTTTCAGGTTTAAGGGTTTATTTCTGAAAATAGCCCAAAAAAGAAGCCCGCTATAAGCAGGCTTCTTAAATGTAAGACTATAAACAAGTTGAATTACATGGTTGGCAGCACCACGGTGTCAATTACGTGGGTAACACCGTTGCTGGAAATTACATCTGCGGTAGAAACTTGGGCACCGTTGATCATCACCATGTTGCCTTTTTTGCTAACCATTAGGGTTTCGCCCTGCACGGTAGTCAGTTTCTGGCCATCTTTCAGGTCTTTGGCTTGTAATCTGCCTGGTACCACGTGGTAGGTCAGGACTGAAGCTAATTTTGTTTTGTTTTCTGGCTTAAGCAGGGTCTCCACTGTGCCGGCAGGTAGCTTGTCAAAAGCAGCGTTGGTAGGAGCGAAAACGGTAAATGGACCGGTGCCCATCAAGGTTTCGGCCAGACCGGCAGCTTTTACCGCAGCCACTAAGGTGGTGTGCTCACTGGAGCCAAGGGCATTTGCCACAATGTTTTTAGAAGGCACCATCATGGCACCACCTACCATAACACCTTCTTTCTTAGCAGTGCCAGTGGTTTTAGACTTGGTCTTGGTAGTTTTGGTTTTGGTTGTTGTAGTTTGAGCCGACGCAGTAAGAGTTCCCAGAGCCAGAGCTCCGGTTAAGGTCAATAGGAAAAATGATTTTTTCATTTTGGTTTGTTTGGATTGGTTAGATACTGATGCCCCACTTACGACAACAGAACTTCCCCCGGATTTCTACTCAGTAGAAATACTTCTTATCACCAATCTTCCACCTCCCTTTTTGCCAGCTTATTACGTTTTAGTTTATTTTTTGGAAAGCTGCTTCAAAACAGGGCTGGGTGATTTTTTGTCTACCAAGCCAGACTACTTTTGGAACAGCACCAGCATAGAAACTGGCGGAACCAGTATGTGGCCTTCTACCTGGCGGCTACCGTTCAGGTGTATTACCTCCTCTTCTACGGCCACAGTCCATTCTCCATGGAGTGGAACCTCAGCGGCTTCCTCGCGGCCATTGTAGTAAACCAGGATGTTTTTCCAAGAGTCGCCGTGGGCGTAGTCTTTTAGTTTGTAGCCCACTAAGCCCGGCTCAGTGGTTACAAACTCCAGGTGGTGGTTGACCATTTGGGTAGTAGGCATCCAGAACGCTGGGTGGGCCTTACGGAGAGCAATGAGGTTTTTGTAGTAGGTAAACACGTCCGGATGTTCGGCTTTCCAGTCCCAGTTGATTTGATTGATGGCATCTGGCAGATTGTAGCTGTTATGCTCTCCGTTTTTGGTGCGCAACAGTTCGGCTCCGGCGTGTAAGAAGGGTGTTCCCTGGCTTGTCAGCACGATGGCGTCTGAGAGCAGGTTCATTTTTTTCAATTCCTCCGGAGAGGCATCAGGCCGGGAGACTTTCAGTTTGTCAAACAGCGTGAGATTGTCATGGCAGGAGACATAGTTCACCGCCTGCCAGGGCTCCCGTGCCCAGAAGGCTTTGGAGTAATTTACGTGGTGGATTTCTACCTGTGGATGGGGCACACTGCCCACTACGCCAAACTTGATGGACTCCTCTGTGTGTTTGGCGCCATTCACGAAGCCGGTGGATTTCTCGTCAAAGACGGAACCCTTGATGGCGTCTCTAAGGTCATCTGAGAAGGCACTGGTGTGGGTGAGTTGGTGCGTGTTGGCTTTAAGCGCTTTGGCGTAGTCAGGCAAAGGGCTGCTGCCGGCGGTCCAACCTTCGCCGTAAATGATGATGTTGGGGTTGATCTTCTTGAGTTCAGCCGTGAGCTGGTTCATGGTTTCCAGGTCATGGATGGCCATCAAATCAAATCGGAATCCGTCTATATGGTATTCTTTTGCCCAAAATTTACAGGACTCCATGATGAACTTACGGGCCATGGCACGTTCGCTGGCCGTCTCATTTCCGCAGGCCGAGGCGTCTGAATAATGCCCGTCTTCTTTCTGCCGGTAATAATAATCCGGGAACTCCAGGTTGAAGTTAGAGCCCTTGGTCAGGCCTGTGTGGTTGTACACCACATCCAGAACCACGCCCAGCTGGTTGTCATGGAACTCTTTCACCATCTGCTTGAATTCCTTTATCCTTACCTCGGCGTTATAAGGATCTGAGGAGTAGGAGCCCTCCGGCACGTTATAGTTTTGCGGGTCATAGCCCCAGTTGAACTGCGGTTGGTCTAACTTGCTTTCATCTATAGACCGATAATCAAAAGAAGGCAGCAGGTGCACGTGCGTCACACCTAGCTCTTTCATGTGGTCGATGCCCGTGGAAAACCCTTTCGGTGATTTGGTGCCTTTTTCCGTAAGACCCAAAAATTTGCCCACTCGGGAGCTGCCCGAACTTGCGTGGGAAGTAATGTCACGCACATGGGCTTCCCATAAAACCACTTCATTGGGCATTTTGACGGTTGGTCCTTTGTCTTGCGCCCAGCCCGCTGGGTTAGTGGAAGCCAGGTCCAATACCATGGCCCGTTGGCCGTTCACGCCTACGGCCGTAGCGTAAATTCCGGGCGTTTCATCCAGCCAATGGCCACTTACTTTCACATGGTAAGTATAGTAAACGCCTTGCAGGTTTTTTTTAACCACAAGCCGCCACAGGCCTTTTTCTCCTTTTCGCATGGAACGCTTTTCGCGCACGGTTCCTCCATAGCCCTTGTCATAGAATTTGACCACCACTTCCTCAGCCACCGGTGACCAAAGCTTGAACGTGGTCCCCTCGGGTTTATATTCGGTCCAGAGATTGGCTTGTTTTGGGGTAGGGTACTGGTCAAACTTATGGGCCTGAGCCCAGGTGGTGGAAGAACTCATCAGGAAAAGAAAGGAAAAGAGTACAGGAAGTAGCTTACGGCGTTTCATGGCAATAAGTAAATAAATTACTGGCAATGGCCGTAGAAAGGCAAAGCCTGAATCTTTAAAGGAAGGAAATATTCTGCGCATCACAAGCAAGGATGCCGTTTTGTTTTGAGTCCTTATTTCAGAAAACAGGCTTAAATGGGGTAGCAAAGTCACATCTTGAAGCAGCAAACCAGATGCACTCTAAATGCAAAAGATGGAGGAAAGTTAATCGACCTGAATACTTAGCTAAGCAAAGACTTACCCTTCCTCTGTTTTGATTCGGCTGGAAAGCAAGGCTACGCCTATCCCCATCAGGGCAATGGTGGCAAAGGAAAGCCGAAGGCTGCTGATTCCGGCTAGCATTCCAATTAGGGGAGGGCCTACCAGGAACCCGGCAAAACCAATGGTGGATACTGCGGCAAGTGCCATGCTTGGTGCCATGGTTTTGGTTTTGCCCGCCACGCCATACACCAACGGTACTACCGCTGAAACGCCGGCCCCTACCAATAAAAAGCCTATAATCGCGGTAACCAGATTAGGGAGGAGAACGGAGATCATCAGGCCTACCGCCGTGAAAATACCGCTTAACTGCAGCACGCGTTTCAAGCCTAATTTTGTGGTAAGCCAATCTGCTATAAAGCGGGTGAACGCCATGGTGCTCATGAAAGCGGTATACCCGGCGGCAATCCAGGCTTTTTCAGCGCCTACCACTTTCTGGAAGTACACCCCGCTCCAGTCAAACATAGCTCCTTCACAAATCAAAGAGCAAAACGCAATAAGGCCCAAGCCCATGAGCGACTTGTCTGGCATGACAAAAAGAGGCTGATCAGCAGGAGCGGGAGCATCTTTCGGAAAGGCATATTGGTAGGCAACAGCAACCCCGGCCAAGACTACTGCCATGATCACGAAGAAATGCTGAAGCGGCTCCACATCGGCCCCAATCATGACCGTACCTATGGCGGCCCCGAAGAAGCCGGCCAAACTCCACAATCCGTGGAAAGAGGCCATGATGGACTTGTTGTACAGGCTTTCTACGCCCACTGCCTGTGTATTCACAGAGATGTTGGCCATGTTGCTCGCAAACCCAAACAAGAAAAGCACCGCCACCAAATGCAGCGTGGTCTGGCTCATGCCAATCATTACCAGCGTGGTGCTGTAGATAAGCAAAGCAATGGTGACCACTTTCCGGCTGCCAATTCTGGAGGTAAGCCAACCTGTAAACGGCAAAGAAAGCATGAGCCCCACGGGCAACGAAAAGAGCACGCCCCCTAATTCGGCCTCAGACAAGTGAAGCTTTTGCTGGATGCTGGGAATGCGGGAACCCCAACTGGAGAAGCAAAGGCCTTGCAGGAAGAATAAGGCACTAACGGCTAAACGATGGGCTTTTCGGGAAACGGGGGAGGAAACTAAAGAAAGCATTGATACAAGAATTCGGGCAAAAATACACCTTTTTACGGGAAGGACCCAGCTAGATGTAGTTCGGTCATGTTCATTGTGCTTTTGCCTCAGTAGCTTAAACCTAGTAAAATGGTTGGAATTGGCTATAGTAGAGCAATGTGAAAAGGCTGAAAGAAGGGCAAAAAAGAAGCTGCCTTCTTTCTGATGTGCTCAGGAGAAGGCAGCTTCTTTTGATGATTTTTGTTTAGAACCTGTTTTGCTTAAACCAGGCTCAAAATAGCTTATTTGGCAGGAGTGCCTTTCAAGATGGTGAGCATGTTCATTTCAATAGTAGGGTACGCAGACTCTACTATGCGACCTACTTCCTTGCCATCACGGTATAGGATGAAGGTAGGAACAGCCGTGATATTGGCTGATTTCTCCTCACCGCTGGGGCTGGTCTTGTCTTCACGCAGATTGTATACATTGAAACGGGAATGCGGAAAATGCGCTTGGTCAATCACTTTGTAGAAGCGGGGTAAATCACGCTGACTATCCATGCACCAGCTGCCAGCGTAGGCTTTTATAGACACGTTTTCCAGCAGGGGCTGCAATTCCTCCATTATCTTGGCATTGGGCGTGTACCGTTGGTAGGCTGGGTGAAACCACTTACTGTAAGGTTCGGCCTCATACGCTACGCGGTTGCTGGGCCCGATCAGGATGTTCTCGTTTCCGGCAACGTTCTTTTCTTCTCGGTTCAAATGCTGGTCAAGGCCGGTTTGCCCGGCTGAAGAATAGCCAGACGATTGCTCAGCGGCACCGGAGGTAGACAAAGAAGTAGCTTGGCGAGCGCAGGAAAAAGACCCAAAAACTAACAGGGCAAGGAAAACTAAACGGTAATGCATCTTCAACAGTGCTTTAAAGCGGTTAAAACGGGATGATAATGGAAAAACGAATTATCGTGTCCAAAAGATATCCCATAGGAGGAAACTTCTGTGCTTAGATTGTTTCCAAGGCACGAGGAGCGTCCAAATCCACGAACTCACCTTCCCAACGGGCAATCACCGCAGTGGCCAAGCAGTTTCCTATTACGTTCACCGAGGTGCGGGCCATGTCCATCAGTTCGTCAATCCCTAAAATGATGAAGATTGGTTCTACCGGCAGGTTAAACGAAGCGGCCGTTCCCAGCAAGATCACCAACGAAGCGCGAGGCACCCCGGCAATTCCTTTACTGGTCAGCATGAGGGTGAACACCATCAGCAACTGCTGTTCCCACGGCATCTCAATGCCGGCAGCCTGGGCCACGAAAACCGAAGCCAACGACAGGTACAGGGTTGAACCGTCCAGGTTGAAGCTGTAGCCCATCGGCATCACAAAGGCCACAATCTTACGCGGCACGCCTATGGACTCCATGGCCTCCATGGCACGAGGCAGGGCAGCTTCTGAACTGGTGGTGGCAAAGGCAATGGAAACGGGTTCCGCAATGGCCTGTACAAACATCTTTACTGGAATCCGGAAGAGAAGCGCCGCCGGTAGCAGCACCAGCAACAGGAATGCCACCAAAGCCACATAAAGAGTGGCCAGCAACTTAAACAGGTTCACCAGAATGCCGAAGCCCATGTGCCCCACGGTGTAGGCAATAGCGGCGCCTACGGCAATAGGGGCGAAGAACATGATGATGTTGGTGAACTTGAACATGGTCTCAGCGAGGCTCTCCGTCACTTCCAGCAACGGACGGCGTTTGCGCTCATTCAGCATAGCCAGGGCAATCCCGAAGAGTACGCTGAACACCACAATCTGCAGCACTTGTCCTTCGGCCACCGATTTAGCGATGTTTTCTGGAAAGATGTGCAAAATGATATCCTGCCAGGTTTGGGGCGGTGGGGCGGTGATCTCGTCACTCGTTTCACCTCTTAGCACAATGCCTTCGCCGGCACGGCTGATGTTAATGGCCGCCAAGCCGATGAAAAGGGCAATGGTGGTCACAATCTCAAAATAGATTAGCGCTTTCCCGCCCATTTTGCCTACCTGTTTCAGGTTGGAGTGGCCTGCAATACCTACCACCAGCGTTGCGAAAATGAGCGGCGCGATGATGGTTTTCACCATTTTTAAGAAAATCTTGCTTAAAACGTTAAGCCCTGAGGCAAAGGCCGGGAAACTGTACCCAATTTCGGCGCCAATGACCATGCTCACCAGAATCCAGGTGGTCAGGGATTTTTTCTTGGCGGCAAACAGAATCAGTACCCCAATACCAGCCCAGCGGGCGGCGGTAAGCACAACTTCCGGAAGGTTGACATAGCCGTAGTTCTGACATAGCGTGAGCACAACAGCCACCGTGATAATCACAAAAGCCACTAAGGCGAGGGTGGATTTTTTCATAAAAGAGTTAATCCTTTTTCCTCAGGCAAAGGAAAAAGCAACGGTTTTTAGTTTGGTCTGGATGAAGGTTCACATGACCTGTTACGGCATGGGAACCTACAAATATACTTTTTTCTTCCGGTTCCTAAAGAGCGTTAGCCTTGTCTGGCTGTTTTTTGTGGAGCACGGGCAAAAACACGTTTTTTATTGGGCTTTGCTTCTTTTTTACTACACTTGAGCCTCGCAAACGCTACTTATCACTATGCTACTATGGAATTTGGAGGCCCGGGACCTCACCCTGCGTTATACCTGGAAAATCTCCCGCGATGCCTCAGACGTGAAAACCAATCTTTTTGTGACTGTAGGAGACGAAAGGGTGCAGGGCAGGGGAGAAGCCGCTCCCAACACGCGCTATGGTGAAACGCCTGCTTTGCTGCAACAGCAGTTCCAAAACCTGCATGCGAACGGGCTGGACCATGTTGCCTCCATAGAAGAATTACAGCACCTCATGAGCCTGCACCCGGTGCTGCCGGCCCTGCGCTTTGCCATTGAATCTGCGTTTGTGCACTACCTCTGCCGCAAGAATGGGCAAACCGTTTCTGAGTTTTTAGGCGTTCAGCCTGTCACTTCTGCCCCAACGGCCTATTCTTACCCCATCATGGAGCCTGGTAAGATAGCAGCTTTCACCAAAGAGCACGGGCTTCACCGGTTTGAGTACCTCAAGGTGAAAGTAAACCAGGTAAGCGGCCTGGACATGCTTTCTGAAGTAACCAAAGCCACAAGCCAAGGCCTTATTGTAGATGCAAACGAAGCCTGGCAGGACCCCGATTCTATCATGCGGTTTTTTGAAGGCATTAAGAAGTACCCCATTCTCATGATTGAGCAGCCCATGCCTTCCGGTTTGCAAGAAGAGTACCTGTACTTAAAAAAGCGCTCTCCTTATGACCTTTTCGCCGATGAGTCTGTCACAGACCACGCCGATTGGGAACTGTTGCAGCAGCAATTTCACGGGGTAAACATGAAGCTGATGAAAGCCGGAGGCTATTTGAACGGATTGGCCATTCTGCAAAAGACCAGGTCACTGGGCATGAAAACCATGATTGGCTGCATGATGGAAACATCCATGGCCATTTGGTCAGGCCTGCAACTAGCTCACGGCGTAGACCTGTTAGACTTGGACGGAATGTTAGTAGTAAAAGACGAGCCGTTCCAATTGGTAAAAGAAGAAGCCGGCAGGTTGTATCCGGTAGAGCAACCCTAGGTTCAGAAACGTTTTAAGGCTTGTTTAAAGGAAACAGCCTCAAAGTCTGGATGGGATTGTTCTTTCAAAATAAGCTTGTAAAACAAAACATATTCTCTACACAAACCAAAAGGCCATTAGCTGCAAGAAGCTAATGGCCTTTTGGTTTGTGTTTTCTGTAAACAGCTGCTCTCAGTAGTTGAGCATGCTTTTAGTGCATCTATCAAACGAAGGGATTTGCGTCCTCAATTGCACTACTTTGTGCTATCCATACCATTTTCATCTGCCGTCTCTAAACGCGTGACATTTTCTTTTAAGCTTGTATTAACAGGCATCTTCTTGAAAGAAACAAGATTTTTGAAAGTTAAACGAGCCTTTAGATAGAAGTTACTTAGAAAATAGAAACCCCGTGTCCTGCTTTGCTTTTTGGGCAAGCAGTTAAGTTACCTGCAAAATAAGTATCTGCTGCTTTTTTATCAGTTAGAACTACCTTTTGTTTGCTTTGGTAATTGTATAAGATGAGGTTCTCACCAAAAGGGTAAAATACCTCTTCTCCATATACAGTAGTTGTGACACCTTGCTCATTATATTTGAATAGGTCAGTACGCACGTCTCCTCTTACCTTCTTCAGGTCGTAGGAAATCCTTAAAGCTCCTGAAACATCCCAAAAACACTCAAAGACGGGTGCCGGACCAATGTGAGGGCAAATACCATCTAGAATCAAAACTGAGTTCTCAGTTAAAACAGGAAATTTTTTCTGTACATCACTAAGGATTTCTAATTGAATAGGAAAGGTCTTATGGAAGAAGGTAGCAATAGTGTAATTAATCATGAACCCTATAGTGCACAAGGAGGCAATTGAAACAGAAATCATGTTTCTCCTTAAGCGGGCAGACGGTAATACAAAAGAAGTAAGCCCGATTGCCCCTAAAAAGCAAGTGGCTACTCCTAAAGACGCTGCCATGGTTATTCTATTTGATAAACCAGTTGGATGGGGATCAAATTGAGCTGTAGTCAGGAATATTGCATAGCCAGCCCAGTAAACCACTACCCCTGCTAAAATCACCTTTATCCATAACAGGGGTTTATAAAGTTCAGCGCTTACCTTTTGCAGGTAGTTGAAGATGAAGATTCCTAATGGGATACCAACAGCTACCAAAGTAAGATTGGAATGATTTGCAAAAATCTGCCAAATAACCTTTGGTAGTTTGATTCCAAAAATGATAAAGTCGTTTTTAATAACAGAAGTAAAAACAAGCCATAAGTGCTGCCAATAGCTTGTGTAAAACCCCCCAGTTCTAATAGATATCCAGGCCTTAAATAGAATGCAAAAGCAAAATGCTAAGAAATTAGCGAACAATAACAGCTTGGATTTCTTGTTAAAAGCAGCAAATGAAAATTTCCCTGTTTTTTTTGTATGCCATGAAATAACAACAAAGCTTACTAAGAATAGAGGTAATATCACTTCATAAGACAAGATGCTTAAGACTACGCTAGCTAAGCTAAGTATACCCCATGCCCAACTTGCTCTGCCCTGTGTTCGAAGACATTTAATAATTGAAATGAAGTTCAAAAAGAAGAATGTTATGCTAATGTTCGTGTGAAAAGTGGACATCCAGATACGATCAGTAGAAAAATGTGGAAGAGTTGCATAAATCAACGGAATTCCTATCAAGAGTAAGCGAGGTACTTTCACTAGTCGAAGACTTAAGTAGATCAGGACGACTACTGACAATACAAATAGGGAGTTAATGATGTGATACCCTGTGGGATTGCTGCCAAAGAAAGAATACAAAATAGCCAGGTTAACTATCTGAACAGGGCGCATTCTGGCAATTGGGTCTTGCGTGAAAAAATCACGAATAAGCCCTAATATGCTTTGATCTTCAGCACCATGGAAAAGGGAAAGAAATGCCCAGTCATCACTATAGAAACCTAAGCCCCAAATCATAAATCCCTGTAAAATCAAAAGAATACTTGCTAGAAAAATGCAGTCCTTTACAACTAAGTATTTGTCTTGGGCTGTTTGGGAAATCAATTCAGGTTGATGGAGTTTTGAAGTTTCTTTTATAATGGGCATTGGGTTTAACTATTTTAAGTTTTATGCAACACTGTTATGTTAATACAATGTGGTAATATAAAATGTCAATAATAGCAGTATTTATATTCAACTTATGTTATAAGTTGAATATAAAGTAGTATCACTTTTTAACCTTATAAAACTATTTACAAATTCTGGTTAGATGAATTTCTGTGTTACTTCATAGCTGTCATCCTAAAATTAGAGGATTTCAGAAAATCATTACTCAATTTGGCGAGGCATATGGAAGCCAGTTTATTTTAGTGAAAAGTAATATGGTGTATAAAGTTATAAATTTTAATTAAAAATTCATATAATTGTTAAAGTCATTCACTAGTAAACTGTACCATAGGTTTGTAGTTGAAGATGGACTCAGTAATCTGTCTTGGAAAGATGAAGAGTTGGACCTTGTAATTGTTTAATCAAAATATTCTTATGGCACCCACCTATTCCCTGGTAGTTCCTGTCTACAATGAAGAAGAGATTTTGCAAACTCTATATCAGAGATTATGCGGAATAATGGAAAGGTTAGATGGCCCAGTAGAGTTAATTTTAGTTAACGACGGTAGCAAAGACAGGTCTCTGCAACTTATCAGAGAGTTGCGCCATCAGGATAAGCGGGTGGCCTATATTAGTTTGGCCAGAAATTTTGGCCACCAGGTTGCCGTCACAGCAGGCTTACATTATGCAAGGGGGCAGGCGGTCATAATCTTAGATGCAGATTTGCAAGATCCTCCAGAGTTGATCCCTGAGCTTGTTGAAAAGTGGAAGCAAGGTTACCAAGTGGTGTATGCGCAAAGAACAGTTCGCCACAAGGAGGTGCTTTACAAAAGAGTGGCCGCTTATACCTACTACAGAATGCTGCAGCGGCTCTCTGACATCACTATCCCTACAGATACCGGGGATTTCTGCTTACTTGACCGAAGAGTAGTAGATGTTCTGAACGCGATGCCTGAGCGTAATCGTTATATCCGAGGGCTTCGTACCTGGGTTGGTTTCAAGCAAGTAGCAGTACCTTTTGAACGAGACCCCAGGTTTGCTGGTGAGAGGAAATACACTTTAGGCAAATTATTAGGCCTGGCTTTTAACGGTATCTTTTCTTTTTCCAGAGTTCCGCTAAAGATTTCTACATACTTAGGGTTAGTGTCTGCTTTAGTAGCACTGGTGATGGCTGGAATGGTCTTCTACTGGCGTGTTTTCCAATCTGACTCTCAATTTACAGGCTATGCAACTATCCTGATTGCCGTATTTTTCTTAGGGGCAGTCCAGCTAATTGGAGTAGGTATTTTAGGAGAATACATTGGCCGGATTTATGAAGAAGTAAAAGGCAGGCCCCTCTTTACATTTAGTGAACTGGAAGGCTTTAATCAATCAAACCCATCACCTTTGGAAACGGATTTAAGAGTTAAGCAAGAAGCAGCTCTACTACAGAATCACTGGACCCCAGATTAGAAGCAGCGCTTATTCGGTTAGGGCTTTAAATTGAAATTCGCTCTCTTATTTTTCATTTAAAAAGAAGAAAGTTTAATTCTTCTTTTCCTCAGCGGAAAGCTGTTGTTCAAGCTTAGACAAGTCTGCGTCCAGTTTTTTCAACTCGGCTTGGTTGGACTTGTTCTGCGCAGTCTTCTGCAGGAGCTCGGTTTTGAACTGCAGAACACGTTGTTTCTCTTGCAGGAGCTTTAACCGGTCATTCATTTGCTGCGCTTGCAAAAGTTGTTTCCCAATTCCGGTGGTGTCGCCGGAGACGGTAGTGGTTCTTTGGGTGATGACGGTTGACCTATGCAGATTTCCTTTTAGGTCAACATAATCTCCTTCGTTCAGTTGAAGAACTTCGCCGCCAGTCAACGTAAGAGATCCGTTTGGCTGTAAAATGGAGCCGTTAGGGAAAGTTCTGCCTTGCGCCAAAGGGGTAAAATCTTTGCCTTTGACATCCATCAATCTTCCGTTGCGCATGATAATACCTTTTCGCAACGGGGTAACGCTGGTGGTGGTGGTGCGGCCGCTCTCACTTTTTCGGATAGAAGCAGTTTGCGCTTGCGCCAACATAGGAGAAGCCAAAATACCTAGCAGAAGGGCACTAGCCAAGAGAATACGTTGTAGCATAGGGAGCTTGATTGGTTGCGGTATTTATACGTTAATTTCCTAAAAACTGATCGAAATCAGGCAGTGTCGAAAATGGCTTATGCATCGGCTCCCTTTCTGCGCTCTTTCATGTATTGGATAAAGCCCGGCAGAATAGATAGAAAAATAATAACCGGGATAGCGTAGTGCAGGTAGTCTTTCATTTGGGGAAACTGCCGGCCCAGGTAATAACTAGCCACCACCAACGAGGAAATCCAGAGAGCGGTACCCAATAAACTTAACAAGGCAAACCGGCCAAGGGGCATGCCCGTCACGCCCGCCAACAAGGGGTTAAAAGTACGTACCACGGGCACAAACTTGCCCAGCACAATAGCCGACTTTCCTTTCTCCTTGTAGAATTGTTGCGCGCGGTCCAGGTTCTTCCGTTTGAAGTACCAGGTGTCTTTTTTCCGGTAGAGCTTTTTGCCCATCTTCTTGCCAAGGCTGTAGCCCAGAAGGTCTCCGGCCACTCCGGCCGCCGTCATGCTGACCAGAAGCACACCCAAAGGCACTTGCAGCACATCAGCTCCCGCCAACAAGCCCGTAGCCAGTAAAAGCGAGTCGCCTCCGGGGATGACCAGGCCAATAAGTAAACCCGTTTCCACGAAAACCACAATGAGAATAAGCGTGAGTCCGCCGTATCTGATCATGTTTTCTGGACTGGAAAACATTTCTGACCACGAAATCAGAAAAAAGTCTGTCATTTGCCTTTAAAAGTAGATGTAGGGGAAATACGCACGATGGAAGCCCGATGTTGGTTGTATCTTTAAGAGATAGGCAGAAATACGGTGGCTATGTTGCTGATTCTGCGGCAGGAACCTATATTTGAAAATCCCCTAAAGCATCAAGATTACATGAAAATCGAAGAAGAAATAAAGCAAAGCGCTTTTAAAGACGTTTACCAAAAAGCCTATATAAACGTGGTCTATACTTCTAACTGGTTAGACCAAAGACAGGCGACGCTGTTCAAACCATTCGGGGTTACGTTGCCCCAGTACAATGTGCTGCGTATCCTGCGAGGGCAATACCCTACACCCGCCACGGTGAACCTGCTAATAGATCGTATGTTAGATAAAACCTCTAATGCGTCACGCATTGTTGACAAGCTGGAGGCGAAAGAACTGGTGACACGCAAGCAATGCCCTACAGACCGCCGGACCGTTGATATCCTCATCACCGAGAAGGGACTGAACTTGCTGCAGGAGATGGATTCTCTGGGCGATGGTGGCCTGATTGGCTTGAAAAGTCTCACGCCGGAAGAGGCAGAACAATTAAGTAGCCTGCTTGACAAAATCAGAAGCTAATTTTGCTTAACTTAAAGCTTTAAACCCTTTATACTTACCCCTTAACGTGTTTATTCCCATGAAAAAAGTGTTACTCTCTCTTATGGTTGCTGCTACTATAGGGGCTTCTGCTTTTACCGTAGTTTCACCGGGTTCGCCGGAGAAGAAAACAGCACCAAAGAAATCAGTGGCGGTTGCTATTCAGAATTACAAAGTGATTCCTGCTGAAAGCAAAATCACCTGGATTGGCCGTAAAGTAGCCGGTGAGCACAATGGCAACATTACCCTTGCTAGCGGAACCATTCTGTTAGACAGGACAGCCCTACGCGGCGGAACGTTCATCATGGACATGAACTCTATTACCTGCAATGACCTGCAGGGCGGTTCAAACAAGCGGTTGGTAGATCACCTGAAATCAGATGATTTCTTCTCTGTGGAGAAAAACCCTACGGCCATGTTTGCCATCACCAACATCGCACCAAGAGCAAACGCTAAATCGGGTACTGCTAATTACACCATTACCGGTGACCTCACCATTAAAGGCATTTCAAACCAAATCTCTTTCCCGGCACTGGTAACCTTGAAAAAAGGAGTAGCCACTGCCAAGGCCAACTTCAAATTTGACCGCACCAAATGGGATGTCAAATTCCGTTCTGGCAACTTCTTTGAGAACTTGGGTGATAAAGCCATTCAGGACGACGTGGAGTTGAACATTGAACTGGTGGCCAAACAAGAATCAGTAGCTAAGAAGTAATTAAATCTACTTTAAGGAAAGGTCAGCACTAAGTCAGTACTGACCTTTTTTTGTGCCATGGAGTTGAGGAAAGGCAAGAATATAGCCCTGATTAGATTGGATTTTGTGGGCCATTTTCTGAAACCAGGATTAAAACGAAAACCCGGAAGCTTGGCTGTATCACCATGCTTCCGGGTTGGGTACTTCGTTCAATGGAATTTGCTAATTACTACAGAGTAGAGGATTTTACCTGCGGCCGGTTGTAATCAGGTTCCCAGTCATTAATAGGCAGGCAAATGCCTGGTGGAAGGTCCAGATCGGGCAACCCATCATTGAGGGGTTCGCCTCCGTCATCGTCGCTGTCATCTTGCGGAGGTACGCTAAGTCGTTTACGGGGGGCCAGCGCCAAAAAAGCAATCAAGGCAAACATGGCCAAAGAGTATACGATCATCATAAAATCAGATGAATTAAAAGTCTCACATCACATCCACAGCCGGTTGGCGTCTCTTCCTTGTTCAACGTATGGTCGCCTCCCTATGTTGAGCACGAAAGCAAAAAAAATCATATAAGTTGTGAGGCCGGTTGGTTTTGAAAAAGACCGGGCGTAGCTTTGCCTCAGTTTAGGGGTGCCTTAAGATAACGGGCTGAGATCATACCCATTGAACCTGATCCGGGTAATGCCGACGGAGGGAAAAACAAGGGAACAAAACAGAGTGGGAGCACCGGCCCCTGGTGGCTCCTGGTTGTTTTATTATTTTTATCTTTTCGCATGAAAAAAGCTTTAGCCCTGCTCTTGGGCTGCCTGCTGCCTTGGTTTGCCATGGCACAGAATACCTTATCTGGCCGCGTAGTTGATGCTGCGACCCAATCACCCCTTACCGGTAGTACTGTTAGGCTTACTTCTGGCAACCGTGCCACCCTCACCGATGCCTCAGGCCGTTTTGCTTTTTCCAATCTTCCTGCCGGAGACTATACCTTACAGGTAAGCTACCTGGGCTATGCCTCCGGTACCCAATCTGTCACCTTGCCCATTGCCCAACCCCTTGAAATTTCTCTTACCCGCACCAGCGTGGCTACCAAAGAAGTACTGGTAACCGCCACCCGCGCCAATGAGAAGACGGGTACCACCTACACCAACATAGGCAAGCAGGAGCTGGAAAGCCGCAATTTCGGGCAGGATTTGCCTTATTTGCTGGAAAACACGCCATCTTTGGTCACCAATTCAGATGCAGGAGCCGGAGTAGGTTACACCAGCATGCGCATCAGGGGTTCAGACATTACCCGTATCAACGTAACCGTGAACGGAATTCCGGTGAATGATGCCGAAAGCCACGGCGTGTTCTTCGTAAACATGCCCGATTTCGCTTCGTCTTTACAGGATGTTCAGATTCAGCGTGGGGTAGGGACATCTACCAATGGCGCCGGAGCCTTTGGCGCCAGCCTGAACCTGCAGACGCAGGATGCCAGCCCCGAGGCGTACGCCCGCACTGACAATGCCTACGGCTCTTACAACACCTGGAAAAACAACGTGCAGTTTGGCACTGGTTTGCTGGGCGGTAAGTTCGCCGTAGATGGCCGCTTGTCCAGGATCACTTCTGATGGTTACATTGACCGGGCGTCTTCTAACCTTAAATCGTTCTATTTGTCTGGTGGCTATTACGGTGCCAAAGACCTGCTAAAGGTGGTGGTGTTTGGTGGCCATGAGATCACGTACCAGGCCTGGAACGGGGTAGACGAGGAAACCTTGAAAACCAACCGCCGCTTCAACTCCGCTGGTACAGATTATGGCAGCACTGACATACCGTATGACAACGAGGTGGACAATTACCAGCAGTACCACTACCAACTGCACTACGGGCATGAGTTCAGCCCGGCTTTGTCGCTCAACGCGGCGCTGCACTACACGCGCGGCTTCGGGTTTTATGAGCAGTTCAAGGTGAATGAGCGGCTTAGGAACTACAACATTCCGCCGGTAACCATAGGCGGAACTTCCATCACCCGTACTGATCTGGTGGGCCGGAAGTGGCTGGACAATGATTTCTACGGAAGCACCTTCGCCCTGCAATACAGAGGTACTAATAAGCTGTCTGCCGTTTTAGGTGGTGGCTGGAACCGCTATGAAGGCGCGCACTTCGGAGAAGTGATCTGGGCGCAGTATGCCTCTACCATCCGGCCACGCCACCGCTACTATGACAATGATGCCGTGAAAACCGACTTCAACGTGTACGGTAAGGCAACGCTTCAGGCCACTGAGCAGTTGAGCTTCTTCGGGGATCTGCAGCTTCGTACGGTGAATTACAAAGTAGATGGTTTAGACGATGATCAACGTGATGTGACCACCCGCGCCGATTACAACTTCTTCAACCCCAAAGCAGGGGTGACGTACTCCCTTTCTGACCGGCACAACCTGTACGCATCTGTGGCCGTGAGCCACCGCGAGCCTACCCGTTCTGACTTCACTGACCGTCCGGTTTCAGACCGCGCCAAGCCAGAGCGCCTGGTTGACTGGGAAGCCGGTTACCGCCTGAACCAACCCATTGGTGAACTGAATGGCTTGCCCTTGAACATCACCGCAGATATGACCTACTTCTACATGGACTACAAAGACCAACTGGTGCTAACTGGTCAACTTAATGACGTAGGAACGGCTTTGAGGACCAACATCCCGGAAAGTTACCGCACCGGCGTGGAAGTGGCTGCCGGAGTAGGTCTGGGAGAGTTTGCCCGCTTTACTACTAACTTGTCGTTGAGCCGCAACCGCATTAAACAGTTTACCGAGACGTTGCCCATAGACTACAATCCTGAAGATGTAGTGGTGAACCAGTATGATGAGACCACTATTGCTTATTCGCCAAGTTTTGTGACCTCTACTCAATTAGAGGTGCAGCCGGTAACCGGGCTTCGGTTCGCGTTCCAGTATAAAACCGTAAGTGAGCAATTCCTGGACAATACCGGCAGTGAAAGCCGCCGCCTGAAACCGTATGAGGTAGGTGATGTGCGTGTGTTCTATCGTTTCAAGCCGGTGAACTGGATGAAGGAAATTGAACTGGGCTTACTGGTGAACAACGTGCTTAATGAAGAATACGAAGCCAACGGCTACACCTTCACTGAGTTGTATTCCGGCGATACCAATCGCTATGACTATAACTATTACTTCCCGCAAGCACCCCGAAACTACATGGCGCAAATCAGCCTGCGTTTCTAAGCTTCTTTCCCGAAAGCAGCCTTAAACAAGAAGTCCCTGGTAGTTTGCGCTGCCAGGGACTTCTTGTTTTAAGAAGGAACGAAACCGCTGGCGCGAGCTTCCAGCTCGTGTCCGCACGTATTGCTGATAAGTTCTTTAGTTCTCGTTCCAAAGGTTCAGTACTCGGATTTAAAGACTTTTTAACTCTCCATTGTCATCCTGCAAGGATCTTGTGTGTGAACCAAAACGGCCTTGGAAGCGACTCCACCGTTCGTTCACAAGATCCTTGCAGGATGACAAAATGAAGGGAAGGTTCATGAATGCGTGCGGACACGAGCCGGAGGGTCGCGCCAGCGGAAGTATTGTATACTACTTAACTGGCATCAATCCCCCTGTTTTATACCTGTTTTCAGGAAAACAGCACAAAAGCACAGAGCGAAACTGATGTCTTGAAAGGTTTTGCTAACAAGTGTTGGCAAGGGGCAGGTTTCTTGTTAAGTTTGGAAACAGACATTGACGGTATCTTAGAACTTATGGCTACAGACAATTCCAGCGCCCCAGATTATTTCAACGTAGACGACCTGCTTACCGATGAGCACAAACTCATCCGGCAGACCATGCGTGACTTCGTGCGTCGCGAAATTTCCCCTAACATTGAGAAGTGGGCGCAGGACGCGCATTTTCCGTCTGAGATTGTACCTAAGTTTGGAGAAGTGGGGGCCTTTGGTCCGACCATCCCGGAGGAATACGGAGGCGGCGGACTGGACTACATCAGCTATGGCATCATCATGCAGGAAATTGAGCGCGGCGACTCTGGCATGCGTTCTACGGCTTCGGTGCAAGGTTCTTTGGTCATGTATCCTATTTACGCCTATGGTTCTGAAGAGCAGCGCAAAAAGTACCTGCCTAAGTTGGCCACCGGTGAGTGGTTGGGCTGCTTTGGGTTAACAGAGCCAGATTTTGGGTCAAACCCAGGCGGCATGATCACCAACATCAAAGACATGGGCGACCATTATCTACTCAACGGGGCCAAACTCTGGATCTCTAATTCACCGGAGTGCCAAGTAGCGGTGGTGTGGGCAAAGAACGAACAAGGGAGAATCAAAGGCTTGATTGTGGAGCGTGGCATGGAAGGCTTCTCTACTCCAGAAATTCACAATAAATGGAGTTTGCGTGCATCCAGCACCGGCGAGCTGGTGTTTGAAGACGTGAAAGTGCCCAAAGAGAACCTTTTGCCTAACATTGATGGCTTGAAAGGACCTTTGGGTTGCTTAGACTCGGCCCGGTACGGTATTGCTTGGGGAGCCATTGGGGCTGCCATTGACTGCTATGAATCTGCGTTGAACTATGCCAAGCAGCGTATTCAGTTTGATAAACCCATTGCCTCTTACCAGCTTATCCAGAAGAAACTGGCCGAGATGGTGACGGAAATTACCAAAGCTCAGTTGATGGTGTGGCGTTTGGGCACGCTCAAGAATGAGGGCAAGGCTACTACCCAGCAGATTTCCATGGCTAAGCGTAACAGTGTGGACATGGCATTGCACGTGGCCCGTGAGGCGCGGCAGATTCACGGAGGCATGGGCATTACCGGCGAGTACCCGATCATGCGTCACATGATGAACCTGGAAAGTGTGATCACCTACGAAGGTACCCATGACATTCACCTGCTTATTACCGGCGCTGATATCACCGGCATTCAGGCGTTCAAATAGAGAACTACTAGTAAAACATGAAAGGCAGCTACGTTTCCGTAGCTGCCTTTCATGTTTATAGGCTGTTTTAGGTAAAGGAAGCCTAATCCATAACTTTATTCTGATAATAAAGGCACCTCAGAATTTAAGATAGCACGAGAGTGGCATTGCTGTGGGGTTGCCAGTTCGGTGAAGGAGCGCATTACCATGGTGGCATAGGGTACAAAGAAAGAGGTATCCGGCTTTCATTCTACCATAGAATAGAGGCCGGTTAAGCTGAAACCGTTAGTTCTGGTTAAGGTTCAAGATGATTTCAAGCCCAGCGTGCGCAGGACCGCAAATATCCATCATGTCTTCTTTCCTGTCAATTGAATGTAAACTCGCGGTGTACACCTCAGCCGCAGATAAAGCCGAGTGTATGTATTGCAAGGCCTGCTTGGTGGCTAGTTGAACATGAGCCGAGTTGTCAGAGAATTGTAAATGTTGAATAAGGTCCAACACTTTCTCGCACTGGTTCCTTATCTCGTAAATGGCATCTGGGTTGTCATGGGCATCGCACTCCAGGTCATCCATTAATTGCTTCAAAGTAGAGAAGGTAACGGTATTCATAAGTTCTTGGGTTTGCATCTGTAAGATGGTGAGTTGCCTTTTTTAAGTGATGCACGTGGTTAGCGAACCATTGATGCCGTTAATGTAGAAGCTAAGTGCAAGAACTGGTCCATCTTTCTCCAATATGTGGTGGGGTGAATTTTTATTGGAGCATCTATGCCCAAAAGCGCTCTGTTTTTAAGTTGTTATGTCAAAAAAGGCTTCAAACAACAACGTAGGAGTAGTTATTGTCTAAATCAATTTATGGCTGATAAGTTGTATGCTTTTACCAAATACCTAGCTTTAGACTTGTTTTCTTGGAAAGAGGTAGGAAATAGAAAAGGCTTATACTACTTCCTTGAGCTTGAGGTGAAACAGGATAACTAGAAGAGAAGCAAACCAAGAAATATATTGAATCTGCGTTGCTAAAATAATTGGAATTTAATTTGTTATGTTAAAAATAATAGTAATTTTAGAGCTTTTCTGTTCCTGTAGGGAGCGATTTTAGGTGGAATGCTGTTATCTTTACAACTGCGTCTGAGCATCACTGCCAAGATATTTTTACCATGAGAGAAGACTATTTAAGCGGCTCTGCCGATCACCTAACCCCCGCCGAGAAGGAGTATGACAAGGCCCTGCGACCTTTGGACTTCAGTGACTTTACCGGTCAGGAGAAGGTGGTAGATAACCTGAAAGTATTTGTGGGGGCGGCCATTATGCGGGGCGAGGCGCTGGATCACGTGCTGCTGCATGGACCTCCCGGCTTGGGGAAAACCACCTTGTCCCACATCATCGCCAACTCATTGGGTTCTAACATCAAAATCACGTCTGGTCCGGTATTGGACAAACCCAGCGATTTAGCGGGGCTGCTCACCAATCTGGAAAAGAACGACGTACTTTTCATTGATGAGATTCACCGACTGAACCCGATTGTGGAGGAGTACCTGTACTCTGCCATGGAGGATTATAAAATTGATATCATGCTGGACTCGGGTCCAAATGCCCGTTCTGTACAGATTTCCCTGAATCCTTTCACCTTGATTGGCGCTACCACCCGTTCAGGTTTGTTGACCTCGCCGTTACGGGCTCGTTTCGGGATTAATGCGCGTCTGGAGTACTATGACTCCAAGTTGTTGACGTCTATTGTGCAGCGTTCGGCAGAAATTCTGGGTTCGCCTATTTATGAGGATGCCGCCTTTGAGATTGCTCGCCGGAGCCGTGGCACGCCACGTATCGCGAACAACCTGCTGCGCCGGACCCGTGACTTCGCCCAGATCAAAGGCGATGGTACCATTACGGTAGAGATTGCCCAGTTTGCCCTGAACGCCTTAGATGTGGATCATAACGGTTTGGACGAAATGGACAAACGCATTCTCATGACCATTATTGACAAGTTCAAAGGCGGTCCGGTCGGGCTTTCTACCATCGCCACGGCTTGTGGGGATGAGGCCGAGACTATTGAAGAGGTTTACGAGCCGTTCCTGATCCAGGAAGGCTACATTAAACGTACCAGCCGCGGTCGGGAAGCTACTGAAGCTGCCTACCGTCACCTTGGCAAGATTCCGCCTAATCATGTGCGCAGCGGCACCTTATTTGACAATGCAGAGTAGTTTTCCAGTTCTTGTTTATAGTTGAAAGAATCCCCGGCTATCCAATGCCGGGGATTTCTGCTTTCAAGAGCATAAAGTTTATTCTGTTTTCTTGATCTCGGCAACTAATTCTACTTCTATCACCACATTTGGCTCTAAAAGCCGGACGACCTGTACCCACGTAGCAGCCGGAGTATGGGTGCCATAAAATTTCTTCCGAACCAAGTGGTGTTTAGACGTCTCTTCCATGTTGGTGGTATACAAATTTTCCTTCACCACATGCGTGAAATTTAGGTTATACTGTTTCAACGTGGCTTGCAAGGTGCGGTATACCTGCTCAATGGCTTTGTCCATCGGCCCACTTGCCACCGTGCCGGAAATATACAGGAGATTACCGCTTCGGTAGGCTTGTGCATAATTCCATTCTTGGTTGGGTCTTAATACTTTAGGCGCTTGACCAGATACAGCATTGTTTTTTTCCTGCGCCTTTGCAGTAAAGGCCAGTATGGTGAAAAGTAGGGTAAAGAGCATCTTGTTCATAAGAGAGAAGGTGGTTTTTATGATTGACAGGCCAAAGAGATAGTATCCCCATTTGGAAGTTAGAAAATGGGGGACTTGCTGAAGTATCCAAATTCCACAAAATGGGCTTAAATCAGAAAAATTACGCTAAGTGAAATTCTTTTCCGCCAACTTTGTTCACTAGAAACGGTCATCATTGCCCAAAGCATTATGTTTAATCTCGCCCCAAAACATACCCAAATCATCAAGCAGAAAGCCCAGGAACTTGGGTTTATGTACTGTGGTGTGTCTAAAGCTGAGTTTTTAGAAGAAGAGGCACCTAGGCTGGAAAGTTGGCTGAATCAGAACATGCATGGTCAAATGCACTACATGGCCAACCACTTTGACAAGCGCCTTGATCCGCGCCTGTTGGTTGACGGTGCCAAATCTGTAGTGAGCTTGCTGTTGAATTACTTTCCTGAGGAAACCCAACCTGAGGACACGTTTAAGATTTCTAAATACGCGTACGGCCAGGATTACCACTTTGTAATCAAAGACAAGCTAAAAACGCTCTTCCAGTACATACAGGAAGAGATTGGCGAAGTAGGCGGGCGGGTGTTTGTGGACTCCGCACCAGTAATGGATAAGGTATGGGCGAAGAAAAGCGGTTTGGGTTGGGTAGGGAAAAACAGTAACCTCATCAGACCAGGGGTAGGCAGTTTCTTCTTCATTGCCGAATTGATCCTGGATTTGGAATTAGAGCCTGATGGTCCAATCAAAGACTATTGCGGTACCTGTACTAAGTGCATGGACGCCTGTCCAACAGATGCTATCTCGGCGCCTTACGTGGTAGACGGAAGCAAATGCATTTCCTATTTCACTATTGAGTTGAAAGACCAGATTCCGCAGGAAGTAGAAGGGAAGTTTGGTAATTGGGTGTTTGGCTGTGACATCTGCCAGGATGTATGCCCCTGGAACAGATTCAGTAAGGCGCACCGCGAGCCGGCTTTTGCGCCTCACCCAGAGTTGCTCCACCTTACATCAAACGATTGGGTGGAGCTTACTCAAGAGGTGTTCAGAGATATTTTCAGAAAATCAGCCGTAAAACGCACGGGGTTTGAAGGATTAACCAGGAACCTGCGTTTTGTGGCAAACGAACCAGCCGACTTAAGCAGCGACCGCGTTTCCGAAGACCTTGTCTAAGATGCTGCCGTAGGAGCCAGCAAAGTGCGCATAGCACCACTCACGTAAGGTTTCAAGCTCTTTCTGCACCAGCATCCTCATGCTTTTTCTCAGTTCTTTCTCAAAAAGACCTGAGTCAAAGCTCACTTTGCTTAAAATTAATTTAACGTACTCTAACATGACTTAAGGGTATAGATTGTTGTATTTTGGTTGGGTATAAAGAATACGTAAAGATGCAAAAAATGATTCCAGTATTTATACTGAATATCCTACATTTTATACTCATTTTACAATTAATAGAACATAAGAAAGGCAGCCCTTTGGGGCTGCCTTTCTTATGTATTTAGAATTAAGAGGTTATTTAATGAACGGTGCCACAATGGAATTTACCTGTGCAACGGTCAATGGCTCATCAAATGCCTCTGAAGCGGCGTTGGCATCAATGGCTATTCCGCCAAAAGTACCTACTATGTTTACGCCCGCTTGCGTGGTTACTTCTTCGCCATCATAGATTCCCTGGAAAGCAGCAGGAAGTCCGCCTCTGTCTTTCATGGTGATCCATGGCTTGTTAGTAGCAACTCCGTTAGCCATGTCTCTGCGCATACGGCGAAGGTGTGCCGCGTGTCTTGCTTCAACAGAGTGAATCTGCAAAGCTGCCTGTAGTACACCGTCATTGCTCATAAGGGCAGGTGCTGCTCCTTTGTAAGCTCTTACTCCGGTATCTTCAAATGCCTGGGCTACCGCCAGCATGGTTGGATAGTTAGTGAAGGTAGCATTGCCCAAAGTACCTTTAGCCGTCCAGTCAAAGTTAGCATCAGTATAAGTGGTTGGCGCAGCGCCTCCCATGCCTGAAATAGCAGTGCGCAGGAAGTTAACGTGATCTTCTTCATGGTCTCTAATCACCGTAAAGGCTGTTTTACCAGCGGCATTAGCGAAGATGTTGGTATCAGCGGCACGTCTGTAGAAGAAATATTCCAGGTTCTCCAGTTTCAGGGCGAACTCTAAGACATCACGTACAGAAGGCATGGCGGTTTGTCCGTATGCTTTGTTAAGCATAGAACCAAAGGCAATTGGAACTGCGGCAGCCGCTAGTTTCTTTCCAAATCCGCCGAAGTGTTTGAATACAGCGCGACGTGGATCCAGCCGGTCAAAGATTTCTGGATCTACTTTTTCTACTTCTTTTAATATATTAAAGATATTCATGGCTTTCTTAGATTAGGTAGTTGGCAAATTGCTTCCGTTGAGTTTTTCCATAATAAAAGGCTGGGCTGCAGCCAATACCTGGGCAGGCGTAAGGGCTACATCCAGACCATTGGCATCTACAATCATACGGCCCGGGATAATACCTGAATCGCCGCTGGCAAAGGTGCCATTCTCAATCATGTCTCTGATCTCGGCGGCGTGTCTTGCTTCAACTGAAACAATTTTACCGGCAAGACCTAAGAAGGTAGCATTTGTAAGAAGTTTGCCGGCTCCGTTATAGGCAGCCACACCTAAGTCTTCAAAGGTTTTAGCCGTTGATAAGATAGAGGCACGGCTTGCCAGAGCACTGGCTGGAAGATTTGGCGTTAAACTTGGAATAATCTGGTTTGCCGCGTTAGCTGTGATAGCAGCTTTAAAGAATTCGCGGTGGGCTACCTCGTGATTTCTGATGTCAGTTAGTACCTGTCTTTCAACAGCACTAGGGAAAAGGGTGGAGAAGTTTGGAAGGGCTACTACTGCAGTATAGAAAGCAGCTTCTAACTGCTCCAGCGCATACGCATAGTTTAAGATTCCTACATCATTACTACCTAAGTTAACGGTGCCCGTTGTGTTGGGAGTGGTGGTGTCATCGTCATCATCACAGCCTGCAAGTAAAAGCGCTGAAACAGCCATGCCGGCTCCGGTATAGCGGAGAAAGGAACGGCGATTGAAAGGGTTGTTCAATCCCTGCAATACTTCCTGCTCAGGAACTGAATTTGTGTTTTTTGCCATAGTTTTGAAAAATGAAGGTGAAACAATTGGTATTACCAGAGCCTTTGTCAAAGCCTAGGTTTAGTTTGGTACCGCCCCTGAATTCTGGCGGAATTAGCGAGACCTACGATAGGAGATATTTACCCGGATTTCAGAAGAATGAAAAAAAGTGAAATAAAATGGAAATATTTTTACAGCCTTGTCTTATAAGGCTTTATAAGAGATAGGGGCCTTGGTCTGTTCTTCGTACTTTTGGAGGAGAATAATACGGCAGCTTTCTGGCCGTTTTACTTAAAATAAATGAAATACGCGGTAATCTTGTTTGTTTGGCTGATGGGCTGTGCCTCCTGGTGCAGTGCGCAGGACCACACCATAGAATACGGTCCGGCCGCCATTCCCATTGACCAATATTTCACTATTTCATTAAAGTCTCCGGGTACTAAACCCACTAAGGTAGAGGGCTTTCCCGAAATTGAGGGAATGCAGAAGAGCACCCAAAAATCTTTTACTACAAAAATCACCAAAGGCACTCAAACCTCCTTTGTGTACACCCTAACACAGCAATATGCCCCGCTAAAAGAAGGAGAGGTGATAGTTAAGCCCTTTGCCTTGGTAGTGGACGGCAAAACTGTACCTGCCCCGGGCATTAAAGTGAAAGTAGGTCCCTCAGCACCACCTCTCACTGGAAAACCCCTGGACAGCCTGGCAGCGGCAAAGGGTACACCGGCAACCCCCGAGTTTGTGGACGTAAAGGAAAATGCATTTCTTACCCTGCACGTGCCCAAGAAAAGCTGCTATGTGGGGGAGGCGGTACCAGTCTCCTTGTGGTTTTATGTGGCAGAGGCAGACTTGGGGCTGCTGGACTTTGTGGACTTTGAGACTCAGATAGGAGCCATTGTACAGCAATTGAAGCAGAGAAGCGCCCTGGAAGAAGTGGTGCTGCAAGAGGAGATTCTGCCAGAGAAGATCAAAATAGGGGAGAAGGACTTTACCCGGTACAAACTTTATGAGGCTATCTTGTTTCCCATTACCCCCCAAGCACTCAGGTTCCCCGCGGTGGGGCTGCGGATGACCAAATACAAGATCGCCAAAAATCCCACCTTGCTTACGCAGAACCGACTACCTGAATCTAAGACCTACAACACACAAAGCAGAGAAGTGACAGTAAAGTCTTTGCCTCCGCATCCCCTGCGAGACCAGGTGGCGGTAGGGGTGTTCAGGTTGAAAGAGCAGATGTCCCGCAGTACGGTTACGTTAAACCAAAACCTAGTGTACCACTTCAGGATTGAGGGCGAGGGTAATATCATGACCTTGCCAGTGCCGCAGAGTATAGGGATCTCCAGTGAACTGGAAATTTATTCTCCCGAAATCAGGCAAACCAAGCAGGTGCAGCAGGGACGCATGGTGGGCAGCAAAACGTTCCGGTATTTTATTGTGGGCCGTCAGGCGGGCGTGTTTCCGCTGCGGGAGCTGTTCCAGTGGGTGTATTTTAACCCGGTTACGGCCCGTTATGACACGCTGCGGCCTTCCTTTACTGTGCAGGTGCGAGGGCAGGAAGATCAAAATAGTTTTATCAGGGCACAAGATGTGGGCGATTTTTACAATATTGCCGCTACAGAAAGCAATCAGCTCATCAGCATTGACCAGTTCAGGGAAGTGCGCTTCTATACTAATGTGGTATTGGGCGTATTGCTGGGGGTAGCCCTGTTTATTTTCATACTAAAAAGAAAATGAGTAACACATACGGATCCATTTTCCGGATCACCACCTTTGGGGAATCGCACGGTACGGCCGTAGGCGTAATTGTGGATGGCTGCCCCGCCGGATTGCCTATCACCATTGAGGAGATACAGGCCGCTTTGGACCGCCGTCGTCCCGGACAGTCAAAGATCACCACACCCCGTGATGAGAAAGACCAGGTTCAGATTCTGTCAGGCATTTTTAATGGACAAACGCAGGGAACCCCTATTGCATTAGCAGTTTTCAACAAGGACCAGGCAAGCCATGACTATACTCACATAGAGAAAGCCTACCGCCCTTCCCACGCAGATTACACCTATACTGCAAAATACGGTTCCCGCGATCACCGCGGAGGCGGGCGTAGCTCGGCCCGGGAAACCTTGGCCCGGGTAGCGGCTGGAGTGTTGGCGCAAAAGTTTCTGGCTTTGCAAGGCATTCAAATTACCTCTTATGTTTCTCAGGTAGGTTCTATCTATGCTCCGGCAGATTACACCCAACTTGACCTGAGCCAGGTGGACAATACCATTGTACGCTGTCCTCACCCAGAGACTGCCCAGGCTATGATTCAGCTCATAGAAGAAACCCGTGACAAACTAGATACCGTAGGCGGAGTAGTTTCCTGCGTCATCAAGGGAGTGCCCGCAGGCTTGGGTGAGCCTGTTTTTGACAAACTGCACGCAGAACTAGGTAAGGCCATGCTTAGCATCAATGCCGTGAAAGGTTTTGAGTACGGAAGTGGTTTTGAGGGCGTGAGCATGTACGGCTCCCAGCATAATGATGTCTTCTACACCGATGAAGACGGACAGGTAAAAACCCGCACCAATCATTCCGGCGGAATTCAGGGAGGTATCTCTAACGGACAGGATATTTATTTCAAAGTAGCTTTCAAACCCGTGGCAACCATTTTGCAGCCGCAAAGCAGCATTGACCAAAGTGGGCAGGAGATTACGCTACAAGGCAAAGGGCGCCATGACCCTTGTGTTCTGCCTAGAGCCGTGCCTATTGTAGATGCCATGGCAGCCTTGGTGCTGGCAGACTTTGTGTTGCGCCAAAGAGCAAATAAAGTGGACTAAGCGCTGCTTTCCTGACTAGAATAAATGAGGCTAGTTGTTTTCTCAACTAAGCTTCTAAATTATCTATAAAAAAGGAGGAGGTGTTTAAGGGCCGTTTTGCAAGAAACAGTCCTTAAACACCTCCTCCTTTTTACTGTGGAATTCTTAAAGAATCACCAACACCCACACTAATGCCAATACAGGCAGGAGGTAGATGAGGGAGTACTTGAACATGTATTGGAAGAACGGAGGCATTTTAACCCCGGCTTGCTCAGCAATGGCTTTCACCATGAAGTTAGGCCCGTTTCCAATGTACGTCATAGCACCAAACAAAACTGCCCCTATGGAAATAGCTTCCAGCACCAACAACGTTTCCGGGGTCTGGCCTAACCCGTAAGCAAAGCTCTGTACCTGGTTAGGGTCGGCGTAGTTCAGGTGGTACTTGGCCATGCCCAAAGACAGAAAGTTGGCATAGGTAGGGGCATTGTCCAGAACTCCTGACAAGGTACCCGTTACCCAATAAAAGACAGAAGGCGTGAGTCTGGCGGCAAACTCAGGGGAAGAAGCCAGTTCTGCAGAGAGTTGCAGGGCAGGCATCATGGTAAAGAAGATGCCAAAGAACAGGAACACCACCTCCAGAATGGGGTCAAAGGAGAAGTGATTACCGTTTAGGGCAGTTCGGCTGGCAAATTTAAAGCAAAGGAAAGCGGCAGATAACTGAATAATTTCCCGTACAAAAGAAACCTTTACGCCACCTTCTAGGGGTATGTAAGGCAACCACTCATAAGAAACAGGGTTCAGGAAGGTGGCACCAATGATCACTGCCAGCCAGATAAGGTTGCGTTTGCCAGTAAAGAAGAACTCGGTCTTGGCCTCGTTCCTGGCGCGCACCTTGGCATTAGGTATAAAGGCTTCCTTGTTTCTGGAATCCAGAATGTAAAAAATAATACATAGGGCACTAATAGCAATCACCCAAGGGCTCAGTAGATGCTGCATGGTCCAGAAAAACGGTACTCCCTTCAGGAAACCAATAAACAGTGGCGGGTCTCCCAGCGGAGTCAACAATCCCCCAACGTTGCTTACAATAAAGATAAAGAACACTACCTGGTAAGGCTTGATGCGGTGGTTGTTCAATCTGATGAACGGCCTGATAAGCAGAAGGGAAGCCCCGGTGGTACCAATTACGTTGGCGATAACTGCTCCAAACAGCAGAATACCCACATTGATCAGGGGGGTAGCATTGGCATTGGCGTTTATGTAGATTCCACCTGCCGCTATGTACAAGGAACTAAGCAAAATGGCGAAGGAGGCGTATTCGGCTAGGGTTTCTATGGGCAGGTGCGTGTCATGCAGCACAAACAAGTAGTAACCTAACACCAGCAGGCCCAAGCCTACCGAAATAGTTTTAAATTGATGATGCCAGAAAGTAGGGAAAAAAATAGGTCCGGTGGCAATAAGACCAATAAGCAACGCAAAAGGTGCAATCAAAAAACCAGGCACGTCTGGTGGGGTAGAGGCCAGTAAAACAGTGGCAGGGAGCATAAGCACGCGGTTAGTGGAACAAAGTGTGCCCGTAAAGTTAAGGGTTCTCTATGAAAGGGTTAGAGGTTTTGCCTTTGTTTCCTAAAAACATGCCTTAAACAACGGCAGGGTGGTACCCAGAAAGTAACTAAGAGGTATGGGAAATTCTCACTAATTTTGGAAACTTAAATCACTGACCTTAAGTTTTTACTATATATTAATAGAAGACAGCCATGACTGAAAATACAACCAAGCCGGTATCTGTGTACGCTGAGGCGAACCCAAACCCGGAGTCAATGAAATTTGTGTTGAACTCCACCTTGTTAGGCGAGGGAGGAAGCGTGGATTATCCAACGGTAGATAGCGCCGCTGATTCTCCTTTCGCGCAAGAGCTGTTCAACTTTGACTATGTGTCGCGGGTGTTTATTGCCAGCAACTTTGTAACCGTAACCAAGAACTCGCCGGTACAATGGGCACACCTCATCCCGGAGCTGAGAACGTTTATCAAATCATATATTGAGGCAGGCGGACCAATCTTTATCGGGAACCCGGTAACAACCACTGCGGCTTCTGCTTCGGCCGAAGTTCCTGCTGACCTTTCCGCTGAGGACACTGAGATTTCTCAGAAAGTAATTGATCTGTTGGAAAACTACGTGCGTCCGGCGGTAGAGCAAGACGGTGGTAACATCACCTTCCGTTCTTACAAAGAAGGCGTGGTAACCGTGAACCTGCAAGGTTCTTGCAGTGGTTGCCCATCTGCCACTGTTACCTTGAAAGCTGGTATTGAAAACCTGCTGAAGCGCATGGTGCCCGAAGTACAGGAAGTAGTAGCCGAAGGCGTAGTGCTGTAAGTACATCTTTCTTTCAATAAAAAAAGGTCCTGAGAAATCAGGGCCTTTTTTTATTGAATTTTTTCTCATCCTACTAAGCGTTAGTAAGTCAATTTTAGGGATAGTGGTGCGTTCTACATTTCCGCAAAGGTATATTTCCGTTTCTTTTGCCTATTTTCAAAGCAGATTAAAAACTACACCTTAATGTCAACACCAGCCTCAAAGCACCCGAAGGGCCTTTATTTTCTGTTTCTGGCAGAAATGTGGGAGCGCTTCGGCTATTACCTCATGATAGGTATTTTCTTCCTCTACATGACCGACACGCAGAGTGGGGGGATGGGACTACCTAAAGACCAGGGTTCTGATATTTACGGTACCTTCATTGCCTTAGTCTTTCTAACCCCTTTCATTGGCGGCCTGCTGGCTGATAGATTGTTAGGATATCGGCTTTCCATCACTATTGGCGGGATCTTGATGGGCCTTGGCTACTGCGGCTTGGCTATTCCCGGTGACACTTTCTTCTATTTGTCTTTGGCGCTCATCATCATTGGCAACGGATTCTTCAAAGCAAACATTTCTACGCTCCTGGGGAACCTGTATTCGGAACCACAGTACCTGCCCCAGAAAGACGCAGGTTACAACATCTTCTACATGGGCATTAACGTGGGGGCCTTTATCTGCAATTTTGTGGCGGCGTACCTGCGCAACACCTACGGCTGGGGCTTTGCGTTTTTAGCAGCAGGTGTTGGTATGTTCATTGGCCTTATCATCTTCTGGGCCGGTAACAAAACCCACCGCGACTATGACATCCGGAAGCCTGCCCAACCGCATGACATGCCTCTCTGGAAGGTCTTCAGCATAGTGATTCTGCCCGCCATTATTGTTGGAATTCTAAGCTGGGTGCTCATTCCCGGCGATGTGTTCGGTTCGGATTCAACTGATGCGTTCATCTTCGGATCAATCCCGATCATCCTGTTTTACGTGAGCCTTTGGGCCCGCGCTTCTACCGAGGATAAAAAGCCCATTGCCGCGCTGCTCTCCATTTTTGCGGTGGTGGTGGTCTTCTGGGGCGTGTTCAAGCAAAACGGAACCGCGCTTACCACCTGGGCCGAATACTACACCGACCGCAGTTTGCCAGAACCACTGGAGAAGCCGGCTGCTTCTTTAGGAATGGTTCAAAGCGTAGACCCTACGCCTTCCACTGTGCCAGATTTTGACGCCGCTTTCAGAACCCGCACCGATGCTGAAGGGAAAGTAATCACCAAAGAGGGCGTATCTCCTTACCTGAACAACCTGCCCAGAGAGGAATGGCCGCAGACAGGAAGTTCCTTGTCTTTAATTTCCACGGAGCTGTTTCAGTCCATTAACCCCTTCTTCGTAATCATCCTGACACCCTTGGTGGTTTCCTTCTGGGGCTTCACCCGGCGGAGAGGAAAAGAACCAAGCACGCCTGCTAAAATGGCCTTGGGATTATTCATCACCGGTCTTTCTACCTTGGTCATGGTAGGTGCCGTGTGGGTAGGTGGAAACGGACAAGACAAGGTCTCAAGTTTATGGCTGGTGGGTACGTATTTTGTAGTGACCATAGGCGAGTTGTGCCTCAGCCCGATGGGGTTGTCCTTAGTATCAAAAGTAAGTCCGCCCCGTTTAACGGCGCTTATGATGGGCGGTTGGTTTATTGCTACCTCCATCGGGAACAAGTTATCCGGGATTTTGGCCAGTCTTTGGGATACTTATGATGACAAATCGTACTTCTTCTGGGTCAATTTCGCGGTAACCGTATCTGCGGCGCTGGTGCTGGTGCTTATGCTCAAGTGGCTCCGCCGGATCATGGAGAAACCAGCTATCTAATCTTATATAGATTCCTGACGATTCTCAGGCTAGCATTCGTCTTTACTAGATCCGCTTTTCTAACCATTTTGCCTCTGCTTTAGGTATGTTTTTCAGGAAACGTGCCTAAAGCAGAGGCAACTTGTTCTGTTGTTATTTCTCCAGCAGAAATGCTTTTAACTATACTGCTTTATTCGGCTATGCCTGCAGATTCGTAAGAGGGTAGTGGATAGTAAATAAGTGCTTTAAACTTAGGATGGAGAGGTTTTTAAGAAAGGAACCCAGAAACCGCTTGCTTAAGGAGCCTTTTTTATTGCTATCAGCAAAGAAGCCCCATTGGTTTTGTAGGCGGAGAAATCAAAGACGTGAAACGAAACATCCCGCGGGGCATTACCATTGGGGTACTAACGGTGATCTTGATTTATTTGCTGGTAAACGCCACCTAACTTTCTTTGCTGCTTATTCCGGCCTTGGAAGAAGTGTATGCCGCCGGAAACAAGATAGCCGCGATTGAAGCCGTGAAAAGCTTCTGGGAAACGGGCGGGTTCTTTATCTCAGTATTGATTCTGATCACCACGCTGGGTTGTACCAACGCCACTATTTTGGCTAGCTGCCGCACCTATTTTGCGATGGTCCGCTAAGGCCTGTTCTTCAGGAAAGCTGCCAATTTAAATAATGCCGAAGTGCCGGGTACATCTTTGGTTGTTCAGTGTGTCTGGGCCTGCGTGCTGGTGATGTCCGGCACCTTTGACCAACTCACGGATATGATCATTTTCGCCGTGTTCATTTACTATGGGGCTACCACCCTCGAGGTTTTCATCCTGAGAAAGAAGATGCCAGATGCGCATCGTCCTTATAAGGTATGGGGCTACCCCGGTGTGCCCACTATAATGGTGCTCTTTTGCGCCGCCTTGTTCTGTAATACCATCTTCGTGCGGCCTAGGGAAGCAGGCATCGGCATGATTCTCATGTTGACAGGCATACCCAGGTACTGGTGGTTTCTAAAGAACAACGTCAAAAAAGAAGAGCCCATGCAGCAAATGACTAAGGTGGAGGTTTCTTGTGTTCTTTCGCCAGAAAAGCAGAAGAGGTGTTTTAGCTCCGTTTTATAGAAAACCGGGCTGAAACACCTCTTCTGCTTTTTACAATCAGCCAGTATAAAATAGGTTAGGGTTAATGCAAGGACCTTCTTTTTACCATCCCGCCATCTGTATCATCAATGCTCTGCTGGATGAGGAAAGCATCTGGGTCAATCAATTTTACCTCTTTTCTTAGTGCCGGAATCTCCAATCTGGTTACCACTGTGAAGATGATGTCAATTTCCAGGTTGTCTCCGCGTTTGCCATACCCTCTTTTGCCCTGGTAGATGGTAACTCCCCTTCCTAACTTCTCGGTAATGGCCACTCTAATGTCTTCGCTCAATCTGGAGATGATGGTTACGCCCGTGTACTGCTCTATCCCGTGTAAAAGAAAGTCAATCATTTTAGAGGCCGCGAAATACGTTAAGATGGAGTACAGGGCTACATCGGTTCCCAAAAAGAGTGCAGCGGTTAGGAAGATGATGATGTTCAGCAGGAGAATGACGTCACTTACTTTCATCAGAGGATAAAGCTTGCTGACCAATACGGCAGCCACCTCGGTGCCATCCAGGACGGCTCCACCCCGCATCGCTAAACCTATACCCAAGCCAATGAAAACACCACCGAAAATGGCCGTCAGCATTTTGTCGGCGGTAAAATCTGGGTAAGTGACAAACACGATACAAAGAGACAAACCCACTATGGCCATGGCGCTCTTAATGGCGAACAACTTGCCTACATACCTGAATCCCATGAAGATGAAAGGGAGGTTTAAAAGCAGAATCAATAGGGAAAGTGGTATCCCGAAAAGGTGGGTCAATAGCATGGAAACCCCGGTTACCCCACCATCAATGAAATGACTGGAAAGCAGGAAACCTTTCAGGCCCATGCCAGCTGATAAAATTCCAATAAGAATGAGGGAGAGGTTCTTGATTTCAGACCTTAAATCAAAGTCTTGGGAAGAGGGAGAAATCATGTGTATTCTATTCGATTAAAGAGCCCTTATTTGAAATAAGGTAAAACAACAATATAGGCAAAACCAAGGAGAGTAGGCTATTGGTGGCGCATTTCCTCTGGTAAACTTCATCCTTTCTGACAAGATTGGCTGTGCCAGACACTTTAGAGATATGGCTTTGTACTTTGTGTTTTCAGAAAAGGAATGGAAAACAGGTTTTTGTGATCAGGTAGTTTGATGCAGCTTTTCAGAAAACACCCGCATAAAACAAAAAAGCCGGGCAATTGCCCGGCTTTTGTATGCTTTAAAATAATTGATTAGCTGGCAGCCACTACTGGTTTAGCAGTAACTACTCTTTCTTTATCAACGTTGGTGGTGTCTACCACAATTGGAGCAGCAATGAACAGGGTTGAGTAAGTGCCGGTCAAGGAACCAACCAACATGGCAAACGAGAAGCCTCTCAGGGTCTCTCCACCGAAGATGAAGAGGATGATTACTACCAGCAATACCGTTAAGTTGGTAATGATGGTACGGCTAAACGTGCTGTTCAAAGCTGGGTTCACGATATCACTGAACCTCATGCGCGGGTTCTCATTGGTGTACTCCCTGATACGGTCAAACACTACCACGGTATCGTTGATTGAGTAACCAATAATGGTTAGAACCGAAGCAATGAATACCTGGTCCATTTCAAAGGAAATCCCGAACAAGTTGGCGATGGTAAAGGCTGAGAACACGATCAAAACGTCGTGAATCAACGCGATTACGCCACCCAAGCTAAACTGCCAACGGCTGAAACGGAAGGCCAGGTAAACGAAGATACCGGCAAAAGCAAGCAACACAGCTATTACCGCAGTTTTCTGAATGTCATCTGCCATAGTGGCACCTACTTTCGCAGAGCTTACAACCGTTGGGTTCAGGTTTTTGTATTGGCTTAACCCTTGGTCTAATGCTGTTCTTACTGACTCATCTGCCTGAGAAGATTCATCTTCTGCAATGTAGCTGGTTGTGATTTTCAGACGGTTGGCAGCACCATAGGTTTTTACCTCTGTACCTGCGCCTTTGAATTCGTCATCCAAAGCAGATCTTACCTCAGAGGCAGCAACTGGGCTGTTGAAATTCACCACGTAAGAGCGGCCACCTTTGAAGTCTACACCCAGAGGCAATTCTCCTTTGATGAATACCGCAGCAATACCGAAAACGATGAAAGCCAAAGAGAACATATAGGCTTTCTTGCGGTTACCCAAGATGTCAAATTTGATGTTCTTGAACCAGTTTCTTGACAAGGCAGTCTCCAGAGAAAGGCTGTTGGCGTTTTTGCCACGTGTCATCCACTCCACTATCAAACGAGAGATGAATACCGCTGAGAAGAAAGAGGTAGCAATACCAATCATCAACGTTACGGCGAATCCTTTTACCGGACCAGATCCGAAGAAGTAAAGGATAATACCCGCTAATAACGTGGTCACGTTGGAGTCAAAGATAGAGCTGAATGCTTTGCTATATCCTTTTTTGATAGCGTCTGGAACACCCATGCCGGAAGCTAGTTCCTCTTTAATCCTTTCAAAGATAAGTACGTTCGCATCCACAGACATACCCATGGTCAATACCATACCAGCAATACCAGGCAAGGTTAGAGCCGTACCAAACTGAGCCAGGATACCAATGATGAAGAAGATGTTGAAGAACAAGGCGATGTTCGCAATCAGACCACCTTTGTTATAGTAGGCGAACATGAACAATACCACCAATGCCATACCAGCCAAAGAAGAAATCAAACCTTGGTTGATAGCTTCCTGACCCAAAGACGGACCTACAATGGCTTCTTCCACAATACGGGTAGGAGCAGGCATTTTACCGGCTTTCAGGATGTTAGCTAAATCCTGAGCTTCTTCAATGGTGAAAGACCCAGAGATAGAAGAGTTACCACCGCTGATCTCACTTTGTACTACCGGGGCAGAGTACACATAGTTATCTAACACAATAGCTACCTGACGACCAATGTTGTCACCAGTTAAACGCTGCCATTTTTTAGAACCAGCAGCATTCATGCTCATAGTAATCTCAGGGCGACCAGTCTGGTCATAATCCTGACGGGCATCAGAAATGTTTTCACCGCTCAAAGGAGCTTTGCCGTCACGGCCTTTCTTGATCGCATACAGTTCTAGGAACTCAGCCCCATCGTTTGCCACAATTGGCTGCACACCCCATAAGAACTTCAGGTTTTGCGGGAACAATGCTTTTACTTCAGGCTTGGCAAACAGAGCGTTTACTTTGGCCGTATCACGCACGTTGGTACCTAATCCACCCGGAAGGGTAGTGAACAGACGCGCTAAAAGTGAGCTTTGGTTAGGGTTGATGGAATCTTTCTTCGCAGCAGCGCTGTCGGCTGGTTTGCTTAATTGAGCAGCTAAGGCAGACGTGTCTTTTGCAGCAGCACCCGTTAAGGCAGAGGCAGAAGTGTCAGCAGCAGAAGCAAGCGAAGCAGAAGAAGCGGCACCTTTCAGTTTGTTTGCTGCTTCTTGCTTTACCAGGTAATCATTCAACTGTGTAAAGTAAGGACCGTATTCCTGCACGCTCCATACTTCCCAGAACTCCAGGTTAGCGGTTCCTTGCAATAGCTTACGAACACGCTCAGGGTTGTCCACGCCAGGTAACTCAATCTGAATACGGTTGGTACCTTTCAGGTGCTGGATATTTGGCTGGTTTACCCCGAATTTATCAATACGGGTACGCAGGATGTTGAAAGAACGGGCAACGGCATCGTCTACTTCTTTGTTGATGACCGCCAGCACTTCCTCATCGGTAGAGTTGTAGCTTAATGAACGGGTAGTGCTGTTCGCGAAGATAGACGCTAACTTGGCGTTTGGCTGAATTTCACGGTAAGAACGGTAGAACAGGTCTACGAAGTTCTCCTGGCTTGTAGCCTGTAATTTTTGCGCGCGGGCAATTGCTTGCTCAAAAGCAGCGTCTTTACGACCGCCAGCCATGGCACGAATAATTTCTACCGGGGAAACTTCCAGGGTTACGTGCATGCCGCCTTTCAAGTCAAGGCCAAGACTTAATTCACTTTCCTTTACCTGCTGGTAGGTGTATTCAGCTCCAAGGAAGTTGAATACCGGAGTTTTCCAGACAGAGTCAAGGTAAGTTTGTCTTTTGTAGTGGTCTACGGTGCCAGTGTTTGTGGTGGCAAACCGGGTAGCGTCTTCTTCAACGCCCTTAGAGACCAAAGAGAACGATAGATAGTACAAGCACAAAGCAGATACTATTACCGTCAGGACTAGGATAAAACCTTTGTTACGCATTGGTAATAAATGGATGAATAAAAATGAAATAAATAAATTATATGAAATCAGGCGAAGACTGACAGAATCCATAATCCTGCAAAGTAGAACAGGCTTTCAGGGTCAGCTTCAAGGGAAATGCAGAAATAAAGGTCCAGCGTATAAAACAGGAGATGTTGCTACAATCTGGAAGAAAAAGTTAAGGTGCGTTGGGAGAAATGGGCAGAATAGCCAATCGCTGCAGGAAGAAGGTCCAGTCAGGGAAAGCCAAGGATGTTTTGATGATCTGCTGAACCGGCGCTATAAAGGCCAGTCGCAGAAAAACAGCAGGTTCAGTAATTTCTAACGCTACGAAAGACGTAGTCGCCTCAAAGGAAACCTTTTGTTTTACCACAGATGATTCCGCATCACGGCCCTGCTTGTTTATCGCTGCCTGCTCTGCCGGAGTGGCCGCTGCATGCGCATAGGCCGGAAGGGCCCTATGATTGACGGTAAGCACCAACAGCAAGGCAATGCTTGTGCAAAGCAGCCGCCAATTACGTTGTATGTAGTGCCTGGGTTTCATCTCTGTAAACAAAGGTAGCGGAATCTTAAAATAAAACAAAAGCCTCTGCTGTGGATTGAACAGCAGAGGCTTTTGATAAGTGCCCTTTATGTAAAATAAAGGTTATTTTTTGATTTTGGAGTTCAGATAAGTCACCAGCACCTCAAGGCCCACCTCAAAGTTCCGGTTGTTGGGGATGATCACATCAGCATCGTTCTTGAACGGCTTAATGTATTTCTCATAGGTAGGGGCCACATGGTTGGTGTAGCGGTACAGTACGTCATCCAGGTCATAGCCACGCTCTACTTTGTCGCGCAGGATGCGGCGTTGTAGTTTGATGTACTCCTTGGCGTCTATGTACACCTTCATGTCCAGCAGTTTGGCTACCTCTTCAAAGTAGAACACAAAGATACCTTCCACTACTACAATGGGTGCTGGTTTAAACTCCAGCTGGCGCGGCACAATGTTGGGGTTGTTGAACGTGTACTCTTTGCGGTAGACCGTCTCGCCTTTGCTTAACTGGAGAATGTCATGGGCGTAGGCCGCGCTGTCAATTGAACTCGGCAAATCAAAGTTATGAAAGCCGTTTTCGTCAATGAACTGTTTATCGCGGTCGTGGTAGTAATTGTCCTGAGAAACCAGGCAAATCTCTTCAGGTGCATAAGAAGCCAGTAGTCTGCTCAGAAATGTGGTTTTTCCTGATGCGCTTCCTCCCGTTATTCCTACAATAAATGGCTTTTGATGCATAAATACGTATGGTTTACGGGATGCGAAATTAGCTTATTGTCTGCACGCAGCCTAACGCCTTTTCAAAAGAATTTAATTATGTGCCGGTTTGTACATATCTGTGCTGCAGAAAGGAAACCAACTGCTGTACGGCGCGTCCGCGGTGACTGATCTGGTTCTTTTCCTGGCTGTCCATTTCGGCAAAAGTACGGTCTTTTCCTTCGGGCATGAAGATGGGGTCATACCCAAAGCCCTGCTCACCCCTGGGAGCGCCAACAATGTGGCCTTCCACAATGCCATTGAACAGGTGCTGTTCGCCTTCTTCTAAGATAAGCGCAATGGAAGTTCTGAAGCGGGCCCTGCGGTTATCCTGGTCTTTTAGTCCGTCCAGTACCTTTTGCATATTGGCCTGGTTGTCACGCTCGGGGCCGGCATAGCGCGCAGAGTAGACTCCTGGTTCATTGTTCAGGGCCTCCACCTCCAAACCTGTATCATCTGCAAAGCAGAGTACCTTGTATTTTTCCCATACATAAGCTGCTTTCTGCAGGGCGTTTCCCTCCAAAGTGTCCTGGTCTTCGGCTAGTTCTTCGGTGCATCCCAAAGCTTCCAGGCTGATGATTTCAAAAGGTGGTCCTAGCAGTTGCTGGATTTCTTTCAATTTATGGGCGTTGTTAGAGGCAAAGCAAATTTTCATACAGTATGTGATTCGTAAAGTGTAGCAATGATACTCTCTCTTGATGGCAGTTCAAAGGAAGCCTGTACAAGTTTTAAACCTTATCTACTGCTTGTAATTGGCTTAAAGCGCCTTGTTCTGGCTTAGGAGAACAGGTTATTTCGCTTGAATACTCCAATCCTTAAACCCCAATCTTAACTCAAGTACGTTTTTAATAGGTCATCAGGCTTTTTGATGTAATTTTGCCGCGGCTTTGCCGGAGCAAGACAAGCATCCCTCTCAAAACACAGATATACAGAGTATCCTATCAGGAAGAAATTATGTTTTGGGCTGCTTTTAAGAAAACAGACTAAAAACAAGAACTGATGTCTTAAGATTACTTTCAGGTTGTGCCTGTTTTGTGTTCTGGTGAAATGTAGCAGCGAAGAAGCCGTTAAGAGAACATTAACCCTTGTCACGGGTTGATAAAGCATAGGAGGCTGAGCTTCCAAACGCAGGTGAGAGCTTAAGCCAGAAAGGTGGGGTTCTGATGATAACAAAAGCAGTAGATGGAATTTCAAAATGACGACGATAAACCGGTAAGACGGCCCCGAACACAGGTACTCACCAAGAGGTTAGACCGCGTGTTCTCTGAGCTGTATTCCATTGCCTCCTTTATCGGTCGTTTTTTCAAAGAGGTGTTTTTACCGCCTTATGAGTTTAAAGAAATAATCAGGCAGTGCTTTGAAATAGGAGTGAAGTCCCTTCCGCTTATTTCTTTGACGGGTTTTATTATTGGTATTGTGTTTATGAACCAGTCGCGGCCTTCTTTGGCTGAGTTTGGGGCAACCTCTTGGTTGCCTTCCTTGGTGTCATTGGCCATTGTTCGGGCTTTGGCCCCGTTGGTGACCGCTTTGATTGGGGCAGGCCGAATTGGGTCTATGATTGGGGCTGAGCTAGGTTCCATGAAAGTAACCGAGCAGATTGAGGCCATGGAAGTGTCTGCCACTAATCCATTCAAGTTCCTGGTGGTAAGCCGCGTTCTGGCTACTACGTTTATGATACCGGCCCTCATGATGTACACCATGCTGGTGGCTTTATTAGGTGCTTTCTTAAATGTGAACGCAAACGAAGGTACCAGCTTTACCACCTACTTCACCCAGGTATTTGATGCCATCACGTTTCTGGATATTTTTTCTTCGGTAATCAAATCTGCCTTGTTTGGGTTTACCATTGGGGTGGTGGGTTGCTATAAAGGCTATAACTCTTCAAAAGGTACTGAAGGAGTGGGCAAGGCAGCCAACTCATCCGTAGTAACGGCTATGTTCTTAGTGTTTATTGAAGAGTTGTTATCCTTGCAGATAATTACGGCACTACGTTAATTCAAGAAGAAGGCCATGAAAAAGACCCAACCAGTAATAGATAGCAGCAACTGCGTCATCAACATCAGAGGACTGGAAAAATCCTTCGGTGATCTGGATGTATTGCGGGGCGTGGACTTGGACTTGTATAAGGGCGAAAACCTGGTCGTGCTGGGGAAATCCGGGACCGGAAAATCAGTATTGATCAAAATCATATCTGGATTACTGAAGCCTGATGCCGGAAAAGTAAACGTGCTGGGACAGGAGGTAAACAAACTAAAAGGCCGCGCACTGGACGAATTACGTCTTAAAATCGGGTTTTCCTTCCAGAACAGCGCCTTGTATGACAGCATGACCATCAGGAAGAACCTGGAGTTTCCGCTGGTACGCAACAGACGCAACCTGAGTAGGGGAGAGGTAAACAGATTGGTGGAAGTGGTGTTAGATGCCGTAGGCCTTTCCCAGACCATCAACCAAATGCCGTCAGAACTCTCCGGTGGTCAGCGGAAGCGGATTGGCATTGCCCGCACCTTGATTTTGCAGCCCGAGATCATGCTCTATGATGAGCCCACCGCGGGTCTGGACCCCATCACGTGTATTGACATCAACAACCTCATCAACGAAGTGCAAAGCCGCTTCCATACCTCTTCTATCATCATCACCCACGACCTTACCTGCGCCAAAGACGTGGGCGATCGCGTGGTAATGCTCCTGGACGGCAGGTTCCAACGTCAGGGTACCTTTGACGAAGTATTCAACACCCAGGATGAGCGGGTGAAATTATTTCATGATTACAATTTTATAGACTAAATGAGTGCAGTAGAAAATAGGCGAGCCGTTGTTGTAGGAATCTTCGTGTTTTTGGCGTTGGTGATTCTGGTGGCAGGTATTTTTGTGCTGGGGGGCCAACAAAAGCGCTTTACCAAGACCATTCAGGTTTCTGCCGTGTTTGACGACGTGACTGGCCTGAAAACCGGGAACCAGGTTCTTTTTTCCGGGGTACGGGTAGGCGTGGTGAAGAAAATCGCTTTTGAAGGTCCTTCCCAGGTGGCTATTACCATGGACATCACCGAAGAAGCCCAGAAATACATCAGAAAAGATGTGAAAGCTAAAATCGGCTCTGAAAGCATGATTGGGAACAAGGCCATCGTGCTGTATGGCGGCAGCCCGCAAATGCCAGTGGTGCAAGCAGGCGACCGTCTCGCTACCGAAGGCCAACTCAGTACCGAGGCTATGATGGCCACTTTTCAGGAAAACAACAAGAACCTGGTGGCCATCACCACCGATTTCAAAAAGCTGAGTGCGGGCTTGGCCAATGGCGAAGGCTTGGCCGGTGCCCTTCTCACCGACGATCAGCTTGCGCAGAATTTCCAGGCCATTTTGGCAAACCTGCAAAGAACCTCAGCTACCAGCGTACGAGCATCTCAAGCCCTGGCTCAGTTCTCCAGCAAGCTGAATACCCAAGGCGGCTTGGCAGATGAACTACTAACCGATACCATGACCTTTAACAGGCTAAGAGCCACTATGGTCCAACTGGAGGAGGTAATGGCCACCACAAACCAGATTACGAGCAAACTCAACAACACTACCAATAAACTCGGCTCCAACAATAATGCCTTAGGCGTGCTCCTCAACGACGAGGAATTTGCCTTGGACCTGCAGATGACCATGCAGAACCTGGAAGCAGGCACAGATAAGTTAGATGCCACCATGGAAAGCCTGCAGCACAGCATCCTGCTCAACGGCTTTTTCCGCCGTAAAGCCAAGCGTGAGGCCCGTCAAAAAGAGCGGGAGCTACAACGGGATCAAAGACTGCAAAAGCTAGAGAAGAACCAGGACAAGAAACAGGTACCTGCCACCGTACCTGCTACCAGAGTCACTCCTGATACCTTAGCCCCCGCAAACTAAGGGTACACCCTTCCTCAATAAAATGACCTGCCCGTTTACGGCTTGTTTCAGAAAAACAAGCCGTAAACGGGCAGGTCATTTGAATTTTATTCTAAGGAGTAGGTTATGTAACTTTTCTACGGGAAATGATTTTGGGAGTAGTCTAGCTCCGATAAAGGCAATCAGCACCACGAAGATCTGCAGGTGTAAACATCCCCCTTTGCCCCCTTCAAAGGAGGAGTATCAGCTATCGTTGTTGAGGCTATCGCCTCACTGCAGTTGCAAACTGCAGGTCATGGTAGGTCCAAGTCACAGACTTGAACCATGTTTGCTTATATGCTTTCTTCTAGTACGCAAACCCCACGCATTACCTTATTCCAGCCTTTCGTCAGAGCGCCTAGGACTCGACCCGGTGCCGCGGAGCGGCAGCCCTGAGGGGCAGGCGAGAGGCCACAGCGCGAGGGCGGAAGGCGGGGCCCCGCGGCCGTGAGCGCTTACCGCCAAAGATGAAACAATTAAGTCCATGAGCCAATGCTAAAAGCAGTCTATCTAAAGGAACAACAAAAGGCATTCACAAAAGGCATTCACGAACGGCTTAGAGAAGTGTACTTTCCCCTACAACAAATAAGCATTCCATTCATTCTCCTTCAACACCACCCTAATATGCTCCCGCAGGGTAGTCGCTAAAGAATACCCGGTATAAGTAGCAGAGATGGGATACAATGTATGGTGGCGGTTGATCAGCGTGGCAATCTCCAGTTTCTTGCAGTCTTTGTCTAGGAACTCCCGAAGGGTGTAAGCGAGAGTTTTGCCCGTGTTCAGCACGTCATCCACCAATACCACAGCGGTGTCTTGCAAAGAAGAAAGAGCAGGAGAAATGACAATGTCGTGCGTAAGCGGCTCGGTTTTATGCAGCGTCACCTCCATCAATTGAACATCCAAAGGAGAAATCTCCCGAAGCTCCTTCGCGAGAAGCTCAGCCAGAAAATAGCCGTTCTCATGAATGCCGGCCAACACCAGCTGCTTTTCCTCGAAGTTTTGCTCGTATATCTCAAACGCCATGCGTTTGATTTTTTGTAGAATCTGGTGGTGATCCAGGATGCGGTTCTCTAGTGTGAAGACCATTGGGTTTTGCTGTTTGCTGGCCAAATTACCAAAATAATCCCCAAAACAGACACACGGTGCCCAGCAGAGTTGTATCTTTGAAAATATTTGTAGGAAAAGGTTTTAAAAGTGAGGCAAATGCTTTACTTTTGCAGTCCTATTCCAGAAATCCGAAGTTAAAAATATAGAATAATGAAAAAGGACCTTCATCCTGAATACAGAGAAGTGGTTTTCCAAGATACTTCCTCTGATTTTAAATTCATCACTCGTTCTACCATGAACTCTAACGAGACCATCACCATGGAAGACGGTAAAACGTACCCAGTGGTTAAAGTGGAGGTTTCTTCTGCTTCGCACCCGTTCTACACCGGTAAAAACATCTACGTGGATACTGCCGGACGTATTGACAAGTTCAAGCAGCGTTACAAGAAATAAGCGTATTTAGCGGTTCGCCGTATAAAAGTCTTCCTGATTTTTCAGGGAGACTTTTTTATTTAGTCTGTATGAACATTATTCTCTTTGATGACCCGACGCTCAGAGCCAACCTGTTGCCCTTGACGTTCACCCGACCCGTGGCAGACATCCGCATCGGGATTCTGACCATTGCTGAGAAGTGGCTAATGGTTTCTAATGAGGTCGTTTCTTACTTAACCGAAGGCTACCTGCAGGGTAAGTTTCCCCAAAACCTAGACGGAGGGCAAAACCTCTACATCAACGGAGCCGTTTGTCCTACGCCAGAGTTGTGGGAGCAAATACAGCAGTTACCTATGGGCGGAACCCTATTTCAAGAGGATTTGCTCGTAGCCCTGAACGCAGACACGCTGGAGTTGAGAAGCGTGGAGGAGGTGTACCAGCACAAAGCGGCAAACAGAAGCCAAACTCAACTGCCGGCGCACGCGGTGATCACCCAGTTATGGGAAATCTTTCGGTTCAACGGTCCGCAGATTAGGGAAGACTTCAAGTTGGTGACGAAAGGGCGCGTAAGCCAACCTATCTCAGACCCGCACACCGTCGCGTACAACCTAGAGAACATCTTTATTGAGGAAGGAGCCGATTTCAAAGCTGCCATCCTGAATGCCGAGAACGGCCCCATCTACATTGGGAAGAACGCCCACGTGCAAGAGGGAACCGTGATCAGAGGACCGTTTGCCATTTGCGAAGAAAGTGTCATCAACATGGGCGGCAAAATGCGCGGCGATGTGACGGTGGGCCCTTTCTGCAAAGTGGGTGGCGAAATCAGCAACTGCGTGTTCTTTGGGTATTCCAACAAGGGGCATGACGGGTTTCTGGGAAATTCCGTGGTGGGAGAGTGGTGCAACTTCGGGGCAGATACCAACACCTCTAACCTCAAGAACAACTATTCCAACGTGCGACTCTACAGCCATGCCCAGGAAAAATTTGTGGACACTGGCTTGCAGTTCTGCGGCCTGATCATGGCCGACCACGCAAAGTGTGGCATCAACACCATGTTCAACACCGGCACCGTGGTAGGCGTAGGCGCTAACGTGTTCGGGGCCGGCTATCCACCAAACTTTATTCCTTCCTTTACCTGGGGAGGCGGGGCAGAACCGCAGACGTTCAGGTTGCCTAAATTCTATGAAGTGGCAGAGGCTGTTTTAAGCCGCCGCGGGCTGAGCGTTACGGATGAAGACCGCAAAATTTATAGCCACCTGTTTGACCTCACCCAAGCCTCCCGCACCTGGGAGACGGAGCCGGTAGAAAAGACCGCTTAATCACACAAAACATACTGCCTTCGGCGACGGACGGTTTTTACGCTATTTTCTGAAAAGTAGGGCAAAAACCATCCGTCGCCGTTATCTTTACAGACAAATGGCGGGGAGTAGATTTTCCTAGCCTTCGTTTTAAAATAGTACCTTCATTCGTGCAGTTTTCTCAGATTTACGGCCACCAGGGAACAAAGCAACTGCTGCTGAATTCCGTCAAATCACAGCACGTGGCCCACGCGCAGCTTTTTTTAGGATCTGATGGAAGCGCCAATATGGCGCTGGCGCTGGCCTATGCCCAATACCTGAATTGCGAAGACCCGCAGCCTCTGGATTCCTGCGGCGTGTGCCCCAGCTGCAACAAGATCAGCAAGCGAATTCACCCAGACCTGAACTTTGTGATGCCAGTGACCAAAGTGAAAGACCAGGATGCCCTGAGCAAAAACTTTGTGACCCAGTGGCGCGCTTTCCTCAGTGACAGCCCGTACCAAACCCTTAACGACTGGATGCAGTTCATTGGCGCCGAAAACAAGCAAGGCACCATTCCAGTGGGTGAGAGCCGAGAATTGGTACGCATGACTTCGCTCAAAGCTTTCGAGGCGAAATATAAAGTGATTGTCATCTGGTTGCCCGAGCTTATGAATGCCAGCGCCGCCAATGCCTTTTTGAAGCTGTTAGAAGAACCTCCGGCTGCTACCGTGTTTTTGCTCGTGAGCAATGCCTCAGACAAGATCATGCCCACTATCTTGTCGAGAACGCAGCTAGTCAAAGTACGCGCCTTCACCGATGAAGAAGTGATTCAATATCTGGTGGAGCAGCAAGGCACCGAGCGTGAACGCGCCTACCAAGTGGTCTCTCTAGCCGAGGGAAACCTACAAGCCGCCCGTGTGCTGAGTCAGGAAATGACCTCAGATTACTTTACCTTTTTCCTGAGCTGGATGCGTCTGTGCTATAACCACAAATTTGATGGTGTGCTGGAGCAAAGCGAAGATTTTCAGAAGCTGGGCCGCGAAAACCAGAAGAACTTTCTGCAGTTTGCTTTAGGCTTGCTGAGAAAAGTGCTTTTGTACGGCGTAGACAGCAAGCTAATTGCGTTCTTACCTCCGCCGGAGCTGGACTTCGTACAGAAGTTTGCCAAACTCATTCACCAGGGAAACGGGGCGCAGCTGTCGCAGGAGTTAAATGATGCGCATTACCACATTGAGCGGAACGCGCACCCCAAGATCACTTTTTTAAATACGTCCATTCAAATTGCCCAGCTTATCAGGCCAGTGGCATAAATAGATAGCATGGAAACACCCCAAACAACGTCTCCTATTCGCATTGCTACCCGAGGAAGCCGCCTTGCTTTGTGGCAGGCCCACCACGTGGCCGAAACCTTGCGCGCCAACGGCATGGAAGTGGAGATTGTGACCATTACTACCAAAGGAGACATCGTTTTAGACCGTTCTTTAGACAAAATAGGCGCGAAAGGCGTGTTCACCGAAGAGCTGGAAGAAAGCCTGCGCACTGGTGCTACTGACATTGCCGTGCACAGCGCCAAAGACGTGCAGTCCACCATCCCAGATGATCTGGAACTGTTGGCGTTCATGGAGCGCGAGAAAGTACATGACGTGGTCATTTCCTTTGACCCGCTGTTCAAACTCGGCGAAGGACAGCAGGTCATTGGCACCTCGTCTACCCGCCGCCGTTCCATGCTGAAACGGTTTTACCCTAACGTAATCACGTCTGAGTGCCGGGGCAACTTGCAGACCCGTATCCAGAAATTGAAAGACGGCCAATACGATGCCATTCTGCTGGCGTACGCTGGAGTAGCCCGCATGCAGTACGACCACATGGTGGCACAGCATCTGCCGCTAGAGACGTTCATTCCGGCTGCCGGACAAGGAAGTGTGGCCATTGAGTGCGCCAAAACCCTTCCGTTGGAACGCAAACTGAATTTGAAACTGGCTCTGGACCACAAACCCACGCACCTGTGCCTTCTGGCCGAGAGGGCGTACCTGCGTACCATGGAAGGCGGCTGCAGCATCCCTTCCTTCGCGCTGGCTACCATTGAAGAGGATACCATAACCTTGAAAGCAGGTATTATCAGTCTGGACGGAGAGCAGTTGATTGTGGAGGAAATAACCGGTCCTTCTGAAGAAGCAGAAGCCATGGGTGAGCAATTGGCGCAAACCGTGCTTAGCAAAGGTGGTGACAAAATCCTGAAAGCAATCAGAGAAGAAAAAGCATAAAAGAATACCAAGGGCAGCTAACCTCTTAACTTGGGTGGCTGCTTTTGACCTGTTTATTTGAAAGTGCCCATGAAAAGAAGTTTGTTCTTGTTAGCCCTGCTGGTTCTTGTAAGTACCGCTGGCATCGCGCAGAAGAAAAGCAAAAAAGATTACCTCGTCACAATTTCAACTTCGCAGGGAAATATCCGGCTGGTGTTGTTTGAAGATACCCCCAAGCACCGCGAGAACTTCCTGAAACTAGTGAAACAGAAGTTTTATGACGGCACTACCTTCCATCGGGTTATTGATGATTTCATGATCCAGGGCGGTGATCCTAACTCCAAAGATGATAATCCCCACAATGACGGAGCCGGAGACCCGGGGAATACCGTACCCGCTGAGATTCTGCCGCACCACAAGCATGTCTACGGGGCCTTGGCAGCGGCCCGGATGGGGGACAATATGAACCCCAAGCGGGAATCAAGTGGCTCGCAGTTTTACCTGGTAGAGAATCATGAGGGCGTTCCGTTCCTGAACGGGCAGTACACCGTGTATGGGCAGGTAATTGACGGCCTGGCTGTGATTGACAAAATCGCGGAGCAACCCAAAGACTTCCGTGACCGTCCTACCACTGATATCAAGATGACGGTAACCGCCGACAAGATGTCTAAAAAGAAAATCACTAAATTGTACGGTTACCGCTACGAATAACCCTCAAACTATGAAGACTCTCCTGATCACCGGCTCCAACGGCTTACTGGGGCAGAAATTGATTGACCTGCTCCACACCGAGACCAACATCAAGCTGATTGCCTCGTCGCGCGGCCAAAACAAACTGGCAGCGTTGTATCCGCAGGTAACGTTTGTGCCCATGGATGTCACCAGTGCTGAAATGGTGGAAAGCGTGATTGCTGAAACCCAGCCCACGCACATCATCCACACCGCGGCCATGACCAACGTAGATGACTGCGAGAGCCAACGCGAGGAGTGCTGGAAACAGAACGTAGACGCTGTGGAGAACCTGGTGAAAGCCTCTGAACGCCATGGCGTGCACCTCATCCACGTTTCCACGGATTTCATCTTCGATGGTGAAAACGGTCCTTATACCGAAGAAGCAGAAGGTGCTCCGGTAAACTTCTATGGACAAAGCAAACTGGCTGCGGAGGAACTGGTGAAGAAAGCCGCCTGCAAATGGGCCATTCTGCGTACGGTGCTGGTCTTCGGGATTGTGCATGACTATGGCCGGTCTAACATTGTGCTGTGGGTGAAAGGCAGCCTGGAACAAGGCAAACAGATCAAAGTCGTAAACGACCAGCTTCGTACGCCTACTTTGGCTGAGGATCTAGCCCAAGGCTGCTGGCTTGCCGCTAAACATGATGCGCAAGGCATCTTCAACATCTCTGGCGAAGAGTTACTAACCCCGCACCAGATGGCGGTACAGGTAGCCGAATACTTTAACCTGGACAAGACATTGATTGAAGAGGTAGACGGTTCCATCTTCACGCAACCCGCCAAACGCCCACCGCGCACAGGCTTTGACATCACCAAAGCTAAAACACAGTTAGGCTACCAACCCCGCACCTTTAAGGAGAGCATTGCCATTGTGGCAGGGCAGATCTAAGTTACGTATACCTGTATAAGAATGCTGTTCCGGGGCTGTTTTTATGAAAACGGCTCCGGAACAGCAATTTTGCATTAACAGAGATGTCTGCCGATTACAGTGAATCAATTATCAGACACACAGGAGAAATGTTAATTCAAAATATATAACAATTAAGATATATGTGCGTAGTATAGCATCTATGCTGAACCGTCTGCTTCGCGCTCTTCAGGATTTCTTTTCGTTCTCCCAGCGGGAGCTCAAGCAGTTTTTCATTCTGATTTTCCTGATGGTGTTCATTGCTGCGGCACCATTTTTATTTTTCCAGGACGATGTTCCCTATGACCCCACCGCCGACCAGCAGATTCTGGACAGCCTGGTGGTGCAGTTGGACACCCAGGTAGAAGAGGCCAAAGCCGAAAGAGCCTCCGCGTACAAACGCAAACCCATCAGGCTGTACCGGTTCAACCCCAATGACCTCACGGTGGAACAGTGGCAGGAACTGGGAGTAAACAAGTACATCGCGCAACGCATCCTGAACTACAAAGCAAAAGCGGGTGCCTTCAAGAGCAAAGCCCAACTGCAGAAGATCTATGGGTTGCCAGACTCGCTTTTCCAGATGTGGTACCCATACATCAACCTTCCAGATGAGAGCCCCGGCTACGCGTACAACAGAGACAAAGGCCAACCGTTTTCATCCTCTTATCCAGAAAACCGGCCTAAAACGGAGTACCCCCGCAAGAAGTGGGAACTGCAGCCTTTTGACCTGAACACCGCTGATACTACTGAGTTAAAACAAATCAGGGGTATCGGCAGTAAACTTTCGGCACGAATTGTGGCGTTTCGGGACAAGATGGGTGGATTTCACTCAGTGGAGCAGGTGGCGGAAGTGTACGGGTTGGCCCCGGAGGTGGTAGACAGCGTGCGCAAGTACGGGTTCATCGCGAAGGCGTATGCCCCACGCAAACTCAACCTCAACACCGCTACGTTTGATGAACTAAGGCAGCATCCGTACATCGGGTATGGGTTGGCCAAAGCCATCGTGAATTACCGAACGCAGCATGGCCCCTACCCCAATGTGGAGGAACTGCGCAAAATCAAGATACTGGATGAAGCGAAGTTCCAGAAGATGCAAGCCTACTTATTTACCCAATAACCTCAGTCAGGCTCCTTCCTCAAATCAGGCCCTTTGTTAAGCAGATGTTTTAAGGCTTCTTTTCCAAAAACAACTTTGAAACAAGCTTCTGCCCAATAGTAGAATCTAAGCAAGCTTGCTCGTATTTATACTGAAAAAGCGATCGAAGAGCAGATTTGGCACCTTCTGGATGGGATATTTTTATTGTTTTAGTGGATCTGGCCGTATTTTAATAGATACAGGTTTACGGGCAATACATGCAAAAGGAATCGAAAGAGGGTAGTTCTATGAGTCAGGTAAAGGAGGAGGAAATTACCCAGATAGAACCATCTGTTCTGCTGCAGATCCTTGAGGCTGCTCCAGACCCCTACCTTATACTGTCGCCTGATCTTAAAATTCGGGCGGTGACCCAGGCGTATCTCACCGCCACCCTTAGCAGGTCTGAAAACCTCATCGGCAAAAATGTGTTTGAGGCTTTCCCAGATAATCCTGCCACGCCTGAAGTTAGGACGGTAGAAAACCTGCTGGCTTCCTTAATGAAAGTACTGAGAACCAAGCATCCGCACCAAATGCCTACCCAGCATTATGATGTGCCCAAGCCTCTGGAGCTTGGGGGCGGTTTTGAGGAAAAGCACTGGAATCCGGTAAACGTTCCGGTGCTCAATAACGCCGGAGAGGTCATCTACATCATCCATAAAGTAACAGATGTCACCGCACTGGTGAATAAACAAGACGAGGTAAAGGACTTAACCCGAGAGCGGAATGCCTTGCAGGTGGGGTTAGACCTCGCCCATGACATTCAGCAGAAACTAAAAGAAGACGAACGCCGCCTGAAAGAAGCCCAGGCCATTGGCCATATAGGAAGCTTTGAATCAGTGCTGCCGGGAGCGGAGGTAGTTTGGTCAGATGAAATGTACCGGATCTACGGACTGGAGCCGCAAAGTGAGCCTGCCACCCTGGAAAGGTTCTCTTCTTTCGTGCACCCAGATGACAAGCTCCGCTATGACCAAGCCATGCAGGTTTTCTTTCAGGAGCAGCGCAAGTTGGACCTTACCTACAAAATCATCCGGGCCGATGGTCAGCTTAGGATAGTGCACACCCTTGCAACCGTGACGAGAGGGGCAGGAGAACAGGACCGGGTGCATGGCACCGTGCAGGACATAACAGAGCAGAAGTTGGCGCAGGAAAAGCTGGAAGCCAATGAAGCTTTGTTGCGGCAGGCCGAGTCTGTGGGGCAAACCGGAAGCTATGAGGCCAATGCCGCCACCATGTATTTCCGTTTCTCCGATGAAGCATACCGAATTTTAGGGTATGAGCCCTATGTAGTAGAACCTACCCTGGAATGGCTAAACAGCATCTCGTTTCAAGAAGATGAAGAGCTCGTGAACCAGCGCATTGCCCAAGCTACGGAGACAAATCAGCCTTACCAGTACATCCGCAGAATCTATTGGCCCAACGGGCAACTCCGGTACCTTGAAGGCAAAGGCAGGGTTATTTACGATGAACAGGGGCAGCCAGTAAAGTACTTAGGCACTATCCATGATATTACAGACCAGATCAGGACTGACCTTATTCTGAATACCATCAATGAGGTGTGCTTTGAGTTGGATGAGCAACTTCAATTCAGATACGCCAACCGCAAAGCGTATGAGGCATGGGGAAAGAACCCGGAAGAGGTGCTGGGGAAAGGGTACTTCGAGGTTCTCCCTGAAAATAGTGACTCAGATATTTCAGAGGTGATCACCACCGCTGTGCAGAGGAAAGAGCAGATTCTGCAGAGATTGTACAACCCCATAGATGAGCGGTGGTATTTCTATAACGCCACGCCGTCGCCCACCGGATTAATTGTCTTGTACTATGACATAACCGATAGGGTGAACGCCCGGCGCAAAATACAGCAGCAACAGGAGCAGTTTCAGGTGCTCATAGAGAACATGCCAGACCTTATTTCCAAGTGGAACAAAGATGGGGTGTTGGTGTACAACAACCCCAATTTTGAAGCCAAACTAGGGCTGAGGACCGGAGGAGAACTAGGCAAAACTAACCTGGAAATGGGAATCATACAGGAGGTGGCCAGGCCTTTTCTGGAAAGTCTGCAGAAAGTGTTCGCCTCGGGCCAACCCCAGGACCACTCCTGTGACATCCAAACGCCGGAAGGATAGGTTCATCTTTTAGCCAGGCTGGTGCCGGAGTGTCTGCCAGACGGCACGGTAAACACTGTTTTAAGCATTGCCCGTGATATTACCCAGGTAAAGAAAGCCTAGGAAGAAATCACCAGGCACCTCAAGATTCTGCAGCAATCAGAAGAACTGGTGGGCATGGGCAGTTGGGAGTATGACATTGCCTCAGACACGTTTACCTAGTCAGAAGGCTTGGGGCACCTGTTGCAGGTAGGCCAGGGAGAAGGCCAGTGGACAGAAATCTTATTAGAGTACGTGCAGGAGGAAGATAAAGAAGCCGCCAGCAATATTATCAATGCGTTACAGTCAAACCCGCAGCCTTTTGATGAGACACTAAGACTACAGCTTGAACAGGGGTTAAAAGTGATTCGGGTGAAAGGAACGGTGGTGCCCGGGGCAGACGGAAGTCCCGCGAAGGTTTTAGGTGTGAACTGGGACATCACCGAGATGCAATGCCTGGAAGATGAAAACCTCAGAATCAAACTGGACCAGCAGAAAGAACTAGCCTTGGCCATTCTGAACACGCAGGATGCTGAGCGCCGCCGCATCGCCGAAGCCCTACACAACGGCATTGCCCAACTCCTGTACGCCGCAAAATTGAACTTGGGCCAGGTGCTGGGAGATGAAAACATTACCAGTACCCCACCTTTGGCAGAGAGTGTGTCCAAAGCAGATGGAATCCTGGAGAAAGCCATTCAGCAAACCCGTTCTTTGTCGCATGAGTTAATCCCAACACCCCTTTCTAATCTGGGGCTGGATGCCGCTATCAAAGACATCTGCTCTACTTTTAACAGTCCGCAACTTAAGTTAAGGTGCTGGTTATTCAACTTGAATACTCCCCTAGACAAGCACCTAGAACTAGTGGTGTACCACATTGCGCAGGAGTTGGTCAACAACGTGGTCAAACACGCCCAGGCCACCGAAGCCGGAATCATCTTACGGGAGCAGCGCGGCGCGCTGGTGTTGGAAGTGGAAGACAACAGCATCGGCTTTCTTCCCAACCAGTTGGACAGCAGAGGCATAGGTCTTAAGTCTATCAGGGGCCGGATCAACCTTTTGAACGGAACCATGGAAATAGATTCAGCCCTGGGGCAAGGCACTCCGGTCACCATCTACCTTCCGCTGCCTAAAACTCAGGCAAAGCCATAAAGCATGCAAGCCAACAGCTTTAGAAGCTGTTTTCTGAAAAATGCGGTAAAATAGATTGCCAATGCATTCAGCAGACTTTACAAATGCAGGGGCAATTCCTTGTGGGTAATCCCCACATTTCTAACCCCAAGCCGATTCTATAGAATTAGCTAGTTCTCCCCCCTGATTTGTAATCCAACCTACATTACTTAATTTACCAGGGCGATGGTGCGCATAGGAGTACCAACCGCAGAAAAGTAACCGTTTAGAAAGCAAAACAGTTAACCCAGAGCGCGGGCTCCGCCTGTTCTCTTACCCTAGCATTCCTGTTTCCTGAAACTTCCCATGCCAAACCCCAGAACTCCACTTCCGCACCTGCTTAAGCAATACCAGCGTCGGCTCCTGAACCTCAGCGGCTCTAACCGTTCCCTGGTGTTGCTCAAGCCTTCTGCGAGCCTTCACCTGGATCTTCATGCCTTAGACCATGCTCACAAAGGACCCTCTTACGACTACGTGAAAGACCTGCTGGCCGGCAAGCAGAACATCATCCTCTGCGAAGTAGCCGATGCCCGTGATGCCGCTCTGGCATCCCTCACCAAAAGCTTGAAAACCATTCAGCGGCGGGCGCACATGATCTGGGAGGAGCGGGGCGCGAAAGAATTGTTTGTGGGCTGGCCTTTTGTGGAAGGAGCTTTCCCGGATGGCACGCTGGTGCGCTGCCCACTGCTGTTTTTCCCTGTGGAGCTGCGAGTGAACGAGAAACGCCAATGGCAGTTGGTGCGCCAAGAAGACACTCCCGCTTTTTTCAACAAAAGCTTTCTGCTTGCCTACGCGCACTATCTCAACTTGACTCCAGATGAGGCGCTCATGGAAGAGGATTTTGACGAGTTTCCTTCCGATGACCTTCAGTTCCGCACTAAGTTGTATGAGCTCCTAAAGGAAAGCAATGTTAAAATCAACTTCAATCAGGAACTGCTGAAAGACCTGCTGCAGCCCTACAAAGCCTACAAACGCGAAGACCTGGAGAAATCCTGGAAGCCGGGCCAACTCAAACTTCAGCCCGAGGCCGTCTTAGGCATCTTCCCGCAAGCGGGCTCTTACCAATTGGCAGACTATGATGATCTGCTGGAAAATCCGCCGGTGGAATCTCTGGAAGAACTGCTCTTGCCACAAGTAGAAGTAAACGCAGTGCACGCCCAACTGGAGCAGCAACTCTTCACCGCCTTTGACGCTGACGCCTCGCAGGAAGCGGCGCTGCGCCAGGTTAAATCAGGGCAGAGTGTGGTGGTGCAGGGACCGCCAGGCACGGGCAAATCGCAGCTCATCTGCAACTTGGTCTCTGATTACTTGGCGCGCGGCAAAAGTGTGCTGGTGGTCTGCCAGAAACGAGCGGCTTTAGATGTGGTGTACCAGCGGTTGTCTACCACGGGACTGGACCAGTTCTCCGCCCTGGTGCACGACCTGAACCTGGATCGGCCGGCCGTGTTCTCCAAAATACGTTACCAGATTGAGCAGGTAGAAGAATACCAACGCCAGAACGTAGCCTTAGGGAACATCCAAGCCGAACGGCAATTCCTGGAAACCAGTCGCCATATCAACCAAATCTCAGAGCGCCTGAACAGCCTGAAAGAAGCATTGTTTGACACGCATACCTGCGGCTGGTCGCCCAAAGAACTGTACCTGCGCAGCAACCCACGCGCGCCGCACATTTCCGCCGAAGGCATTTACCGCCATTTCACAGCTACTACCTGGCAGGAGTGGCGCCCGCGCCTGTTGCATTACCTGCAGGATGCCGTGTTGTTGCATAACTCTGATTTCCCGTGGAACGACAGGAGGTCCTTTCACCTCCATACCTGGGCTGAGCGCCAGAAACTAACTCAACTCCTTACCCAGATTCCGGCAACCGCGCAAGCCACTGCTGCCCAGGTGCAGCCATTGCTACCTTTGCAAGCTGAACCTTGGGATGCCCTTCAAGCTCTGCTGCAGGAACTGCCAACCCTTCAAGCCCTGCAGGAGGCATTAAGAGATAAAGCCGTATCTCGCCTGTTTTTCGGAAATCTGGCCCAAATCAAAGATCAGAAGCAGCGCGAGACGCAATTGGCACAGTTGCAGAAAGACACAGAGGCTACCCAAACTAAACTTTCGCACGCCGAGGCCCAGCAATTGACGCAGCTGTTGGCCGCATACGATCAGGCGCACAGCGGGTTTATGGGTAAAATTCAGTGGGCGTTCTCCTCTGACAAAAAGAAGCTGGCCGCCTTCGCTGAAAGTAAACATCTCTCCAATCCTGATACCGCCGTAGAGCATTTACGGGCGAGCTTAAAGAGTTGGGAAGCGCTACAAGCGCAATGGAAAAACCTGCAGGTCTTGGAGCCAACCTTGGCTATTCCGGCGGATTTTTTTGGAACAGAGGCTGTGCAGGAGGGGGAAGCCTTACAACGGGCGTGGGAGCAACGCAAAACCCTGCAGCGGCTCATGACCTATGATGTGCTCCCCGATGAACTACTTCAGTTATCCTCTGAGCGTTTCCAGACCCTTTTCACAGAAACGCTGCCAAAGCTCCAACAATTGCAACATGAATTGCTGGAATGGGAACGCTGGCTCATGCCCTCGCAGATTGAAACCATCGCTACCAACCCAGCTGCCACGCAGGAACTCACGCAATCTCTGTCAGAGCACTTTGACCGCATGGTTTCTTTTGATGCCTTAGTCCACACCTTTTTCCCGGAACTGAAGGCGTGGCTAACAGAACTGCGCATGACCATGCCAGAAAGCGTGGAAGCGCAACTTCAGGCCTTGGAAAATAGTGTGCTTTTGGCTTGGCTCCAGCAACTGGAAGGCCAAAATCCAGTTCTGACCATTGTGAGCACGGGTGAACTGGAGCGGCTGGAAACTGAACTGCAGGAAAAAATAAAGCAGAAAGCCGACCTCAGCCGCCAAATCATCCTCCTGAACCTACGGGAGCAGACCTACAAAAATATGGAGTACAACCGGCTGGGCAACCCAGTTACGTACCGCCGGCTCCTCACTCAGGTAAGCAAAAAACGCATGCTGTTTCCCCTCCGGAAGCTGAATGCAGAATTTGGAGAGGAAATACGGCAACTGTTGCCGTGCTGGCTGGCGTCGCCCGAGACTGTTTCAGCCTTGTTTCCGCTGGAGCGGATTTTTGACCTGGTCATCTTTGACGAAGCCTCACAGTGTTTTGCCGAAGTGGGGATTCCGGCCATGATCAGGGCTAACCAGGCGGTGATTGCCGGCGATGAGCAGCAGCTAGGACCCTCAGATCTGTACCGCGTGCGCTTCGGGACCGACGAGGAAGAAACCGAGGAACTGCTGGTAGAGTCTTTGTTGCAGTTAAGTGCATTGCACCTGCCGCAGACGCTGCTTTCTGAGCATTATCGCAGCCAGTACCCAGAACTGATTCAGTTCTCTAACCGCAACTTCTACCGTGATAAACTGCAGCTTATCCCTAAGCTGGAGGCCATGAACACTACTAAGCCTGCGCTGCAGTACCTCAAAGTAGACGGCGTCTGGGAAAACCAGACCAACCGGGTAGAGGCTGAACGCGTGCGGGATCTGGTCTTTGAACTCATCGCCAAAGGAGAAACCAACATTGGCGTGATCACCTTCAACTTCCCGCAGCAGCAGTTGGTGCAGGATTTACTGGAAGAGCAGGCCCTAACCCAAAACGTGAAACTCCCCGAGGAACTCATCATCAAAAACATTGAGAACATTCAGGGCGATGAGCGGCAATACATCATTTTTTCTATTGGCTACGCGCCAGATGTCTCGGGCGTGGTACGCGCCATGTTCGGAAGTCTGAACGCGGCCAAAGGCGAGAACCGGTTGAACGTGGCCATTACGCGGGCCATCAAAAGGGTGTACGTGGTGACCAGTTTGTGGCCAGAGCAATTCCCTACCGAGAACGTGAAACACCCTGGCCCCAAGTTGCTGAGAGAGTACCTGGCCTTTGCGCGGGAGGTAAGCGAGAACGGGTTTACGCCCCAACCGTCGCCGGCTACCAGCATCCCGTCGGCGTTGTTATTGTACCCCACGTTATTGGCTCAGTTTGGGCAAAATAGTACAAAAACCGAAATGTCGTTAGAACTTCCCTTTGCCGACCTTACTTTCCGCAACGGCAATAGGTACGAGGCCGTAGTATTAACCGACGACGATTTGTACTTCCGCCGACCTTCTGCCAAGGCCTCTCATGCCGACGTGCCCCTGCGTCTCAAAGCCCGGGGCTGGAAATTCGGGGCCGTGTACAGTCGTCAGTTCTGGAGCCAGCCCAAACAGGTTTGGCAAAAACTAAGCGAACTGTCCCAAAAAGATGAAAGATAAATTACTGGAAATCACCGCAGGTTTGTGTCTTCTTATTGCCGTAGCCTGTGACTCTGGCGCGGCCAAAACAGAAGAAAGCTCCGCAGACCTTACTGAAGAAGAAGGAAAGAAAAAGAAAGACAAGAATCCGGCCTCTGAAGGTTTTGAAGTGAACCACAACTACGATCTGCTGGAAATGAGCAAGATGGGTAAAAAGTCCGTGCCTGAAAGCTCTGGCCTGGAAGCCTCGGCAGACGGCCATTTCTGGACCCACCCAGATGCCGGAAACGAAGCAGTTCTGTACAAGATCAATGAATCTGGCGAGCTGCTGGAAACCATGAACGTGCAGGGCGCCAGGAACACGGACTGGGAAGACGTAGCCCGCGGCTCAGACGGATTCCTGTACATTGGCGACATGGGCAACAATGAGAACACCCGCCAAGACCTCCAGATTCTGAAGGTAGACGAAAAATCTAAAAAGGTAGTAGGAACCATTCCGTTCAAATATGCAGACCAGACGGAGTTTCCGCCATCAAAGAGCGGTTTGAACTTTGACGTGGAAGGTTTTCTTATGCACAACAACGCCTTCTATCTTTTCACTAAGAACCGTGGCAAAGGCGACTGGGTGAAGCTTTACAAAGTAGCCAACCAGCCTGGCGCCTCCCAAACCGTGACTGCCTTGGACAGTGTGCAAATCACTACGAAAATCACCGCCGCTGATATTTCACCAAATGGCCGCCACATTGCCCTTCTGGGTGAGGGTTGGGCGTATTTGTTTGAAGCAGACAACCCAGAGCAAGTGTTCAAAGGCAAGAAAGAACAAATTCCTCTAGGCAAAGTAGGCCAGGCCGAAGGGCTCGTTTTTGTCAATGACACTGATATGATGATTTCCAACGAAGCCGGTCGGTTGTTCATGCTGAGCTTGAAGAAGTAACTGGCTTTGCGATTTTTAGATTAGAACTTCTTGTTTCAAATCTTTGTGGACGAAACCAACATGATGAAGTTCTTTTCAACTGTTCGTTGCTGGCACAAGCTTATAGCTCGTGTCCAGGTTTCTGAATTATTTACTGGTTATTTTCATCAAAAGAGCCTAAAAACGTAAGCGGTTTTTCTCCATTATTTCAATTTGTACAGCATGTCTAAGATCATTTTAGTGACCGGCGCCACGGGTACTGTAGGTTCTGCTACCGTAAAGGCGCTTTCGGCGTTAGGTGCAAACGTAAGGGCTGGCGTACATTCCCTTATAAAAGGAGATAACCTGAAACGACTGCCCGGCGTGGACCTAACGGAAATTAATTTCTCCAGACCAGAGAGCCTAGCGGTAGCCTTCACAGGCGTAGGTACCGCTTTTCTTATTACACCGTTTGCCCAGGACCAGGTAGAGATGGCGCAACAACTGGTTGATGCCGCCAAAGCCGCCGGGGTGAAGCACGTGGTCAGGCTCTCAGTGATTGGGGCAGACGCAGAACCAGGCATCCAGATTGGAAGATGGCATCGGCAAGCCGAAGAATATTTAAAATCTTCGGGGTTACCCAGCACCATGCTTCGGCCAAGTGGGTTCATGCAGAACTTCACAAACCAATATGCGCCTACCATCAAAGAAAATAACGTCTTTTACCAGCCCAACGGAGAGGGCCGTGCCGGTTACATTGATGTGCGGGATATTGGCGCAGTAGCGGCCCATGTCTTAATGAACCCCTCAGAGCACACGGGTATGGCCTATACGCTTACCGGCCCTCAGGCGCTTTCAGGAAATGAAGTAGCGGAAATCTTTACCAGAGTCCTTGGCCGACCAATCAACTACATGGATGTACCCGAAGATACTGCCCGTACGGCCATGCAACAGCAAGGGCTACCTGAGTGGATGACGGAAAGCTTGCTGGAACTAGGCGCTATCACCCGCGCTGGCTATACTTCAGGGTTAACCAGCACAGTAAAGGAATTGATTGGGAAGGAGCCCTATACCTTTGAGGAGTTCCTGGAAGCTCACAAACACTGTTTCTAAACTATCAGAAATCTAAACGGCTAGGTCCTGCTTTAAGGCTGATTTTCCATAATCAACCCCAAAGCAGGACCTAGCCGTTTGAACAGGTTGCTTACTTACGGAATGCCTAAACAAAAAGCCCCGTTGATAACAACGAGGCTTTTTGTTTAAAAGAATATAGTTAATGACTAGTCACGATCTTCATCTCTTGACGAAGAACCGCCTCTAGATGAACGTCCGCCACGGTTATGGTCATTGGAGTGGTCATCATGACCTTGGTTAGTACGGCCGTATTGTGAACGGTTCTCGTAGCCAGATCCGCCGCCACCGTAAGAAGACTGTCCACCCTGGCTGCCGTAGCCGCCACGTGAACCCATGCCGCCGGTAGAAGAAGAACCATATCCGCTGGAGCCGCCGTAGCTGCTTCCGCCTTGGCCGTAGCCGCCCATGCCGTAGTCACGGCTTTGGTCGCCGTAACCACCGCCGGTAGAAGAGCCACCATGGCCGTGCTCATGACCACCGTTACGTGAGCCGGTTCCAGATGAGCCGTAACCCCCGCGTGATCCCATGTCATTGCCCATGTTACCATAGTTAGATCCGCCGAAGCTTCCTCCACCATGACCACCTTGGCCGTAGCTGCTGCCTTGTGAGCCGTAACCGCCGCCACCATGAGAGGTGCGTGAACCAAAGTCACCACCTTGTGCATTGTGGGTGCTGTAACCACCTTGGCCGCTGCCACCGCTCATAGAGCCATAGCCGCTGTTGTCATTGCCACGACCGCCACGTGAGCCGCCGCCACCACCTTGCCACTCATTGTTTCCGCCCATAGATGAGCCGTAGCCACCTCGTGAGCCCATATCTGATCCAGAGGAGCCACCGTAACCACCACGTGACCCCATGCCTGAGCCTGAAGCTCCGCCGTAGCCGCCTCTTGAGCCCATGTCATGTGAGCCGTAGTTGCTACCACCCTGACCTCCCTGGTTCTGGGTGCTGTACCGGGTACCTCCTTGGCTGTAGCCACCATCGTAATCAGAGTTTCCATCGTAGCCTTGGCCACCACGGGAAGAACCGCCACGTGAGCCGTATTCTTCGCTGTAAGAACCGCCTCTGGAGCCCATAGCGCCATAATTGCCGCCTTGCTGGTTGCTGTAGCCCTGGCTGTATCCACCGTGGCCGCTGCCTTGACCTCCGCCACCGTGCATGCCGTAGCCGCTTTCAGTGCCGTAGCCCATTTGGTTTCCATAGTAGCCAGAGCCACCGTAGTTTGAATATCCGCCGCGGTCAGACTCTGAACGGCTGGAGTTACCGGCGTACCCGCCTTGTGAGCTCATGCCGTATGGGTTGCTGCCCATGCCTGAGTTTCCGCCGTAGCCGCCTTGTGCACCGTGGTTTCCACCACCTCCCATGGAGCCGCCGTAGCCACCCTGGCCATAGTTAGAACCGCCCTGGTTGCTGTTTCCGCCGTAGCCGCCTTGGCCGTAGTTAGAACTTCCTTGCGAGCCGCCGTAGTTTCCGCCGCCCATAGAGCCATAACGGTTGCTTTGGTCATCATGGTTGTTCCAAGAGTTGCCACCGCCAAATGAGCCGCTATTTCCCTGCGATCCGCCGCCGTAACCGCCCTGACCTCCGCCATAGTTGCCACCGCCTTGTGAGCCGTAGCCACCTTGGTGACGGTCATCGCCCTGGTTTCCGCCGCCGCTGATACCGCTCATAGATGAGCTGCTCTGGTTGCCGGAATCCCCGCCTTGTGAGCCACCGTAGCCCATGCCACTGCCCATAGAAGCAGAAGAGCCTGCCATTGAGTTATTGGTAGAATCTGAAGAGTCATCTGAAGAGCCAGAAGTTTTTCCTGACCCGGATTTATCTCCTGATGATTTTGCTGTAGTGGAAGATCCTGCTTTAGAACCTGCCTTTGGAGTGGAAGAAGTGGCACCGGTTGCAGTTTTGCTTCCACCATTTTTCTTACCTGAAGAGCTATCTGAAGTAGAAGAAGTGCCTATTTTACCAGTAGAAGAGCCGCCCATGCCAGAAGTTGTGCCCCCAGTGGTTCCAGATCCTGAAGCTCCAGACGTTCCTGCACTTGAACCGCTTGTGCTACCTAAGCCGGAAGTACCTGTGCTACCTGACCCTGTAGTTGACCCGAATCCTGATCCACTTGAACCGGTAGAGCCAGGGGTTGAACCAGCACCACCCTGTGAACCAGTAGATCCAGGAGAAGAAGTTCCTGCGTTTGAGCTTGTGCCCATACCACCCGATGAAGAAGCGTTAGTTCCTGTGCTGCCACCAGAACCAGTTGAGGAGCCCTGATTATCTTTTTGTTGCTCTTTTTGATTTTCGTTCATGGTTAAATCTCCTTTGTTTTTGGTTAAAGAATGGTAAGTTGGAATACCCTGCTCCTGAAAATAAAGTCATGCTTATTTTTCAGGACAAGTGTTTATACTATACGAACGGGTGTTTGCATGGTTAACGGCTCCTTTGTGATTTTTTAATCAAGAAAGATTTAATAGGAGTTTATTTCTAAAGGGATTAGAAGAATCTAAGGTGTTTTTGCGAAAGTGATTACAAAGCGTTCTAAAGGAAGATGTAGAATTCTAGTTTAGTTTTAATTTTAAAGTTTTGCCTATACAGAAAACGCCCGTGCAAAGGCGAGTTTTCTCGTTTGCACGGGCGTATATTAATTATAGAACCTAAGGGAAGCGGAAGAAGAGGCTCTATATTTTTATTAATTTCTCACATGGTTTTTACATAATCACATCTCTGGTTGTAGAGGCAGTATTTGAGTTTAAACTTGTGGGGGTAGGGTCCACTTCCAACTTGTTCATTAACTCCTCTGCATCTTCCTTTTCTTCCTGATCTGGTTCTGGCACATCATGTTCATCTGCCTCTAAGGGCTCATAGTTTAACCTGATGAAGATAGGGAAGTGATCTGAGCCAAAGAAAGGCAGGCGTTTCATTCTGATAAGCCTGAACGCTGGATCATAAAAGATATGGTCTAATGAGTACCTAAAGAAAGGAACAAAGGCATTATAGGTGTTGTAGAAACCACGGCCTATGCGCGGATCCAGCAGACCACTTATCTTCCGGAAAAGGTTGGTAGTATAAGACCAGGCCACATCGTTCAAATCTCCCACCACAATGCTGGCGTATGGTGACTCCTTGGCCATTTTGGCTACGGTAAGCAGTTCCGTCTCACGGGTGTCTGTGTCTTTGTGTAGATGCGGTGGCTGCGGGTGTACCGTGAAAAGGTCAAAAATCTTCCCGGTGGGTAACTCAACATGCATGTAGAAAGAAGGAATTCCTTCCTCCACCAAATACCTGACTTCAGTATGGGTAAGCTTGAACTTGCTAAAAAACATCATTCCGTAGGTGTTTTCCAGAGGTTCTTTTATGCAGTAGGGGTACCGGTCATCCAGTTCAGAAATAGCGTTTGCCCACGCATGATTGGGTTCATTGACCAGCAATAAGTCTGGATCAGTATCTTTCACTACCTTCAGGAAGCGGTCAAAGCGCTTGTTAGACATCCTGACATTGGAAATCATGATCCCGAAAGAGTTCTTAGGGGCTTTAATCTTAGAATGGAGTGCCTGCGCCCGTACGAAGGGGGTGAATTTGTACACGTGCGCCAGCTCATTCACAATAGCTAATACCAGCAGTCCTGCAAAGATTTTTTGGGTCACTAATTCATACCCATACAGATATCCATAAAGCCCTAAGATAAATGTACCCAATACCGCTACCTGAACCCTTGGAAAATCCAGGATCCTTATCCACCAGTAGGTGCTTTTCACTAGCGTGAGAAGTGACGCCAGCACAACAAAGCAACCAAGCAGCTCAAGGACAATTTTCATAAGGCAGAATAGCATTTAGGTTCGTACACATACTCATTTTTAAACGCAGGGTTGCATCCGTTAAAATACGCAGTGTAGGGGAAACCCGTTAAAAGACAGAAAACCCGTTTGTGACTTGATTTGCGAAAATCGGGCCACAAACGGGTTTTCTGTAAATGACTTTTATACAGGCTATTCAGTTGCTTTCTCTACGCGTACCCCAATGGCCATGATGCCGGGTAAGGGGTCCTGGCGCATGTATTGGTTCAGCCTGATCTTGTATTGACCAGCCCTCTGGAACCGGATGTTTTTTAGCCCCCTGAACTGATGGTCAAAAATATCTCCGGCACCTTTGCCTTTGGGTTCACCGGTTTTGGGGTCCATGAGGTACATTTCATGCAGCATGGAGTTCACTTGCTGTCCATCTGGGCCAATAAGGTAATGCCGCAGGTACAGGTTGTAGAACGGGTAATGCAGCGCGTTGCGTACGTTGAAGAAGACGTTGTAGGCTTGGGTGGTGTCTGTCACCTCAAACGCAAACGTAGGAGACAACCTCACCGGCCACTGGTTATCAGGAATGTCCTGCACTTCTTCAAAGACCCGGTTGCTGTCACAACTCCCTAAAAACAAACCAAGGCTTAGCAAAAACATGAAAAGGGGAAAACGCTTTCTCATGATCATCCTTCGGTTTGAGGGACTGGAGCGGCGCCTTCTGCCCCACCTGGTTTGCGGTTACGGTTATTCCGGTTGCGGTTTCGGCGGCTGCGTTGCTCTCCCTCCGGACGTGGCCCACGTTCTGCCCTTTCCGGTGCTGCCACGGCACTTGAGGCCGGTGCCTGCGCGCTTATAGGCTGTGGCTTGTTTTGCGGCGGACGCTGGTTCTGAGAACGGTCTTGGCGCGGAGGGCGATTGTTGTCTCTAGGCCCACGGTTCTGGTTTTGATTCTGGTCACGCTCCGGACGAGGCTCCCGTTCTGGGCGCGGTTCGCGTTCTGGACGGGGCTTGCCTTGCGGCGGCTGACCCTTTGCTTGTGCCTCACGTTCTGGTTTGGGCGGACGGTTCTCGCTTCCTTCTGGTTTGTTGCCCCCGCGCTCTGGCTTAGGCCTGCGCTGCTCGCCGGAAGATTTGCCGGTAGGCTGGTCTCTGCGAACCTCTGGGGTAGGAGCAGCCTGTGCCAATACCTCCGTAGCCGTGGCCACGTTGCCACTGCCTTTCTTTTTCTTGCTGCGCTTTTTCTTTGCTTTGTATTGCTCGTCTAAGCGGTCCAGGTTTCCTTCCAGGGCTTCTACAAAGTCTACCACTTCTGGTAGTTGCTTTTTCACCTCCTCAGCCAGGTTTTCTGGCATTTCACCGGCGGCGTTCATTTTAAGCACTTCGTGCACACGCTCTACCGTTACCGGAAACCAGTTGCTGTCTCCACGGTACCCGAACCACATGATGCGGCGGAAGATGTCTGTCTTCTGCAGGAAGGCATCCCCGGCTTTGGTTTGCAGCGGACGGTTCACGTTAGGAATGTCCTTCAGCGCATCCATGTAGGTTTCCAGCTCATAGTTGAGGCAGCACTTAAGGCGCCCGCACTGGCCAGAAAGCTTACTGGGGTTTAAAGACAAGTTCTGGTAACGCGCCGCAGTAGTAGAAACGCTTCTGAAATCAGTGAGCCAGGTAGAGCAGCACAGTTCCCGTCCGCAAGACCCAATACCGCCCAATCGCCCGGCTTCATGCCGAAGGCTGATCTGGCGCATCTCAATTCTTACCTTGAACTCCTCGGCCAGTTTTTTGATCAGTTCCCTGAAATCTACCCGGTCATCGGCAGAATAGAAGAAGGTGGCTTTGGTTTTATCGGCCTGATACTCTACGTCTGAGAGTTTCATCTTGAGTTTCAGCTCCTGCACAATGGCACGGGCCCGGTACATGGTAGCCGGTTCCTGCTCGCGGGCGAGGTTGAACTTTTCCATGTCTTTCTCAGTGGCCACGCGGTAGATGCTCCGGATCTCCTCATTGTTCTGGACCTTCTTTTTGTTCATCTGCAGGCGCACTAACTCGCCTTTCAATGACACGTGTCCAATGTGGTGCCCATTAGGCACATCTACTACCACGGCATCGCCGGTGATGAGCGGAATACGATTAATGTTCCGGAAAAACTCTTTGCGACCGCCTTTGAAGCGTACCTCTACTATATCAAACTCTTTAAAAGACACGGGAATTTCCATGTCTGAGAGCCAATCAAATACATTTAATCGGTTACAGCCTCCCGTGCTGCAACCGCCGTTGCTTTTGCAACCCGCCACTACCTCAGTGCCATCGGCAGAGGTGGTTTTGGTGCCGCAGCCGCCACTAGAACATGAACTACATCCCACAGGTCAATTTCCTTTATATAGATAATTCTTGTTTTCAAAAAAATAAGGTCTCCAGTTGCCGGAAAAGCTGAGTACCATCTTCCCCTAAATCTTGTGAAATATCCTCCTGAATATGAATGTCTTATTGGGGAGGCGGATGGAGTTCTGGACTAGTTTACCCTTTTCTACGGTAAATACTGAGAGCCTAATCTAACAAATATAATAACTTAATCTGAATAGGCTGGCACTAATACCCACCTCATTCACTCGCCGTTTTAGGGGTAATTAAATAAAAATAGCCCTAAAATGCTTAAACCCACCAACACCAAATGAACAGGTACCCGTTCATTTTTTCTTTTTTGAAGGCAGATTAGTTCTCAAAATTTGCTCCTGACAGTGGTCAATTTTGATTCTCATCCCTGATTTCGTTATTTGGCGTGTCCTTTTTACGCGCACTTCTATGACCTTTGCTTTTGCAGAATCTGCCTCTGTAGGCCAGCTTTGCACGCTCTTCAATAATGCTTTTTCAGATTACGTACAGCCCATGGTGCTTACCGAGCCCATCATGGAAATGAAACTGCTTCGGGACGGACTTACTCCAGAGGTAGCTCCGCTGGCCATGCAAGACTACACCCCGGTAGGGTTTATCTTTAACAGCTTAGGCACCTGGCAAGGGAAAAGGACCGCGTATAATGCAGGCACGGGAGTAGTGCCAGAGGCGAGAGGGAAGGCTTTGACCCAGCAAATGTACCAGTTCTGCGTGCCTCTTTTGAGAAAGCTGGGGGTGGAGCAATGCTTGCTGGAGGTAATTCAGGAAAATACCCGGGCCCTTAAGGTTTACCAGAGTTTAGGGTTTGAGATCATCCGCAGCCTTAGGTGTTTCAGAGGATCCAAAGAAGATCTGGCTTGGCATAGTCATGCACCGGAGGAAGTGTCTTTTCAAAAAGTTTCCTCTCCTGATTGGCCTCTTTACCAAACTTTCTGGGACATGGAGCCAAGTTGGCAACACCATACCGCCGCCGTAGACCGCAGCATCAACTACGTGCGGATTGTAGAAGCAAACGTGAAAGACCAATGTGTGGGGTATGGAGTGGTGTACCCCATGACGGGTTCCATTGCGCAGTTAGCCATAGCACCAGAATGGCGCAACAAAGGCATTGGGCAAGCGCTTTTGCAGGAGTTGGTTTCACTAACCTCATCGCCAATGGTTAGTGTTATCAACGTAGATGGCCGGGGAGAAAGCACGTTACAATTTCTACAGAACCGAAAAATTCAGGAGATTCTAGGGCAATATGAAATGCTGTGGCAGATTCAATAGTCTGTTCTTAAGCCCTTTTGTGAAAAGCCGGCCGAAAACAGAAGGGTTTATTTGATAAAAATTGTAAATAGGTCTACCTGATTTAAATACCTTTAAACGAAACTTCATTACTAGTCAATCCATCCCATGATTTTAGATAAACTCTCCAACTCCGCACGCTATACAGGTATGCACCCTTTATTTGAGCAGGCTTTTACGTTTTTAAAGGAAGCTGATGTAGCCAACCTGCCGTTGGGGAAGCATGAACTTGTGGGGATGGAGCTCTTCGCCATCATCTCTGAAGGTCCCGGGTTTTCAAAAGCAAACGCAAAATTGGAAGCCCACCGAAAGTACATTGACATTCAATATGTGATAACTGGCCTTGATCACATAGGCTGGAAAGACCTGAACGCATGCAGTGAGGCCAGTGAACCGTATACCGAGGAGAAAGACATCATGTTTTTTCCGGACAAACCTAACAGTTGGTTTGACGTTCCGGCCAGTTTCTATACCATTTTCTTCCCGGAAGATACCCATGCGCCGTTAGCCACTGATGAGGTAGTGCGAAAGGTAGTCTTGAAGATTGCGGTGCAGTAATACTGGTTCTTGTGAAGCATAGCCATGAAAAAACATCTATTTTTTTCAGAAGCTTCTTCCTTATAGCTTGTTTTAGGAAAGTACGGTTAAAATAGCTTCTGATACCCTTTTCGATTCAAACTGCTGATTGGTAGTTCAAGATAAACAGAGGAATCAGCAATATATATAAATCAAAAAAGAGAAGCCCGGCAGTCGTTAACTGTCGGGCTTCTCTTTTTTGTCACAAGGATGGATTAGTATCCCCGGTCTCTTCTTTTCTTGGCTCTGTAAAAGGCAACAAACCCGTAGGCTATAATGGCAGTTACGGCCATTTGCCTGATCACTCCAGAACGGTTGTGCTTCCATTCGGCTTTCATGCCTTTTTCAGCAAAGATGTTAGGCACAATACCGCTTCTAAGGTCTTCAATGATTCCTTCCACCACATTGATGCGGTCTGCCAGAATCAGAGGTAGCCAGTGACCGTAATCGTTCTCGCTTTTCTTGAAGGCCAGGCGTCTGATCATACCGCTCAATCCCGATGGTGGGGTAGAAGTCCCAAAAACAGCAGTTACGTTGGGCCGCTCAATGGAGTGGAGCACCTCTACCGTTTCAGGTTGTAAGGTGGGTCTAGTCCAGGAATAGCCCATGTGCTCGCCGTTGTTGCGTTTTTTCATGGGATACGTGGGGTCATTCTTCGGATCGGCATCTATGCCCCATCCCTTGATGTGCGAATAGTCATTCGTTATATTTTCCATGGCGTTTCTCCTTTACATTCCGGCTGATGGTGAAATAAGAACAGGTTTGATGCAGTTGTCCAACTTGGCTGAGAAGATGCGGTAGGCATCAGAAACTTCTTCCAACGGGATGCGGTGCGTGATAAGCGCTTTAGGATTCAGGACTCCATTTTGCACGTGCTCAATCAATCTAGGCAGCAGGCGTTTTACGGAAGCTTGGTTTGCCCTGATGGTGATGCCTTTGTTTAGCACGTTCCCGATAGGTACCAGGTTGTCAGTAGGACCGTAAACCCCCACAATAGAAACAATTCCACCTTTCTTAACTGAGTTGATGGCCCAGTGAAGCGCGGTGGCAGAACCTGCCTGTAACAGCAATTTTCTACCTGTTATGGTTTGCATGGCGTTACCGGCGGCCTCGGCACCTACGGCATCAATACATACATCAGCACCCATCCAGTCGGTCGTTTTCTTCATGAATACCACAGGGTCTCCTATTTCATTGAAATTGTAGGCCTCGCACTGAGCATAGTTACGGGCAAACTCAAGGCGATAGTCCACCTGGTCAATGATGATCACCCGGCCTGCACCAAACAGCCACGAGCATTTAGCAGCCATAATACCTACTGGCCCGGCTCCAAATACTACTACCGTGTCACCTTTCTGAATACCGCCCATTTCAGCGGCCTGGTAGCCGGTAGGTACCACGTCGGTCAACAGAACGGCATCATCTGGGTCCATGCCTTCTGGGATGACGGTTGGACCTACGTTGGCGTAAGGCACCCGGGCATATTCGGCCTGGCCACCATTATAGCCACCAGCGGTGTGGGAGTACCCGAAGATACCGCCTACGGCTGTGGCCTGGGGGTTGGATTCATGGCAGTTGCCGTACATTTCCTGCTTACAGAACACGCACTCGCCACAGGCTATGTTGAACGGAACCAGCACGTGGTCTCCCACTTTTATTTTAGTTACTTCAGAACCAACTTCTTCTACTATACCGGTGAACTCATGCCCAAAGGTCATGCCCACACGGGTGTCTGGCACAGAACCGTTGTATAAGTGTAGATCAGATCCACAGATACAGGAACGGGTTACCCTTACAATAGCATCCTGGGGGTGCTCAATCTGTGGCATTGGTTTCTGGCTGGCCCGGACCCGTAATGGTCCTCGGTAATTCATTGCTAGCATGAGAATTCTCCTTGGTAGTTAAAGTGAGACATCTATTTAAGTATGCGTTGCTTGTCAGCAGTTTTCTTGTTTCAGTCCTGAAACAAACAGTAAAATTGTATTAGAGTGATACTAGTGGCGTGGGGTAATGTTTCACTACGTGCTTTAATCAAAAGTAAATACGTACTTATACGGTGGTAGATTGAAACAGTATGGGTAGGGTTGATTCTGGCCTGAAAGGAGAGCAGAGGCGGTAAACCGAAGAAGTTGCGAATGTCAGACTATGTTCTTGCCTACAGTCACTACTTTTGCTCAGAGACTGGAGAGGTGATTTTATCTTGAACACTTCTGCATTAAAGAGCAAGGCAAAAAGAACATGAGTATCACTATCAGAGCCATTGAGGAAAGAGACAACCAGCCGCTGGCGGACCTCATAAGAAAGGTTTTCAGGGAATTCAAGATTGACCGGCCAGGTACTGTTTACACAGACCCCACCACAGATCAGCTTTACCAGCTTTTCCAGACGCCGGGAAGTGCTTACCTGGTGGCCGAAGAAAATGGGGAAATCATTGGCGGATGTGGCGTGTACCCTACCGATGGCCTTCCTGAAGGCTATGCTGAATTAGTGAAATTTTACCTGGAAGCAGAAACCAGGGGCAAAGGCATAGGGCTGCAACTATTAGACAAAAGCCTGCTATTAGCCCAGGAGCTTGGATACACGCACCTGTACCTTGAATCGTTCCCTGAACTAGCCAAAGCAGTAAGCATGTACACCAAAGCCGGCTTCAAACCTTTGCCACATGCTTTGGGTAACTCAGGCCATTTTGCCTGTAACATCTGGATGGTGAAAGATTTGACAGAGCAGGGTGCTTGAACTTTACAACTGGTAAGGACAGGTAAGAGAGCTGCATTTTTAATTAAAACAGGAAAAGGTCAGATGTATGTACTGACCTTTTCCTGTTTTAATTGGAAACCATTTTTGGCTTCTTTTCTGAAAATTGCTCTAAAACGCTTACTTCCCCAACCACTCCTTGAAAGCAGCGGCGCGCTCATTGCTGATGATGATTTCTTTGTCAGTGGTAGGTTTCACATACACCTTCAGGCGGCCCTTCAGGTACGGGTGAATCTCATCAATGGAATGGATGTGGGCAATGAACTGTCTGTTCAAACGGCTGAACTGCTCAGGGTCCAGAATTTCCTGTAAGGTATCCAGCGTGTAGTCTGTGATAAACCTTTGGCCAGTGGTGGTAATCAGGAAAACGATTTTGTCTTCGGCGTAGAAGTAAGCAATTTCTTCGGTAGAAACAGACCTGATCTTTTGACCGGTTTTCACGAGGAAGCGGTTTTTGTAATGAGGCGTTTCAGTGGCGGTAGAGCTCCGGCTAATGAGCGCCATGATCTGCTGCATGTCCAGTGCCGGGGCGGCAGGCTGGGTCTGCCGAAGGGCCTTGAACTTGTCCATGGCTGCCCCAAGGTCTTCGTTGCTGATGGGCTTAAGCAGATAATCAATGCTGTTAACCTTGAATGCCTTAACCGCATACTCATCATAAGCCGTGGTGAAGATAATGGGGCATTTTACGTCTACCTTCTGAAAAATCTCAAAGCTGTTTCCGTCTGACAAATGGATGTCCAGAAACGCCAAGTCAGGCGCAGGATTGGTCTCAAACCATTTCACAGCGTTCCGGATGGAGTCAATGGTGCCTACAACCTGTATGCTGGGATCATAGCGCAGCAATTGGGCCTCTAACTTTTCAGAAGCAAGGTACTCGTCTTCAATCAGTAGAATGTTCATCAGGCGGCGTTGTTTAGCAGTGGTAATTTAGCAATGAAATCATGGGCTGTTACTTCCACATCCACTTTCTTATCGGTAATGAACTTGTAGCGGTTGATGATGTTCTTGAGCCCTACTCCGGTAGACTCTTCACGGGTTTCGCGGAGCTGCAGGTTATTCTTGATGATGATGTAGTCGCCTTCTATGAACACATCAATGAAAAGGGGCTCGTCGCGGCTGACAATGTTATGTTTGATGGCGTTTTCCATCAGGAGCTGCATGGTGAGAGGTGCCACCTGGTATTTAAGCAGATGCTCTGGAATGTCCATATTCACCCGTAGATTTTCGCGGAACCTGATCTTGAGCAGGAATAGATAAGACTCAATGAAATCCAATTCGGTGTGAAGGGTAACTAGTTCCTTGTCTTTGTTTTCCAGCACGTAGCGGTACACTTTTGAAAGCTGTTCCACAAACTTTCCGGCCAGGTCCTGGTCTTTGTAAATAAGCGAGGAAAGGGCGTTAAGGCTGTTAAACAAAAAGTGCGGATTCACCTGCTGCTTCAATGATTCAAACTGGACTCTGATGGTCTCCTTTTTCAGTTTCTCAGACTGCATGAGGTATCGGTGCCATTGGTTGTAGAAATAGATACCAGACCTGATGAAGTGTACAAATAACAAGATGATACTGCCAAACACGAACACTTCCTTCAGGTCTCGCATGGCACTGGGGTTCTGGAAGTCATAAGCTAACTGTCCCAGAAACAAGCGAGGGGTGATCTCAAACAGAACCATCACCAGCAGAATGTAGATCTGCACGGCAATCCATTCATAGATGAAGCGGCGCAACCCAAACTCACGCCAGTCATATTTCCGGCTCAGGCGTTTGGCAATGCGGCGTGTTCCTTCCAGCACCACATTTACCATCAAGGCGTTGTAAAGCAGCCGGAAGATATCAGCAGCCTCAAAATCGCTTACCCCAGTCCGATGGATGAAAAAGAATGTCCAGAAAATAAGCAGCGCAATACCTGTGTTCGCCAGGTAGCGAAGCAGGTTCTTATGCTGGAATTGAAATTTTTTCTTCATAAAAGGCGACTGCACAAACAGCCTGTCCAAAAACTCGGTGGAGAGCAGCATGGTTCAAGGAGCAAATATATGCCTTACTGGAGTCAAAGTTTTGAATAGATGCGTTCTACTCACGGTATTCTTTCTTTAATGCGTACTTTCTGAAAATGGACTAGAAAACGGTTTTTCGGTTGTTCCTATTTCTTTGATGAACAAATCCTTGGTAAAAGAAAGTGCACCATGACTTTCAACGTCATCCATGCTATTACTGCGGTGTACTAATAGACCGAATACTTGATTCTAAGTTCAAGTTTTTAGAGTTAGAGTTGTTCCGTTTAAGTAGTCAATTCTTAAAAGGATGTGTAAACCACCCGTTGCTTTTCTATAAGTTTGCGCTGCAGTTGTAGCTAGTAACTAAGCCCGCTAAGTTTGCAAGTAGAAATAATTCACGCAACAGGGCAAGCAAATCCTGACCAAACCGGAAACTAATGTGCTGAAGCTGTGGTAACTAGCTCTAAAACTGACTTGACCTTTATATTTATACTCTTAATCTATGAATTCAGCTTGGATATATTTGATTGTAGCTGGTTTATGTGAAATAGGCTGGGCCATCGGACTGAAATACACCGAAGGCTTCACGAAGCTTTGGCCTACTATGATCACGGTGATTGTTATGATTCTCAGTTTTGTGCTGCTAGCCCAAGCCATGCGCACCTTACCCGTGGGAACTGCTTATGCTTCCTGGACGGGGATTGGAGCAGTTGGTACGGCCATTTTAGGAATTGTTTTGTTTAACGAACCCAAAGATGCTATTAGGTTGGTCTGTATCGGGTTGATCATTGCAGGGGTGCTTGGTTTGAAGTTTTTAGCGAAAGAATAGAATGGCTCTGTTGTGCCTGCAGTTTGCCTTTGCTGGCGTAGTGGCTGGTTGATGCGAGGCCCTTATGCTTAGCTGTTGCATCTTTGGCGATAAGCGCTCACGGCCGCGGGGCCGCATCTTCCCCTCTCGGACTACCCTTTCGGCCTGAACGATTTGTTCTTCTTTGTTAAAGTTTATCTATGGCCAAAAGCGAGGCGCTCGATCGAAAGACTGGAACAGGGGAAGGTGCATAATTTTTTTGTTGCCAAAGTAAAAACTAACTCTAAGTGAATCGCTGGCGCGAGCTTGCAGCTTGTGTCCGCACGCAGTGCTGATTCATCTCTGATTCTCATCTGTTGTGCCTGTGTTTAATCTACACCCTAGGCCTGACAAGTATATTAGACTCATGTGCCTTTTTAATCTGTTTTCAGGAAAAAAAGCTTGAAGCAGCTTAACGCCATCGGTAAGCAAATAAGGTGTCGTTGGTAAGGAGGTAAAGGAGTTTGTCGCCAACTAAGATTTGGCGGTAGGGAAGGGGCTGGGTTGGGAGGGAGATGGTGCGGGTTTGGAGGGTGTACAGGTGCTGGAAATAAAGCTCGTTATTGGCAAGGTAGTACAGCTCATCGCCCACGAAGCCCACGTAAGTGAGGTTGGGTATTGGAAGCTTTTTCTGGTAGTTGCCCATGTTGTCAAACACGTAGATGCCCGAGAGTCGGTCTACCATGTATAGCTTGCTCTGATACTCGCGCAGGAAGGTGATGTCATGTTGTCTGCGGTCCAGGAGAAGCTCCAATGGGTTTTCAAATACGGCTTGGTTTACTCGGGTGTCAATCTTCAGGAGGCGGAAGGTGGTTTCATCAAAAAGCCATAGTCGGTCATCGGCTGCCAGGGTGGCTGCTGTGATGGTTCCGTCGGTGTATTCGCGTAAATCAGCAATGGCCAAAGGGGTTAAGAAGCGGTCTAACAACTGCACTCGTTGACGATCATCGTAGAACACTGATATTTTAGCAGGGCTCCAGGCCTCCACCATAGCTACCCTGCCCTGCACGGGCGGCGAGAAAGTATTGACCACCTTGCCTAAGGTGTCTAGTTGAAGGATGTTCTGCCGCCCATTTGCCAAATACGAGCGGCCAAACCGATCAATAGAAAGTAGTGATTTGCCTTTAGCAGGTAGTTGAAATAGCAGGGGCCAGTTGGGTGCCTGTGACTTCGCCAGAAAAGGGCAAAGCATACTGAGGACCAGGAATCCTAAGAATAGTTTAGGCAGGCTGATTTTCAAAATACGTAAGGGTAAGTTCCTGACCATCATATACGGCATAGGAGCAATAATTGACCCATTCACCTAAATTCAGGTATCTGCTCCGCTCGCCGATAGGTAAATCCAGAGGTAAATGACGGTGTCCGAAGATATAAAAGTCATGGTGCTGTCGGCCCTCCACCCGTTGGCAGTAATGTACCAGCCATTCATCATCGCCTTTAAATACCTCGTCTAACTTCGTGTTCTGGATGCGGCTGCGGCGTGACCAGAAACTAGCCAGTCCAATGCCCATGTTGGGGTGTATACGGGCAAATAACCATTGGCTTACCGGGTTCGCAAACACCTTTTTTAAGACTTTGTACGTGTAGTCTTTGGGACCTAAGCCGTCTCCGTGACCAATGAAGAACGTGTGCTTGCCTATTTTAGTGGAGACAGGTTTCCTTAAAATTGGGATGTTGAGCTCTTTAGGAAAATAGTCGAACATCCACATGTCATGGTTTCCCGTGAAAAGGTAAATGGGAGTGCCGCTGTCCGCAATCTCAGCCAGTTTACCTTGCAGCCGGATGAACCCTCTGGGAATAGCGTGGCGGTATTCAAACCAGAAATCAAAAATATCACCTACCAGGTAAATGGCGTAGGCATCTACTTTCACCTGATCAAGCCACCGCACAATCTTTTTCTCGCGGGCCAGACTCTCCTGTTGAGAAGGTACCCCCAAATGGAAATCCGAAGCGAAATAAACTTTTTTACCCGGCGGAAGGTGCTCAATCGGTGTGATCATCAATCAGGAAGAGGATAAGTTCTTTGGGACCGTGGGCGCCCATCACTAAGGTTTTCTCAATGTCGGCGGTACGGCTGGGACCGCTGACCAAAGATAGCATGGAAGGGAGTTTGTTGCCGTATTTGCCCTGCACATATTGCAAAGCCTGTTTAATGTCTGGCACCAACTGAGAAAGCTTGGCCACTACTAAATGCATGGCCGGGTAAACAGACAGCCGTCTGCCGCTGGCGTTGGCGGAAGAAACCAGAATGCTGCCGGTACGTGCTACCATGGCTTCACAAGTGGTAAGGGAGGCTTGCGCATTGCTGATGAAATCTTCCTCCGTGCCGTTGAAGTTAATGCCGCCAGCGTGCAGGATCTTTTTGAGAATGGGTTCCCACACGTACATATTCTCTATGCCGCGCTCTTTCTTGAACTCAAACAATTGGTCAAAGAAATCTTCTTCATTCTCACAGTACACAAAGGTGCCACTGTTTCTGATAAAGGTCTCAGCAAACTGCACGGAAAGGTCTTCCAGCAGCGGACCGTAGACAGAGGTAGAGAAGTCAGGGGTAGGAGGCAGAAAAGGCGCTGACTTAGCCAGCGCCTCTCTTACCTTGCGGAGCACAATCTCTTTGGATTTAGCTTCGTACATGTTGTATTACTGTTAATAGCTTACTTTTCAGAAAAGACCTACGAATTGAATGTAGTGCCTTCTCCGGTAGAGGTGGGAGCACCACTAGGCTCTGCCGCCGTAGGGGTATCTTCCAGGTTCTGTTGGGTGCCCGTAGGAGCAGTCAGGTGATTCTCACCAGCTACTTCGCTTTGCGTTTTGCTACGGTCTGTTCCAGCTGTATGAGCCTGATAGTTGGTTAAGCCTTCAAAAGGTCTTGGTCCTACCAAACGCTCCAGGTCATTCTGGAAAATAATCTCTTTCTCCAATAACTCCTGCGCTACCAACTCTAACTCGTGACGCTTTTCTGTTAGCAACTGAATGGTACGGGTGTACGCATCACTAACCAACAGTCTCACTTCAGAGTCAATGGTTTCAGCTGTAGTTTCTGAATAAGGCTTGGTAAACGTGTTGTCTGGCTGCTTAGAGTCATAGAACGACAGGTTACCAATGCGGCTGTTCATACCATACATGGTCACAATGCTGTACGCCATTTTTGTAATCCGCTCCAGGTCACTCAACGCACCGGTAGAGATTTTCCCGAACACAATTTGCTCAGCAGCACGGCCACCTAAAGCCATACACATTTCATCTACTAATTGCTCTGTGTTATACAGGAACTGCTCTTTTGGCAAGTACTGGGCGTATCCTAACGCGGCAACGCCACGGGGCACAATACTCACTTTTACCAACGGATCACAGTGCTCCAGGAACCAACCGGCAATCGCGTGGCCGGCTTCGTGGTAGGCCACAATTTTCTTTTCCTGCGGAGAGATGATTTTGTTTTTCTTCTCCAAACCACCAATTACACGGTCAATGGCATCGTTGAAGTCCTGCATCTCAATCGCTTTCTTGTTCCGGCGGGCGGCAATCAAGGCAGCTTCGTTACACACGTTCGCAATCTCGGCGCCTGCAAAGCCAGGAGTCTGAGCAGCCAATTTCTTCGCGTCAACGTCTCCGGCCAACGTCAAGGGTCCTAAGTGCACACCAAAAATGTGGGTACGACCATTGATATCTGGTTTGTCAATGCTGATCTGGCGATCAAAACGTCCTGGACGCAATAACGCGGAATCCAGAATGTCAGGTCGGTTAGTAGCAGCCAGGATAATTACTCCAGAATCCGTCGCGAAACCGTCCATCTCCACTAAAAGTGAGTTCAGGGTGTTTTCGCGTTCATCGTTCCCTCCTGGCATTTGCCCACGGCTACGGGAACGGCCAATGGCGTCAATCTCGTCAATGAAGATGATACAAGGGGCTTTGGCTTTTGCTTGCTTAAACAAGTCACGCACCCGAGCGGCACCTACCCCTACGAACATCTCCACGAAATCTGAACCTGATAGGGAGAAGAACGGAACGTCAGCCTCGCCAGCTACGGCTTTCGCCAATAACGTTTTACCAGTACCCGGAGGACCTACCAATAACGCACCCTTCGGGATTTTACCTCCCAGAATGGTAAATTTGGTGGGGTTCTTCAGGAATTCCACAATCTCCTGGATCTCTTCTTTTGCTTCTTCCAGACCCGCCACGTCTTTGAACGTGATCTTCACCTTGTTCTCTGCGTCAAATAGGGCAGCACGTGATTTACCGATGTTGAAAATCTGTCCACCCGCTCCCCCGTTAGCCATGCGGCGCATCAGGAACCAGAAACCTACCATTAACAGGATGAAGAACGGCCAACCCATCAAAAGCTCTAACAGGCCAGTACGTTTCTCTATCTCAAGAGGTACCCGTTGCTCACGGGGAATTTCAGCCTGTAGCTTGTCTAAATCTTGCTTAAAGCTCTCAGCAGTGATAATGGGGAAGTGGTAGTGTGCGCCCTGGGTGTTCATGCTGAAACTACCCCGGCTCTCTAGCTCAGATCTGTATTTGTCATTTTTCAAGGCTTCCTCTTTCAAAGTCACCTCTGCCACATTGTTATTCACTACGGCCACTTTCTTAACGTCCTGTGCCATCAGCATTTCCTCAAAGCGAGGCTGTCTGATTTCAACGGTAGCGTTCAGGTTGTTATAGTAGGTAAGGCCGAAAATGAAAAGCACAAGAGCCGCCAGAACCCAGATTTGCATGGTAGGGCGCGGGGGCGTAGTGGGTATTATCTTCCTTTTTTTCTTTTTTTCTGGTTTGTCTGTCATGTGGTTGTTCTCTTCAATAAAAAGTAAACCTCCCGGCTGTGCCTTTGTTTAACGAACAGCCGAGGTAGAGTCTTCCGTAGACGCTACATGCGTAATCTCAGCATCGCCCCAGAGTTCTTCCAGTGCATAGAAATTACGTTTATCCTTGAGAAAGATATGGGCCACCACGTCTACGTAGTCCAGCACCACCCACTCACGGTTGGTGCGACCTTCACTCTGCCACGGATTTTCTTTGGTAAGCTTATACACTTCTTCTTCAATAGACGTAGCAATAGCATCAAGTTGTGTATCTGAGCTTGCGGAACTAATGATAAAATAGTCTGAGACGGCGTTTTTCAAAGATTTCAGGTTTAGAACGACAATATCGGCTGCCTTTCTTTCCTGCATGCCTTTTACCACCAGTTCTGCCAATATGTCGGAATTGTCCTGAATCGTGTTGTGTTTCATTTGGGAAATATAAATTTGATCTTCAAAAATACTAAAGTCTTTGCATAAATTTTCGCCGAATACCCTTTTTCTGGGGCAACAGCTCCTCTTTCTGCCAGAATGTACCTCTACCAACACAGAGGCGCATCTGCTTATTAACAAAAATGACGCCACTGATGGTTGTGTCATAGTGGCGGGCGCCCAAACCGGCGGTCGCGGCCAACGTGGCAATACCTGGGACGTGGAACCTGACAAAAACATTACGTTATCTGTCATACTAAAGCCAACTTTTTTGGAAGCCCAGATCCAGTTTTCTCTCAACATTGCTGTTGCACTTGCAGCGCTGGATCTTCTGCGGGAATATTTCTCCAAAGGTGCTACCCTAAAATGGCCTAATGACCTGTATTGCCTTGACCAAAAAGCGGGCGGAATACTCATTGAGAACTCCATTAGTGGCCGTTTTCTGCAGCACAGTGTCATTGGTATTGGCATCAACGTGAATCAGGTTTCTTTCGCTCAACCGCGAGCCACATCCCTAGCCCTGCTTACCGGGCAGCAACTTCCACTTCCAAGACTCATAAGCAAGTTACTGGAAAACCTGGAACATAGGTATCTGGCCCTGAGAAATGGTAAGGCCGAAAACCAGAAAAGGGAGTACCTGCAGCACTTGTACCGCTACCAGGAATGGCATTCTTATGAAATTAACGGTCAGGTTGTACAGGGGCAGATTACAGGAATAGACACCGCCGGACGTTTGGCAGTGCTGATAGAACAGAAATTGGAGTTCTTCCAGTTCCAAGAGATCAAATTTGTATTCTGAAAATCAGCTTTTGGCCTAATTTTTGGAATATAGCCTAAAACAAGCTTGTATCTTTAAAAGGGAAGATTGTTCTTTTTCTAGATAAAGATAGTAAAAAAACTATGGTTGAGTTTGTGGTTTAAGTATAGGTTACTATATTTGAACGATTCCGAAAGCAGTCACCAACTTCTTGGCATATATGGTATGAAAATTTTTACACGTGTTTTCCTGGGCGTTTTAACCCTGGGCATAGTTTTAGGTAGTAAAGCAGCCACTCTGGGCATTCTTCCGGGCGGTTTGCCTGTGGGTACCCGTACTCTGGAGTCCTCAAAAACTGATACAGTCTTTTTGAATTGGCGGATGCCCGCTAATCCAACGGTGAATGATTTTGGGATATTGCCTGCGCTTAATTTTACTGCCCATAATCCTAACGTGAAAAAATATTCACCATTCTTGTATTTGACCAAGAGTTCTGGAGTGACGGCGGCTAAACCAGGCTTGCGGTCTACGGCTTATGCAAGCGTGAGCAAGATTCTTTCAGGGAATCAAGGCACGAAAGAAGCTAGGTTGATTCCTTCTTTGAATGCGTATCCTAACCCCTCTAGGGGAGTAACCAAGATTTCCTTGAGTTCTTTGGGAGACGAGAACTACAAAATCAGAATCTCTAATGCTATTGGGAAAGTGTACAAAGAGATTCCGGTTATGAAACCCGCCACTACTGAAACCATTGTGGTTGATCTTTCTCCGCTACCCGCTGGAATTTATTTCTACAGCCTTTTGGTGAACGAGAAAATGGTGGAAACCAAGCGCCTTATTTTACAGCAGCAATAATCTTTGCCTGCGTAAGTTATAGAAGAGCCAGCTTTTGCTGGCTCTTTTTTTATTTATTGCCCGCCGCAAGAGGTGAGGCGTTCAGAAAATTACTAATTTCGAGGGTTCAATCTTATTCACATCATGTTGCAATACAATCGGATCAACAATCTGGTGGGTTGGCTGGTATTTGCGGTGGCCACCATCGCGTATGTACTTACCCTGGAGCCAACCGCCAGTTTCTGGGACAGCGGAGAATTTATTGCCTGTTCTTATAAACTGCTAGTACCGCACCCGCCAGGAGCCCCTTTTTACCTGTTGCTGGGTCGTATCTTCTCTTTGTTTGCGAGTGATCCTTCACAAGTGGCCTGGTGGGTCAACCTGCTTTCGGCTTTATCCAGTTCATTCACGGTTCTCTTCCTCTTCTGGACCATCACCATTCTGGCTCGCAAACTGCTGGTGCCTTCTGCCGCAGCGGCATCCCGCCTTTCTACCACGGTGGTGGAGGCTGAAACTGTGGTGGCCCCTTCCTTAGGGCAGACCATTGCCATTATGGGAGCTGGTGCCGTTGGTGCCTTGGCTTTTACCTTCTCTGATTCTTTCTGGTTTTCTGCGGTGGAGGCCGAGGTATACGCTATGTCGTCTTTCTTTACTGCGTTTGTGGTGTGGGCCATGCTCCGTTGGGAAAGCCGGGCGCATGATGCCATGTCTGACAAATGGCTGATTTTGATTGCCTATTCGGTTGGTCTTTCCATTGGGGTCCACTTGCTGAACCTGGTAGCTATTCCGGCTTTGGCGTTCATCTTCTTCTTCCGCCTGAAAAAGTACTCTAACAAAGGTGCCATCATCACGTTGGTGGTGAGTGCCGTTATTCTGGGAGTAGTGCTGGTAGGGATTATACCTGGTTTGCCTTCCATAGCCGGAAGCTTTGAAGTACTGTTTGTAAACAGCTTTGGGTTACCTTTTGGAGCGGGAGTGATTTTCTTTGTGGCCCTGTTTATCGGTTTAATTGTCTGGGCTGTTCGCTACGCCATTCGGACCGGAAACCGGGCGCTGCACACGGCTCTGTTAAGCCTTATTTTCGTGCTGATTGGGTACTCTTCTTACCTCATCATTCCTATCCGCTCTGGCTATGACCCTACCATTGATGAGAACGACCCTGAGAACATTGTAAGCTTTGTTTCTTACCTGAAACGCGAGCAATACGGTGACCGTCCATTGTTATTTGGGCCGCAGTTCAACGCGGAGCCTATTGACCAGAAGGAAGGTGATGCTCAATACATCAAGGGCGAAGACAGGTACATTGAGGTTGGTCGCAAGGTGGAGCCGGTATATGACTCCAAAGACAAAACCTTGTTGCCGCGTTTGTACAGTAACCAGCCTGGTCATATTGTCCAATACAAAAAATGGGTAGACATTCAGGAAGGGCAGAAGCCTAGCTTTGGTGATAACATGAGCTTCCTGTTCCGTTACCAGATGGGCCATATGTTCTGGCGCTATTTCGGCTGGAACTTTGTGGGCCGTGAGGGAGATATCCAACAATCTGGCGTGTTGTGGCCTTGGGAAAGCAGCGAAGGCTTGCCTGACCGTATTTCTGAAAGCATGGCCCGCAACAACTTCTTCATGTTGCCTCTGGTCTTGGGTATTTTAGGCTTGATTTTCCAATTGAGAAGAAAACAGCGCGACGCTTTTGTGGTAGGCTTGCTTTTCTTCTTCACAGGTATTGCCATTGTATTGTACCTGAACCAACCACCCATTGAGCCCCGTGAGCGGGATTACACCTTTGCCGGTGCGTTCTATGCTTACTGTATCTGGATTGGCTTAGGCGTATTGGCTATCGCCGATTTCCTGCGCAAAGCCTTAAAATCTGATCTTTTGGCAGGGGTAGTAGCCACCGTGGTAGGCTTGCTGATTCCGGGTATCATGGCTGCCCAAGGCTGGGATGACCATGACCGTTCAGACCGCTACCATTCTGTAGACTCCGCTAAAAACCTGTTAAGCTCTGTTGCGCCAAATGCCATCTTATTTACCAACGGTGACAATGACACGTTCCCGCTCTGGTATGCCCAGGAAGTAGAAGGTTTCAGGACCGATGTGCGGGTAGCGGTACTTTCTTACATGAACACCGACTGGTACCTGGATCAAATGAAGCGCCAGGCCTACCAGTCTGAGCCATTCCCGATGAGCCTGGAAAATGAGAACTATCGCCAAGGCATCAACGACTATTTGCCGTACGTGGAGCGCCCAGAGGTTGCTGGTGGTATTGATTTGAAACAATACATTCAATTAGTGAAGCAAAACCACCAGGCGCTGCAGATAGGAGACCGGGCCGGAAGAACGTACCTTTCTTTCCCTACCAAGAACTTCTTCCTGAACGTTGACAAGCAGGCAGTGGTAGCTGCCAACGCAGTTCCTGCTGCTTACCAGGATTCCATTGTAAGCCAAATGCGCTGGACCATTGACAAAGGTGGTTTAGAGAAAAAGCATTTAGCCATTCTGGACCTTCTGGCCAACAATAACTGGAAACGTCCGGTGTACTTCTCTACCACGGCAGACAACTCTGACTTCATGGGCTTAGACAACTACCTGCAGTTGGAAGGCCTTGCTTACCGGATAGTGCCTGTGCAAAGCAGAAGCACTGAACAAATGGGCTACATTGCCAAAAACATCATGTATGACAACATGATGAACAAATTCTCCTGGCGCAACCTTGACCGGACCGACATTTTTTATGACGAGAACTACCTTCGTTTCCCGGCCAATGCCCGTGACAAATACTACCAGTTAACCCTGGAGTACCTGAAAGCTGGTGACAAAGCCACCGCCAAGAAAATCATGGATTACTGCTTCACGCAGCTCCCAGATAGATCCATCCCGTATGACTACTATGTGCCGCCGTTTGTGGTGCCGTTGTATGAGGTAGGAGACCAGAAGCGGGCACAGGAAATTGTGAATATCATGGCTGACCGGGCCGACAAGTCACTAAGGTATTACTTTACCCAAAGCTCTATTTTTGAGACCGAGATTCGCATTAACCTTTTCATCATGCAGCAGTTGACGCAGGTGGCACGCCAGGTAGGCATGACCCAGAAAGCAGCTGAGATTGAACAAAGGTTTATGCAGTACTATGGCCAAATGAGCAGATAGGTTCAGCTTGACCTCAGAAAGAAGAAGCCGGTTAGAAATGACCGGCTTCTTCTTTTTAAGTGTTTTGTCAAAAGCAGCCATAAAACAGCAGGTTCCAATTTCCGTACCTTTAAACAAGGTTTCGACTACTTTTATCTAAAGAGAGACCAAAACACAGGTGAATAGTTGAGCAAATACCTGCTGGTAGATTTCTGCTGAAATACGGCTACCTTTGCACCCAATTCAGAAGGGCAGGTGAGACTGCTCATCAACGCATAACATCCATGGAGAACAGAAATAACAGAGATAGAGACGGTGGCGGAAAGCCAAGGCACTACACCCAGCCTAAAGTAGATAAAATGGAGATGGTGTTCGGCTTGCGGCCGATACTGGAAGCCTTGCACGCTGGCAAGACCATGGAAAAAATCTATCTGCTCAAAGGCACCAAGCACAGCATCAGCCAGGAAATCACTGAACTTGCCCGTGAAGCCCAGATTCCCATTTCTCAAGTGCCAGTAGAGAAGTTGGACCAGCTTACCCGCAAAAACCACCAGGGAGCAGTAGGCTATCTGTCAGCTATTTCCTATTCTCCCTTGGACGAGATTGTAGCCTCTATTTTTGAAAAGGGGAAAGATCCGTTGCTGTTGGTGTTGGACCGCGTAACCGATGTCCGGAACTTTGGAGCCATTGCCCGTAATGCCGAGTGTATGGGCGTGGATGCTATTGTGATTCCAAGCAGGGGAGCCGCCCAGATCAACGCCGATGCCTTGAAAACATCTGCAGGCGCGTTGAGCCTGATTCCTGTTTGCCGCGAGCAAAACCTTAAAGACACCCTGCATTTCCTGAAGCAGTCTGGTATACGCGTAGTAGCCTGTACTGAGAAGGCCGAAGATGACTTAACAGATACCACCATTGACTTAACCGGACCTGTGGCCGTGCTGATGGGCAGTGAAGAAGATGGTATCTCTCCGGAGTACCTCAAAAGAGCTGATGTGCGCGTGAAAATCCCGATGGTGGGTCAGGTCCAATCTTTGAACGTATCAGTGGCCAGTGGCATTATTTTATACGAAGCCTTGAGACAACGGAAAGCTGAGTAGCTTGAGGGAACAATGTTTTGCTTTAGAGGGCTTTGCGCCTGTTTTTATGAAAACAGGCGCAAAGCCCTTCTTTTATACAGTAAGATGAAATTCATAATATGAATAAAAATCTAAACCTTGATGCAGCCTTTCAGCCACTAAAAGAATCTTCCTTTCAAAAAGAGATGCTATGAAAAACAAGTTGCTTATTCTGTTGCTGATGTTCTTGTCATTCTCCTGTTTTGACAAGGAAGATGCTCCCACCATGTTACCCGAGGGTACTTATACAGGTATTTTCATGCGGTCTTCCCCTACGGCAGACTACACCTCGGCTAATGTTACCTTGACTTTGGAGGGGAATTCCTTTTCTGGCACTAGTGACACAAGAAAGTACCCGGCCATAGGGAAGGGGACTTACAAAGTGGAAGGCGATGAGATTACTTTTGATGATCAATCTTTCTGGACCGCAGAATTTGATTGGAGTTTGATTTTAGATGGTACTTTCTCCATCAGTACTGCAAACAACCAAGTCATCTTAACAAAGAAGAGGGGAGATATGATTGATGTGTACCGATTAACTCGCCAAGAAGAAAAACTATAATTTTGACAAGTACCTAAAACAGCTGCGGGGCGACTGATTTTCAGTCGCCCCGCAGCTGTTTTAGGTACTCAGTAGAGTCTTAAATGAAATTTTGTCCCTTCATGGCTTTAGCATCGGCCACAAAGTCTTTTACTTTTTGCTCATCCTCGCGGCGGCATACCATAAACACATTGTCATGGGAGGCCACAATATAATCTTCTAAGCCTTGTACCACCACTAACTGGTTGTGCGGGGTCTTGATGATGCAGTTCTTAACATCGTATGTCAGCACGTTCCCGTCTATGACATTACCCTCTGGGGTTTTCTCAGAAAGGCTGTAGAGTGAGTCCCAACTGCCCAGGTCAGACCAGCCAAAATCACCCAAAATCACGAAAACATTGTCCGCTTTTTCCATGATACCATAGTCAATGGAAATATTGGGACAATGGGAGTACGCTCTGTTGATGAACTGCTCTTCGCCATCTGTATCTAAGACAGGCACCCCTTCTTCAAAGGTCTCGGCCATGTCACTTAGGTATTGATGGAAGGCACGTGTGATGGCTTTGGCGTTCCAGATGAAGATACCGGCGTTCCAGACAAATTCACCACTGTCCAGGAACATCTGAGCTATCTCTAAGGAAGGTTTCTCTGTGAACGTCTTTACTTTTTTAAGAGCCTGAGCTTCTTCATCAATAAATTGGATGTACCCATAGCCAGTGTGCGGACGAGTAGGCTTAATGCCTAGTGTCACTAAAATCTCACTGGTCTCTGTGGCCTTCAACGCCTCCTGAACACACTGTTTGAAAGCATCTTCCCGCAGAATTACATGGTCAGCGGGAGCAATGATGATGTTCGCGTTGGGGTTCCGCTTGCAAATTTTAAAACATGCATAGGCAATGCAAGGAGCTGTGTTTCTGCCAATAGGTTCCTGTAAAATCTGGTGCTCCGTCAAGTCAGGCAGGTGTTCGCGTACCAGGCCAACGTAATCGCGGTGGGTGACCACAAAGATGTTTTCCGGCGGGCATATGCCATCAAAACGTTTAGCGGTGGTTTGGATCATGCTTTCGCCAATGCCTAACACATCATGGAATTGTTTGGGATGGTTTACCCGGCTAAATGGCCAGAAGCGGCTCCCAATGCCTCCTGCCATGATTACTACATAGGTGTTTTGGTTCATCTGTTCTATACTAGTCCTTCTTTCAGTAAATCATGCAGGTGCACAAACCCCTCAAAAGAGCCTTCTTTGGTTACTATAAGTTGGGTAATGTTCTTTTTCTGCATGGTCACCAAGGCTTCTACGGCATATTCGCCACAATCGATGGTAAGCGGCGACGGAGTCATGATGTCAGCAGCCGTAATACCGGTAAGATTGTCAAAATTGGAGAGCATGCGCCGTAAGTCTCCATCGGTGATAATGCCGGTCAAGTTACCAGAATTATCCAGAACCGCAGTAGCTCCTAAGCGTTTTGATGATATTTCAATAATAATCTCCTTCAGAGAGGCGTCTGTTTTCACTTTCGGGGCAGCATTGAGGGTGTAAATGTCACCCACTTTCAAATAAAGACGTTTCCCAAGAGAACCACCAGGGTGCAGGGCCCCAAAATCTTCGCGGCTGAAGTTGCGAGATTCCAAGAGGCAGACCGCCAGGGCATCACCTAAAGCCAAATGCGCGGTGGTGCTGGTGGTAGGCGCCAGGTTGTTGGGGCAGGCCTCGCGTTCAATGGTGGCATTTAACACAAAGTCAGATTGCTGAGCCAGGTAAGAATCTACGTTAGAAACTAAGGCTGCCAATTGGGTGCCTTTGCGCTTGAGTAATGGCACCAGCACTTTTATTTCTGGGGTATTTCCGCTTTTAGAAAGGCAAATCACGAAATCATTGGCCTGGATCATGCCCAAGTCACCATGAATGGCATCTGCGGCGTGCATAAAAAGGGCAGGAGTGCCGGTCGAGTTCAGGGTGGCTACGATCTTTGCGGCTATGTTGGCGCTTTTTCCAATTCCTGTTACCACTACACGGCCTTTAATTGCCAAAATAGCCTCAACACAACCCTGAAAATCATCGTTGATGTAATCAGCGAGTTGAAGTATCGCAGCGGCCTCTTCTTGAAGCACTTTTTTTGCGGTGCTTTTGATATTTTTCGTGATATTCAAGTTAGATTTGTATTAGACAAGACAACATAAGAAAGTACAAACCCTTGTTTCTCGACAACAAGCATATTACATGTTAGTAAAACAAGAATCATTAAAGAACAAATTAAAGGAAGTTTTCGGCTATAGTCAATTCAGGGGAAACCAGGAAGCGATCATAGAAAACATCATGTCTGGCAAGAACACGTTTGTGATCATGCCTACTGGTGCCGGGAAGTCACTTTGCTACCAATTGCCCGCCCTGGCAATGGAAGGGACCGCTATTGTGATTTCTCCCCTCATTGCGCTTATGAAAAACCAGGTGGACCAGTTGAACGCTTTTGGGGTAAACGCCCAGTTCCTGAACTCCACGCTTTCAAAAGCCGAGATGAACAAGGTGAAGAAGGAGACGGTGAGCGGAGAGGTGAAACTGTTATATGTGGCGCCAGAGTCTCTTACCAAAGAAGACACCTTAGATTTCCTGAAACAGGCTAAAATCGCGTTTGTGGCCATTGACGAGGCCCACTGTATCTCAGAGTGGGGCCACGACTTCAGGCCTGAGTACCGCAAAATCAGGGGAATTATAGATAATATTGGCAATCTGCCTATCATTGCTTTGACAGCGACGGCTACACCTAAAGTGCAGCTGGATATCCAGAAAAACCTGCAGATGGATGATGCCTCCGTGTTCAAGTCTTCTTTCAATCGTACAAATCTGTACTATGAAGTAAGACCTAAGCACAACACCAAAAAACAGCTTATCCAGTACATCAAAAAGCACAAAGGCAAAAGTGGAATTATCTACTGCCTCAGCCGCAAGAAAGTAGAGGAGATTGCTGAATTGCTGCAGGTAAACGACATCAAAGCGTTGCCATACCATGCAGGCTTAGATTCAAACGTGCGTATGGCCAATCAGGACGCGTTCCTTAACGAGGACGTAGATGTGATTGTAGCCACTATCGCCTTCGGGATGGGGATTGACAAGCCCGATGTTCGGTTTGTGATCCACTATGACACGCCGAAATCAATTGAAGGCTACTACCAGGAAACCGGTCGCGGCGGACGCGACGGTCTGGAGGGTAACTGCCTCATGTTTTATAGCTACGATGACATTGTAAAGCTGGAGAAATTCAGCAAAGACAAGCCTGTTACCGAGCGTGATAACTCTAAGCTGTTATTGCAGGAGATGGCGTCTTACGCCGATTCAGCCGTATGTCGTCGCCGTCAGTTGCTGCACTACTTTGGAGAGCAATATGATAAGGACTGCGGATTCTGCGATAACTGTACCCACCCTAAAGAGAAGTTTGAAGCCGAGCAGGAACTTACCTACGCCTTGAAGGCCGTGGTGCAAACTGGTCAGCGCTTTGCAATAGACCACCTGGTGCACGTGCTCATCGGGTTGAAAGACCAGTATGTAGAAAGCTACACCCATGACCAACTGGAAGTGTTTGGCGTGGGCAAAGAGCAGGAGCCACAGTTTTGGAATTCTATCATCCGTCAGGCACTCTTGTTCAACTATCTTGAAAAGGATATTGAGAACGTAGGAACCCTTAAAATCACAGAGAAAGGCGAGAAGTTCTTACAAAGCCCGCACTCTCTCAAGTTCGCCAAAGACCACAACTTTGACGAAGAAGTGCAGCAGGAAGAAGAGAAGGAAGAAACGCAGGCCGCAGCCGGGCATGACGCTGTTTTATTTGACATGCTGAAGGCCCTGCGTAAGAAGCTGGCCAAGGATATGAACCTGCCGCCGTACGTGCTGTTCCAGGATCCTTCTATTAAGGAGATGGCCACTACGTACCCCACCACCAAAGAAGACCTGGCGCATATTGCCGGGGTAGGTATGGGCAAGGTGCAGAAGTTCGGGAAGCCGTTCCTGGAGCTCATTGCCAAGTACGTAGAGGAGAATGACATTGTCACCGCTGCCGATGTGGTAGTAAAAACCACGGTAAACAAGTCAAAACTCAAAATCTACGTGATCCAACAAATAGACAAGAAAATGGACCTTGAAGAGATTGCCAACTCTAAAGGCATCACCATGTCTGAGCTGATTGAGGAAATTGAGCATATCTGCTACTCTGGTACCAAACTGAACCTGGATTATTATATCAATGGAGTATTGGATGAGGATCGCCAACAAGAGGTGATTGACTATTTCATGTCCTCCACCACCGATAACATGGCCGAAGCCATCAAGGAACTAGGCACTGATGACTACACAGAGGATGACCTGCGCTTAATGCGTATCAAATTCCTCTCTAAATACGCCAATTAATTTTACCAGAAACAGAAAAGCAGGTGGCAGCACCTGCTTTTCTGTTTCTGGTATGTGGCACCATTTTAGTGGTGTTTCATAGAAAAGAGCCTTAAAACGGCTTGTAAAGATAAGAATGTACCTTGCCTGAGCCTGGCTCAGCTTAAAAATTGCTTGTATGAATGTTTTGATAATAGGAGCGGGCGGCCGTGAGCACGCCCTCGCCTGGAAAATCAGCCAAAGCCCTTATTGTGAGAGAATCTACGTAGCGCCTGGTAATGCCGGGACTGCCCAGATTGCCACTAACGTTGACATCTCCATCACTGACTTTGCCGAACTAGCCAAATTTGCCACCGACTTCAACATTATGATGGTGGTAGTAGGACAAGAAGCGGCGCTGGTGGAAGGCATTGCTGATTACTTTGCAGAGAAAGATTTCCTGAAGCACATTCTGGTAGTAGGTCCGCAAAAGGCCGGTGCCCAGTTAGAAGGCAGCAAAGATTTTTCAAAACAGTTCATGCTTAAGTACGGCATCCCTACTGCCCGTTACCAGACGTTCACTGCCGAAACTTTTGATCAGTCCCTTGCTTACCTGCAAAATCACCCTTACCCAGTAGTCTTGAAAGCAGACGGGTTGGCCGCCGGTAAAGGCGTAGTCATTGCCCAGAACTTTGAAGAAGCCAGCAGTGCCATCACGGGCATGCTGAAGAACAACAAATTCGGGAGCGCGGGCAGTAAAGTAGTAATAGAGGAGTTCTTACAGGGCATTGAGCTATCTGCTTTTATCCTCACCGACGGTAAAGATTATGTGCTTCTGCCCGAGGCCAAAGACTACAAGCGCATTGGTGAAGGAGACACAGGCCTGAACACCGGTGGAATGGGAGCGGTATCACCAGTTCCCTTTGCAGATGAAGCCTTCATGGGCAAAGTGCGGGAGCGGGTGATTGTACCTACTTTGCAAGGTCTACAGCAAGAGGGCATCCCGTATACCGGGTTCCTGTTCATTGGCCTTATGAATACCAACGGCGATCCTTACGTGATTGAATACAACGTGCGCTTGGGTGACCCTGAAACAGAGGCTATTCTGCCGCGCATCAAATCTGATTTGTTTGAGCTTTTCCGGGCGTTACATGACCATGAGTTGGGACAGTTCCAATTAGAAGTTGATTCCCGGTCGGCTACCACTATCTTCCTGGTGTCCGGCGGTTACCCGGAAGATTATGCCAAAGGCAAAGAAATTAAGGGGTTGGAGAAAACGTTGCCAGAGAATACCCTTTGCTTCCATGCGGGCACCAAAGAGACTGAGACTGGCCAGGTTGTAACAGATGGAGGCAGAGTCATTGCGGTCACCGGGCTAGGGCAAGATATGGAAGAGGCTTTGGAGAAGGCAAATGCCGCTGCCGCACAAATCACGTGGGAGGGCAGAAACTTCCGCCAGGACATAGGCTTTGACCTAAAGCAATACTTAGCAGATCGTCCGCTGATTTAAGCTTGATTTCCTGAAAATACTTCTAAAATGACAAAGGCCAGCCGTGATGCTGGCCTTTGTCATTTTAGGGGCAGAACATAAAATTAATCTTTGCGCCAGATTTTCGTAGAACTTAACTCCATCAAGCAAATCTACCATGTCTCTTCAACCCGACTATACTACTGCCGAGGAAGCTGTTAAACTGATAAAATCTGGAGACCGGGTGTTCGTGCATGGGGCCGCCATGACGCCATTGCGGCTGGTAAATGCCGTGTCTGCCCGTGGACCGGAACTCCGTGACGTAGAGTTCATTCACATGCACACCGAAGGACCTGCGCCCTACACCAATCCCGAGCACGCCGGCAGCTTCAGGACCAATGCTTGCTTTGTGGGCGGCAACATACGGCAGGCGCTCAGCCAGGGGCACGCCGATTACATTCCTATTTTCCTGAGTGAGATTTCCTTTCTTTTTCGGCGTAACATCCTGCCTTTGGATGTGGCCTTGATCCAGGTGTCACCACCCGACGGGCATGGCTACTGTACACTGGGCTCTTCCGTGGACATAGCCTTATCAGCGGTAGAGACGGCCAAAATCCTGATTGCCGAGGTGAACCCACACGTACCACGCTCACACGGCGATGGGGTGGTGCACATTAGTAAGATCCACGCCAAGGTATGGGTAGAGGAACCGCTGCTGGAGCACGGGGGCAAAACGCCAGGCACGGTAGAGACGCAGATTGGTAAACTGGTGGCTGAATTGGTAGACGATGGTGCCACGCTGCAAATGGGCATTGGGGGTATTCCAGACGCTGTGCTGGCTCAATTGGGTAACCACAAGGACTTAGGTATTCACACAGAAATGTTCTCTGACGGGATTATCCCATTAGTAGAGAAAGGGGTGATCACCGGGGCTAAAAAGAAAATCCTGAAGCATAAGATTGTCTCCTGCTTTGTGAACGGCACCAAGAAAGTCTTTGATTTTCTGCATGATAATCCGGCTGTGGTGTTGAAAGAGGCGGTGTATACCAATGACACGGCTATCATTCGGCAGAATAACAAAGTCACAGCCATCAACAGCGCCATTGAGGTAGACCTAACGGGCCAGGTTTGCGCCGATTCCATTGGCATGTACCAGTTCTCGGGCGTAGGTGGCCAGATGGACTTCATCAGAGGTGCCGCGCTCTCTAAAGGCGGCAAGCCGATCATTGCATTACCGTCTATCACCAACAAAGGCGATTCAAAGATTGTGAACGTGCTTAAGGCCGGTGCCAGCGTGACCACCACGCGCGCGCACGTGCACTACATCGTGACGGAGTTCGGAATCGCCCACCTTTACGGGAAAAACCTTCGTCAACGCGCCCAGGAACTGATTAGGATCGCGCACCCTTCGCACCAGGAACAGCTGGAGCGAGTGGCTTTCGAGCGGTTTAAGATGATGTAAGTGTTAGTTATTATTTGGGTTTATAACCTGTTTTCTGAGAAAAGGCTGTTAAACAATTATGTATTCACTTTGCATCTCTAAGCGCAGCATCTTAGAAAGCCACGGAAGTAACCTCCGCGCCATCATGGGAGATTTGAAAGCCTTATAGGTTTTGCATTTAAAGCTCATTTTCTGTAAAACAGCCTAAAACAGGAGGGCCTGACTTTATGAAGTCAGGCCCTCCTGTTTTATCTGAACTGCTGCTAGAGCTTAGCAGTACTCTTCAAACGCTCCTTGCAGGTTGTCTACAATGCGGGTCAGGTCATTGCCTTCAATATGATGACGCTCAATCACGTGCACCAGTTCGCCATCTTTGAACAACGCGATGGATGGAGAAGACGGAGGGTAAGGTAACATGAACTCACGCACTTTAGCTACGGCTTCGGTTTCCATGCCGGCAAATACTGTTACCAGTTTAGAAGGCTTCTGCTCACTGCTAGCCACAGCCATCTTAAGGGCTGGACGAGCTTTGGCGGCAGCGCAACCACAAACAGAGTTAACGGCTACCAAAACGGTGCCTTCTTTCTGGGTCAATACGGATTCTACTTCTTCGGGTGTCATCAATTGCTCAAAGCCTACGGAAGTAAGGTCTTCCCGGATAGGAGCGACCATATATTCAGGATACATTGCCATGGGTATGGGTGAATTTTAAGGTGAATTCTGTTTCTGACGTAAAATTACGAAATCAAGTGTAAAACACCGCAGTTACCTTTCTGGTTTCCAAAAGCATACTTATTCTCCAGGCATATAGCTTCAGATGCCATCTCTTCTACCTTAACGAAATATGGCATTAGCTATATCCGTTGCTTAAAGCCCCTTATATTAAAGAAATAAAGACAAGGGTATTGCGGCCTCTGAATCTAAACGGAAAACTTTTGTTTTAAATATTGGGGCAGGTTTTCAGAAATGCTACCTTTGTACCGCAGAACAGAGAGCGCGAGTTGCGTTAACCTTACTACCAGCTTTAAGAGAGAGGTAGAAAGGCAGGAGTGATTAATTTTATGGAAAGTTTCTTGGAATTAATCCTGTAAGCTTGTAGTTTTGCAAACTCATTTAGAATCAGAGTCAAAAGCATTTATCTATATTCACAACCATGGCTAACCATAAGTCAGCATTAAAGAGAATCAGATCTAACAACGCGAAACGCTTGCTGAATCGCTATCAAGCGAAAACCACCCGTACCTTTGTAAAGCGTTTAAGAAACACAACCGACAAAGCCGAGGCGCAAGAGCTGTTCAAGACGGTATCTGGTATGCTGGACAAGTTGGCTAAGAAGAACGTGATCCACAAAAACAAAGCAGCCAACAACAAATCTAAATTGGCGCGTTTTGTAAATACATTAGCTGCTGCTTAATTTCCATTAGTTAGTATTTACTTTCTTAGGTAATCATCAGAAGCCTTGCTAAAAGCAAGGCTTCTTGTGTTGTAAGCCTTAGCTAATAAAGAAGAAACTTATTTAAACGTAGCCGTGCTACTTTTCTGTAAATCTTAGTCGGAAATAAGGTCACGTTGATTCCATTTACACAGTCCAATAAAAAGGCGACCTGCTATAGTAGCAGGTCGCCTTTTTTATGAAGATATGTTTTAAACTTAGTGTACTACGCTTAATTTGATCATGTTGGCACGTTTCTTTTCCATTACTGGCATAGAGCCTATGTTGATGAAAACATCACCGGTTTCTAGGTGGCCTTCTTTCACCAGGATTTCTTTCAAGTCAGCGATGGTCTCATCAGTAGAAACGAAGCGGTCATAATAATAACCTCTGATGCCCCATACCAGGTTAAGGGTGTTCAGCAACACACGGTTGTCAGTGAACACGAAGATGTTGGCTTTAGGGCGGTGCTTCGCTAATTGGATAGCAGTGTAGCCAGACTTGGTAAGACAGATAAGCGCTCGGGCGTCTGTGTCACGGGCCAATGTTACAGCACTAGCGACAACTGTGTCATTGTAGAAGGTAGGAGCTTGTCTGTTGAAGACAAAGTTGCGGTGAAAAACGGCAGCTTGCGCCTCTACTGATTGAATGGTGCGGTTCATGCTTCTGATCGTTTCCAGTGGGTAAGCTCCGGCGGCAGTCTCAGCGCTAAGCATCAACGTGTCGGCTCCGTCCATTACGGCGTTGGCTACGTCATTGGTTTCTGCACGGGTAGGACGTGGATTGGTGATCATGCTTTCCATCATCTGGGTAGCCACAATCACTGGTTTGCCCATCGCATTACATTTCTCCACAATCATCTTCTGCAGCATCGGAACGCCTTCCATGCCTACTTCTACGCCAAGGTCGCCACGGGCCACCATGATGGCATCGGTTGCTTCAATGATAGAGTCAATGTTACGGATAGCCTCTGGTTTTTCAATCTTGGCTACTACCTTGGTGTCTTTGCCGCGCTCTGCAATAATGCGCTTGATCTCGTGAATGTCTTCTACCTTTCTTACAAAGGAAAGCGCCACCCACTCTACATCATTATCCAACCCGAAATGCAGATCCTGCATGTCTTTCTCTGTCAGGGAAGGAGCGGTAACTACGGTGTCTGGCAAGTTCATGCCTTTGCGGGGTTTTACTACACCGCCGTACACCACTTCAGTTAATACCTCGTTTACACCATCGGTGCTTAAAACGCGTACTTCCAATTTACCATCGTCAATCAGGATGGCATCACCTGGGCGGACATCCTGGGCTAAACGGGCGTAGCTGTGTGATAATCGCTGAGGAGTACCCAAAGATTTATCACAAACGAAGGTAAGTTGTTGCCCTTCTACAATCTCTATTGCCCCGTCTTGCACGTCATTGATCCGGATCTTAGGACCCTGCAAATCTTGCAGTAAACATATATTGAAACCTTCCTGGGCGTTGATGGCACGTACGTGTTCAATTACCTTCAGGTGTTCGTGGTGAGCGCCATGAGAAAAATTAAGACGGAAAACATCAACCCCTTCTTGTATAAGGGCGCGTAGGCGCTCAGGGGTGTTGCTGGCGGGGCCAACAGTGGCAATAATCTTAGTGTTGTTGAAGTGGATAGCCATGCGCTAAAAAAGCAGGTTTTCTTTATAACGTAAACAATGTGGGTCAAAGGAGCGCACGTACTGGACCAGAGGTACGGCGTTCAAGGTCTGCAGAAGCTCTTGCTGAATTTGGCTGAGCCCGCCAGACACTTGTATTACATAATCATATTCTTTGATGTCAGGAACCAGGAAAGGGGAGGCAAGGGTGCTGGTGCCTACAGAACGGTTCCTGAATAAACGCAAAGAGCCATGCTCTGCACGATGCAGGTAATTGGAGATAACCAACCGGCCTTTGTTTAGGAAGTCAATGCACAGGTCAGCCTGTTTCACTAACCTAATGCGAAAATACTTGTTAAGTGCCCAAGCCAAGGTGTGCTCTTTGCTGGAAGACACAACTCCATATAGGTCGAAATCAAAATCGTATTCTACGTCTAGACGGAAAGATTTCATGGATTGTGGTACTCTGGGTGAAAATTTCTGTTGGGTTGGCAATTTAAAGAAGTCATTTGGAAACTCAAGTTAACTTCTCATAAAAGTGTTGGAATAAAACTATTGCTCATGATTTGTTTGACATTGTGTTACCAAATCTATTTCTTTGCACTGTGTTTTAAAAAACTTCTATAAAAAATGTCAGAAATCGCAGAAAAAGTAAGAGCTATCATTATTGACAAATTAGGCGTTGAAGAATCTGAGGTAACGCCTGAGGCTAGCTTTACAAACGACCTGGGTGCCGACTCTCTTGATACCGTAGAATTAATCATGGAATTCGAGAAAGAATTCAATGTGTCTATTCCAGACGATCAAGCTGAGAATATTGCAACGGTAGGCCAAGCGATCAGCTACCTGGAAGAGCACGCTAAGTAATCTCCTTCCTCTTTTTATTCTTATCGATCCAAATTTACCTAATCAATACAGGTTCTTTTCCTCTACTAGCAGCGTATGGAGCTTAAGAGAGTTGTAGTAACAGGCCTTGGTGCGCTTACCCCTCTGGGGAAATCCGTTTCTGAATACTGGGATGGCCTCATAAATGGGGTGAGTGGGGCAGCGCCCATTACTCGCTTTGATGCCTCAAAATTTAAAACCCAATTCGCCTGCGAAGTTAAAGGGTACGATCCTGAGCAATACTTTGAGCGTAAAGAGGCCCGCAAAATGGACCTCTTTACGCAATTTGCTGTGATTGTAGCCGATCAAGCCGTACAGGATGCCAACTTGCAAGATGAGTCTTTAGACAAAGACCGCATTGGTGTTATCTGGGGTTCTGGTATTGGGGGTTTGCGTACTTTTCAGGAAGAATGCGTGAACTTCGCCAATGGCGATGGAACACCACGGTTCAATCCTTTCTTTATTCCAAAGATGATCGCTGACATCAGCGCCGGTCATATCTCTATTAAGTACGGCTTCAGAGGTCCTAACTTTGTGACCGTTTCGGCTTGTGCCTCTGCCACCAACGCCCTTATTGACTCTTTTAACTATATCCGGTTGGGTATGGTTGATGTGGTTGTGAGCGGTGGTTCTGAAGCAGCGGTGACAGAAGCTGGGGTAGGAGGATTCAACGCCCTGAAAGCCCTTTCTGAGCGCAATGATTCTCCAGAAACTGCTTCCCGCCCGTTTGACAAAGACCGTGATGGTTTTGTGTTGGGCGAAGGTGCAGCGGCAATTGTGCTGGAAGAATACGAGCATGCCAAAGCCCGGGGTGCTAAAATTTACGCTGAGTTGATTGGCGGCGGTATGTCTGCTGATGCGTACCATATCACAGCGCCACACCCAGAAGGGTTAGGTGCCCGCAACGTAATGCAAAACGCACTGCGTGATGCAGGTCTCAAACCTGAGCAAGTAGACTATATCAACGTGCACGGTACTTCTACTCCACTAGGAGACGTAGGAGAAGCGAAAGCCATTGAGCACGTGTTTGGTGATCATGCGTACAACCTCAATATCAGCTCTACTAAATCAATGACAGGCCACCTTTTAGGTGCGGCAGGTGCCATTGAAGCAGTAGCCTCTATATTGGCCATCCAGAACGGTATTGTTCCGCCTACCATCAACCATATCACGGATGATGAGCAGTTTAACTCAAAGCTGAACTTTACTTTCAACAAAGCTCAAAAGCGCGAAGTAAACATTGCCCTTAGCAATACCTTCGGATTTGGCGGACACAACACCTCTGTGATTTTCAAAAAATTCAGTGAATAGTGTTGAGCCCGATCAGACCGGTCTTTCGCGCAATCCATAAATTCTTTTACAAAGACAAGGCGTTTGTGAATGCCATTACCCATATTACGGGAATGGCTCCAGACAACTTGCACCTGTACCAGTTGGCGTTTACGCACACTTCTTTTGTGCGCCAAAACCTGAAGGGGAACCAGGAAACAAATGAACGACTGGAATTTTTGGGCGATGCCATCTTGGGCGCCGTTATAGCAGAGTATCTCTTCAAAAAGTATCCTTACAAAGACGAAGGTTTCTTAACAGAGATCCGGTCCCGTATGGTGAACCGTGAGTCACTCAATAGCCTTGCGGTAAAAGTAGGGTTGCATTCGCTTATCAAAGTAGATAACATTTCTGGAGTCACCCGCCATAAGTTTATTAATGGCAATGCATTGGAAGCATTGGTAGGTGCCGTGTACTTAGACAAAGGCTATACAGACACCAAGGACTTCATCCTGAAGAAGCTGGTGAAGCCCCACTTTGACCTGCACCAACTCACCACCACCACCAGTAATTTCAAAAGCAAACTCATTGAGTGGGCCCAAGGCCAGAACCGTAGCATCAGGTTTGAGATTATTGGGCAAAAACAATCAGGTAGCACCACTGAGTTTACCGCCGCCGTAGTGGTGGATAATGATATCATTGCCAGCGGTAGCGGCCTTTCAAAGAAAAAAGCGGAGCAAGCCGCCGCTGAGAAAAGTATGGAGGTGCTAAAAGCTACCGGTTCCCTACCTGCTTAATCATTTCTACGTTTAGAGCCTCTTTTCCCAAAAGAGTACATAAAAGGCAACTGACAGCTTTTTTTATGTATTCATACAATTGTTGGCCTTCATCTCCTTTCAAGGTTTCGCTTAACTAGTATCTGTGTTTCACAGTTCTGTTATCTCCTATAGTTTCTTTTCTGTTTCTTGGTTCTACCGGTGAGGTTCTTAGTTTTGTAAGGACCTGGTGACGTGTTTCACGTGGCCAGTATCCGTATTTTCAACTTACAAGACAGTTCTTGCGTTAGAAAAGCCTTAACAGAACCAACTATGAAACTTGCCGGCGCTGCCCTCAACCAAACTCCCCTGGATTGGGATAACAATCTCCGCAACATCAAAACGGCCGTAGAACAGGCCAAAGAACAGAACGTTGATATTCTTTGCCTCCCAGAAATGAGTATTCCCGGGTATGGCTGCGAAGACCTGTTCCTGAGTGAATGGGTGAGTGTGGAATGTTTTGAGCGGTTGTTAGAAATAAAAGAATGGTGCGAGGGTGTTATCGTCTGCGTAGGGCTTCCTGTTCGGTTGAACAACACAACCTATAACTGTGCCTGTGTCATCAAAGACAAACAGATTCTTGGTTTCACTGCCAAACAATTCCTAGCCAATGACGGAGTGCACTATGAACCCCGCTGGTTCAGTTCATGGGTACCCAATACCATTGAAGAGTTTGAGGCGTTGGGCCAAACCTATCTTATTGGTGACATCATCTATGAACATAAAGGCATAAAATTCGCCTTTGAGATTTGCGAAGATGCCTGGCGTAATGCAAACCGTCCGGCTTACCGCCATATAGAGAAAGGCGTAGAGCTCATTATCAACCCAAGTGCCAGCCACTTTGCCATGAGCAAAACCGATGTGCGCTACCATTTGGTGGTAGATGCCTCCCGAGAGTTTGATTGCACCTACTTGTATGTGAATTTGCTGGGTAACGAGGCAGGCAAAATGATTTACGATGGTGAAATCATCATCGCGCAAAACGGCAATCTGGTACTCCGAAATCAATTGCTTTCTTTTAAGAGCATTGACTTTGAGTGTGCTGAGGTTTCCTTTGAAACTCCATTGCAGCCTGTGGAACTTGACTTGCTACCGGTGGATGAAAACGTAGAATTCATCTCAGCTATTTCATTGGCCTTGTTTGATTACCTGCGCAAAAGCCGAAGCCGTGGTTTTGTTCTTTCCTTGAGCGGTGGGGCCGATTCTTCGCTGTGTGCCGTGGCCGTAGCCGAAATGGTACGCCGTGCCCTAGAGGAAATCAGCCTGGAAGAATTTGCCCAAAAAACCAATTGCCTCAGCCCGGAGGAAGTTGCAGAATACAAGCAACTTCCCATAAACGAGCTCAGAAACCTATTGGTAGGTAGGTTACTGGTAACAGCCTATCAGGGTACCATCAACTCCTCAGATGACACCTACCGTTCCGCGGAAGAATTGGCCAAATCCATTGGAGCCGTTTTCTATAACTGGACCATAGATGAGGAGGTGAAAAGCTACCGAGGCAAAATTGAGCACGCCATTGGGCGTAACCTTACCTGGGAGAACGATGACATCACGCTGCAGAACATCCAAGCTCGGGTTAGGGCTCCAGGCATCTGGATGATTGCTAACCTTAAAAACTCCCTGCTGCTGGCTACCTCCAACCGGTCAGAAGCATCAGTAGGGTATGCCACTATGGACGGAGACACCGCGGGAAGTATCTCACCCATTGCTGGCGTGGACAAAGCCTTTATCCGGCAGTGGCTGGTATGGGCGCAGCTACAATTAGGCTACGAGGGCTTGCATTACGTGAACAATCTGCAACCATCGGCAGAGTTGCGGCCTTTGGAAAATACCCAGACCGATGAAGAAGATTTGATGCCATATCCGTTGCTGAATCAGATCGAGCGGCTGGCCTTCTATGAACGTATAGCCCCAAAGCAGGTGTTTGAGAAGCTGAAAGGCACCTATCCAGATGAGCAGTTGAAGCAGTTTATCAAACGGTTTTACTCGCTTTGGAGCCGTAACCAATGGAAGCGCGAACGTTATGCCCCAGCCTTCCACCTGGACGACTACAACGTGGATCCCCGAAGTTGGCTTCGGTTCCCTATTCTGAGCGGAGGTTTCAGGGAAGAGCTGAGCGAGTTGTAATTACAAGTTGCAAATACATTGGGGGCTGTTCTGGACTGTTTTAAAGATAATAGGCTCAGAACAGCCCCCAATGTAATTTTTTATGGGCCTTCAGCCTACCTTGCACTACCTGTATTTTATGCTGTTTGAATGGGTTCTGTGTTTACGGTCTATTCTTCGAAAACCAGCTTGTAAATGTCTATGGTATAAAACTCAAATGTACATTCTTTGAGTATAAAGCTCATGGAAGAATTAGATTGTCCCGCCGCATTCAATGATTTGGAGCAGAAAGCCTGGAAATTTGCAGTGACTGCCCACGGGGAGCAGCGTCGTAAATACCACAATGAGCCGTATGTAAAGCACCTGGAGCGGGTGGCGCAGACAGTTATGGCGTATGGCGGAACAACCGGAATGGTCATGGCTGCCCTGCTGCACGACGTACTGGAAGATACCCCGGTGACTGAAGAGGAGGTGCAATCGTTCCTGGAGGAAGTCTGCCAGGAAACCATTGTTAAGCCAGCGGAAGTGCTGCAAATGGTGGTGGACCTCACCGATCAATTCACCAAACAGAATGCCCCAGGCCACAACCGCAAACGCCGGAAACAGATGGAGGTAGAGCGCCTAAGCCAAATCTCTTCCCGTGCTCAGACCATAAAGCTCGCTGATATCATTGACAACACCCGCGACATCATTGCCCAGGACATCAGTTTCGCAAGGGTGTACATCCCTGAAATTGTGGCTTTGCTGGAAGTACTAAAGAAAGGCGAGCCATTCCGGTTGTATATGCTGGCCTGCTATGAAATGCAAAAGGCCGTTTACCGGTTAGAGGAGGAACGCAGCAGGTTCGTTTCGCTCCCAGAGAAAGAAACAGAATAGCCTCATTGGTTTAACCTCTATTCTTCTTATTCAGGATGTGTTTTAAATGCAGATAAAGTTTTATATAAGTTTTTTATGAAATAAAAATTTAAGGTTGTTCAACCTTAAATTCTTTAAAAGCTAACGAGGGTATATATTTTAAATTGTATATAGAATAGTTATATGTTTTCTTGGGCTTGTTGAGTAGTTGTTTGTTTTTACTTTGTTTTATAGAAAAAGCCCCAAAAGCCTTAAACAACTAAAGAGCGATAGCACAACTGCCATCGCTCTTTAGGTTGAAATTTTTATTGAACTCCACCGCCGCCATCGCCTTGTTTGGCGTCATCGTTACGGATGGACTTTTTGCGCTTAGGCGGACCTTGCTGCTGTAGTTTCCCGAAGCGGTACTCAAAGGTTAACCGGAAACCACGGTTATATTGGGTAACCAACGTCTGCGTGCTGAAAGGTAGCCTCTCATCGGTGTTTTGGTTTACGCCAGATAATTCGTTTCTGAACTTCAGGGCTTGTCTGAACGGGTTATCCATCCCTAAGCTCAAAGCTCCCTTTTTCTCAAACAATTCTTTCCGGATGGCCAGGTTGTGGTAAGAGAACGAAGAGGCAATTCCTTGCAGTTGAATACGGTCTGAGTTGAAGCCCCCGGAGAACTGAGCACTTACGCCTTTCCCGAAGGTATAACCCGAACTCACGTTGATGTTGTACATCAGACCAGAGTTAGACGCGAGCGGGGCATTCAAATCAACATAGTACACGTTCACGTTTCCGTTGATGTTCCAGGCCGGAATGGGCTTGGTAGAGCCAGACAAGGTCATCCCGTAGGTCTTGTTCTTGGCGATGTTGTTAAACGTCACAAAGGTGGTGTCGCGCAGTACTTCAGAAACAGACTCAATGGCATTATCAGTAACGCGCATGTAAGCAGAGACGTTGATAGAAGTAGTCTTGAAGTAGGTGCTGTAGTTCAGTTCATAAGAGTCAGTTAACTCAGCATCCAACCTTGGGTTACCGTACACTACCAGGTTTGGTCCTTGTTGCTGGCGGTACGGGTTCAGGAAAAACAACTGCGGTCTTTGGATCCGTTGGGTAAACGTTGTACGCAGTTTGCTGTTCTGCGTAAGGTCATAGGCCAAGGTGATGTTCGGGATGAAGTTATCGTAGTTGGCGGTGAAATCTTGCTCCGGATTCACAAAATCACCCGCAACATCGGTGTACTCATAGCGCCCGCCAAACTTCAGGGCCGTCTTTTTGTTCAGGTTGAAGCCATAGGACAGGTAAGAGGCAATCACGTTCTGGTCATAGGAGAAGTCTCCGTTCAAGTCTTTACCGTCATACAGAGAGGAACTGGATACGTCGCGCAGAATGCCTTTGGCGCCTATTTCCAGCAAGGTGTTTTTAGGCATTGGGTGCGCGTAGTCTGCCTGGAAGGTGAGTTCCTTGTTAAGACCTTCGTTTTCATTGCGGGTAGTAGAACGTAACGGACCCTCAATCTCATACCTTAATTGGTTTACCTCATTGTCCTGATCTGTCTGGCTATAGAGCGCCAACAACGTAAGTTCCTGTTGCGGTTTTTTGAATTGGTGGGTAAAATCCAGGTTCAAGTCCATGCTCAACCGTTGGTTGTTGTTCTTCATGGACAGGTTATATTGATCGGTTAGCCTTGGCTCCAGAAAACCTGTAGTTGCTTCGTTCTGCGCTGCCTGAAAGGTGTTGGCATTCTGGTGGGACCGCATCTTGAAAGAGCCTGTATTTAGCCTGATGCCGGCTGACAAGCTATTCTTCTCATTGATATCATAATCCAAACCCAACTGACCGAAACCAAACATACCGTCAACGGTGCTTCTCCCCAATTGGGTAGTGGTGTTCTCAAACAATTCCCCTGCATCGTTCCTGACCTGGTTCATCTGCCGCAGGTTCATGGAACCTTTGCTGTAAAACCGGTTCACACCCGCGTTCAGGTTCACGCCTAGTTTGCCCTGCTTTATGCTCAGGTTGCCGTTCCCGTTGCTGCCCCGGGTACCGGCAGTTAGGGTGGTAGAACCGGTTACGCCCTGGATACTGTTTTTCTTAGTCACGATGTTGATGATACCGGCGGTACCTTCCGCATCATATTTAGCCGATGGGCTGGTAATTACCTCCACGTTTTTAATGACATCGGCGGGGATTTGCTTTAGGGCATCAGCCACGTTGCCGGCCATCACGGTAGAAGGTTTCCCGTTGATGAGCACCCGCACGTTTCCGCTGCCGCGCATCTGGATGTTGCCATCCTGGTCTAATGAAATGGACGGTACTTTCTGCATCACATCGGCGGCGGTGCCACCGGTGTTGGTGATATCTTTCTCGGCGTTGTACACCAGGCGGTCTACCTTGTCTTCAATTAAAGGCTTTTCACCTACCACGGTTACTTCCTGTAATTTGGTGTGAGCAGGGGCTAAGGCTACTTTATTCAGATTCGCGGTTTGGTCCTCTGCGGAAATAGTCACCTGCTTCATTTCCTTGGTTTCATACCCAATGAAGCTGATGTTGAGGGTATAAGTCCCGTTGGGTACTCGGTTTAAAGTGAAGCGGCCTTTCTCATCGGTGACGGTACCGTCAACGGTTTTGCCGCTGGCCGCATTGATCAGGGCGATAGTAGCGAACTCAACCGGCTTGGAAGATTCTGAGTCTACTACGGTACCGGTAATTCTGCCGGCTCCCTGGGGAGTTTGCATGGCAGGAGCAACTCCGGCTGGAGCTGTTTGAGGACGAGGGGAGTTCACTGGACTCTGCGCCCAGAGGGGGGCAGAGATAGCGCAGCTTAACAAGGTTAAGAGCAGAAGTTTTTTCATATAGGGTGTCATGAAGGTATTTGCTTTTTGCCAACTGAAAAAGTAGAGATGAATTGGGAGAGCATCAGGCCGGCTTGAGACTCTCACGCAATTCATCAATATTTATTCAGTTGAAGCATTAGTATTCCTAAGGAGAGGAATATTACAGGCCCATTCTTGAAAAGAAGGCTTTTAACAAAACCTTAACAAAGCCTTGATGTGGCAACTTTTACAAGGCGTAGATAATGAGGAGATTGGCAATTTGAGAGGGCATGTTAGATAAGAGAGCAGTTGAATGTGAGGAACTCATTTTTTCTTAGGACATAGAAAGCCCTTGCTCTCTTAGAAGCAGAAAGCAAATCTGGAGAGAACGTTATACGCTTGTTTTTAGAAAAGAGGGAAAAAAGGTAGCTACAACCAACCCTCCCGAACTGCCCTCGCCACTAATTCAGAAGTACTGGCTACTCCCGTCTTGGCCAGAATGTTCCTTCTGTGGGTGTTCACGGTATGCTGGCTGATGTAGAGTTTGTCACTTATTTCAAGGCTGTGGTTGCCAGAAATTAGCAATGATAGAATTTCTTTTTCCCGCTTGCTTAAGACCTCTTTTTGAGGCGAGAAAACTACTTTGGCGTTCACATCTATGTAAGAAGGCTCTCCGTCTAAACCAATGAAAGATAAAACAGGCTTCCCTTCTTTTTTCAGGTGGGAAATGTCTGTGTGCACGCCCAAGGTGCGCAATACGCCACCCGCCTCGTCTGCCTGAATGGTAACTACCTGTTGCAGAATTCTGATGTATTGCCCGTTTGCTTTCTTGATTCGGTAATCATACCTGACTTTGTACTTCATGCTTTTACCTGGCGGCAATTTCAGGAAGAACTCAGTAACGGCGTTCTCAAAGTTTAGAAACCAGGGCAGGTCATCTGGGTGAATGTTGTCCAGGATGTGAGGCACGTTGAAGTCTTCGGGGTGGTACCCCAGTAGGGCTGTTACATTTTCATGTACATATTCAATCTTTGCCTCCAGGCAGTTGAAGATGTAATAATAATAGTCACCCACCTGGAAGATATTCAGTAGTTTCTTGTGAACCTCCAGTTCAAATTTTAAATCAGGAACAGTGGTTTCCTTGGAAATTTGTTTCCAGATTTTTTGCGCCTCCTCAAATGCGATCAGTCCCATTGCCTCTATAAATTAGTAAAATCTAATATTTGATTAACTTTGATGTATAGTACTGTGCTTCAATTTAAACAATAGATAACTAAGAGTTATATTAAATTATAATTAATTAATGACTTTATGTAACAATTTAGATGAAATAGAGGAGGTGTTACATGAAAATTTATATTTGTTTTTCTATATCTATTATAGAAAAGGTCTCTGTTCCAATCCAATTTTCATAAAGTGGCCTGAAAACAGAAAAGCCTTGGCTCCATCTACTCAGGAGCCAAGGCTTTTCAAGAAAGGAAAGATTGTTCTTAATGATCAGACATCACACGTAGTACCAGCCCGTCAAGTTCTGGGGTAACCTTGATCTGGCAGGAAAGCCGGCTGGTATCTCTTAGATTTGGAAGGTTCTCCAGCATGTAAAGTTCATCGTCTGACGGCTCTGGCAATTCCGGGGCTTCCAGAAGTTCCACGTGGCAGGTAGCGCAAAGGGCCATTCCGCCGCAGGTAGCCAAAATATCAAACTCATTCGCTTTTAAAGCTTCCATCAGGCTAAGGCCCATGTCAGTGGGAACGGGAACGGCAACGCGTTCTCCATCTGCATTCTCTACGTAAACAGTGATGTCTTCTTGCATGGCATTACATGGTTGGCACTCCGTTTACGGTAGTGTATTTCAAAACGAACTTCTTGTCTGGGTTGATGATAGAGTAGGCGCTCTGCGCCATCAAAGCAGCCTCATGGTACCCGCACAAAATCAACTTCAGCTTGCCAGGGTACGTGTTGATGTCGCCAATGGCGTAGATACCCGGGATATTGGTGCTGTAATCAACAGTGTTCACCACTATGGCAGATTTCTCCAGCTCCAAACCCCAGTTCTCCAAAGGACCTAACTTAGGTACTAACCCGAAAAGTGGAATGAAATAATCAGTTTCTATCTGATACGGCTCAGCTCCGTCTGGGGCTAGGGTAACAGCGTGCAATTGTCCGTTCCCATGAACGTGGGTGACGTTAGATTTCAAAAGCAGGCGCATATGACCTTCTTCGGCAAGGCTGGCAACTTTCTCAGCAGACTCAGGCGCTCCTCTGAAGGTAGTACCACGGTGCACCAGAGTCAATTCTTTCGCCACATCGGCTAAGTAAATAGCCCAGTCCAAGGCAGAGTCACCACCACCGGCCAGTACCACGCGTTTGTCACGGTAGTGCTCTGGGTCCAGGATCATGTAGTTCACGCCTTTACCACCTTCAAAGTTGGCTAAGTTGTCAATGGCTGGTTTACGGGGCTCAAAAGAACCTAAGCCACCGGCAATCACCACTACTTTACAGAAAATCTCAGTGTTTTCATTTGTGCGAAGTCTGAAAGAACCGTCTTCCAGTTTGTCCAGGTCCTCTACACGCTCACCTAAGGTAAAGGCAGGGTGGAAAGGGGCAATCTGCTCCATCTGGTTCTTGATCAGGTCTCCGGCTAAAATAGTTGGAAAGCCCGGGATGTCATAGATGGGTTTTTTAGGGTAGATTTCAGAAAGCTGGCCGCCTACCTGGGGCAGGGCATCTACCACGTGGCACTTCATTTTAAGAAGACCTGCTTCAAACACCGCGAACAGCCCAACCGGCCCGGCGCCAATAATACAGATATCAGTAGTTACAGTTGACATAAAAGGTATATAAATCTAACAGGCAGTCAGGCTTCTCCTTTTCTGCCACTTTAGGTCACGCGCACCCCACATAGGTTGAGGTTTGCGCCCACAAAGTAACATCATTTTAGGCAAAAGTGTTTCCTTTGAAGCAGAACTGATTCTTGTCCCTCATAGATTAAATTGTAAATTTAGCCCCTCTAACCTTATTTACATGCTGAACTTTATCACCTGGGACGTATCTCCCGATATTTTTTCGCTTGGCCCGGTTACGGTACGTTGGTACGGTTTGCTGTTTGCCATGGCTTTTGTGCTCACACAACCCATAGAGAAATACATCTACCGTAAAGACGGGCGCACCGATGAAGACGTGGACATTTTGACCATGTACATGATCATTGGCACCGTGATTGGCGCACGTTTGGGGCACTGCCTGTTCTATGACCCGGTGCATTATCTGTCTAATCCCCTAGAGATCCTCAAAATATGGGAAGGCGGCCTGGCCAGCCATGGCGGTACCATCGGGATTCTGATTGCCCTTTACATGTTCTGCCGTAAACACAAGTTTGATTACCTCTGGGTACTGGACCGCATTGTCATTGTGGTGGCCGTAGGTGGCGCTTGTATCCGTCTAGGAAACCTTATGAACTCCGAGATTATTGGTCGCCCGACCGATGTGCCGTGGGCTTTCAAGTTTGTCCGGAACGCAGAGGTGTTTAACGGAGTGCCTGCCTTTATGGATCCCCGCCACCCATCGCAGTTATATGAGAGCCTTTTCTGCGTATTCCTGTTTATTCTGCTGTACACGCTTTGGAAGCGTGGAGCCGGGCAAATCAGAGGCTTGTTGTTTGGTTTGTTTGTGACCTTGCTGTTCTCGTTCCGGTTCCTGATTGAGTTCCTGAAAGAAAATCAGGAAGCTTTTGAGGACGAACTGCCCCTGAACATGGGCCAATGGCTGAGCATTCCGTTGGTGCTGGTAGGTATTGGCGTATTGGTTTACGCTGCCAGACAACCCCGAACGCCTAAAAAGGTAATTGCTTAATTCATTTCTAGATTCTTTTAAGAAAGTAGCCCAAAACAGAGAGGTCCCGCAGTTTCTACTGCGGGACCTCTCTGTTTTAAAATAGGATGAAGGGTCAAATTGAGTTAGAAGGCATAACTAAACAGATTGCCTTCTTCATTGGTGATAACCAGGTTTTGGTTGTTTTTAAAAAGCACAGCTTCGACCTGACCAACTTTAGGTAAGTCCAGAATCTGTGGTTTCTGTGACAAGAACTGGTTAGACCCCTTGGTTACAGGATACAGGTACAACTTGCCATAGGTGAGTACAGCCAGGTGCCTGCCATCTGGGCTCAGGTCTGCGGAAGTCACCAAGCCAGGTAGCTCTTTTTTGCTGATTAGTTTTGCGGTATGACTGCCCGCATCATCTGATAATTCATAAAGTTTGGCATAACGTGAGGTGCCACGGTCTTTGGAGATCAGGTAAAGTTTACCATTCTGCCAGAAAAAAGCCTCGCAATCAAAGTTCCGTTGCTCCTTCGCAATCTTCCCTGCCGGGATATCATCATAAGTGAAACTGATGGTCTGTGGTTTGAAGCCGTTCTTAAGCGATATTTTGTAGATGCGCAGGTCAGTCCGTTTGTTGCTGTTGTTGCCCATGTCGCCAATGTAGAGGTTACCCTGGGTATCCCGGGTTAAATCTTCCCAATCAGAGTTGATGGCCCCTTCAATCATGACTTCCTGTAATAGCTTGCCCCGCTCATCTATCTTGTAGAGAATAGGAGCATTGCCTGCGTCATTGTGCGTCCAGTAGGTAGTTGGCTTATCGGCTAGTTCCAGGCCAGAGCTTTCTACTATGGCCTCTGGCAGTTTCGCCAAATGCGTCAAACTACTGGCCGGGGCTTTGGCGGGTGAGTTGGTTTCTGGGATAGTTGGATTGTTGATGGCTTCAGCAAAAGGGAGATAGCTGCTGAAAATAAACGTTAACGATAGTGCCAAAAGAAGATACAGTTGGATGTAAGAGAAACGCTTCATGCGGTAAGAGGTAAATGGGGGTAAAAGTCAATTCTCGGCGGAAGCCGGAACTTCTTTTAACGGACCAGAAGCCTAAGGGTTAGTATAAAATTCTTTTAGAAGATATTGATTTAGAAGTGTTTTTTATGGAAAAGGCTTAAAAGAAAAGCTCCGCAACTGAGTAGCTGCGGAGCTTAGGCTAATTTGGGTAAAATCAATTTATTCCTAATGCGTTACTTGGGTCAAAGTCTAGCGCGATTGAATCCATGTAGTAGCGTTTGCCGGTGGGAGCGGGGTGGTCATCAAACAGGTAACCCAAGTGTCCATCGCAATGGCCGCAAATGACTTCAATGCGCTCCATGCCGTAGGTAAGGTCTTCCTGGTAGATTTAGGTAGTGTCGGTGCGGGAGTAAGTGTTCCTGACTTGGTAGGGAGAAGTCCTAGGTTTGTGAAGCCATAACCCATATGCCTCCTATAAAGTTTTTGGGTTTCTCCCCGGAGTTGTCTTATAAACGAAACTCCTGTTTAAAACCTGCTTTTAAGAAACTGGCCTTAAACAGGAGTTTATACTTTTGCTTGTTTCATCAAGAGCAACAGAGATTATACCCCAATGTCTTCATTCCAGAGGGCGGGTTTCTCTTGAATAAACTTTTGCATGAGTTCATAGCACTCCTGGTTGTCTTCTACCGTCACCGTCACACCGCGTGAACGCAGGAGTTCTTCCTCGCCCATAAAGGTCTTGTTCTCGCCCACCACTACTGTAGGAATGCCATACAGCAAAATAGTGCCCGAGCACATAGAACAAGGCGACAAAGTGGTATAGATGGTGCATTCGCGGTACACAGAGGCTGGTTGCCGACCTGCGTTTTCCAATGCATCCATTTCGCCGTGCAGAATAGCGCTGCCATCCTGTACCCGTTTGTTGTGACCCCGGCCGATGATCTTACCATTGTGCACTAACACTGACCCGATGGGAATACCCCCTTCTTCATATCCTTTCTTCGCCTCTTCCAAGGCGGCTTGCAAGAATTCGTTCATAGTTCTATTGTTTATAATGATGTCTGATGCTCAGTAAAACGGGAGAGACCACCAAACTGATGAGTACGGCTGAAAGAACCACAATGCTGGGATGATAAGGATTCGGCTTTATTCCTTCACCTATTTGAGACCTGATTCCCACAATAAAAATCACAACTACCCCAACTACTATCCAGTACCAACTTGTGCCTTTATCACGTTGAGGAAGTTCCTTTTGTTTGGGCAGTTGCAAAATAAACCACCCAATAACCAGCTTGCCCGCAACCGAAACAGTAAGTTGCGACCATACCCCTGACATCTGCTGCCTAATGGGCTTGGTTAACTCGCCTGTCCCAAGCTCCATAAAAGGCAGCAATTCTTTCCGGTGGCCGGGTGAATGGGTCAAAACATCCAGCACTAAATGAGAAAGAGTTCCCAACAAGATACTCAAGGTGATAATCACGTAGTGTTCTCTAAAGTACACTACCCAATCAAACCCTGTGTACTTATTAAACCGAAGCCGCAGAAACGCAGGTAAATTCCTGACCAACGGATTTCGGACTACCAGATGGAAAAGAAAGGAAAGCAGAAGAGCGAGGGGCAAGTTAAAATAGAAGATTCCCCACCAGGTGTGGCTGTGTGGGTCATGCTCGCTCATGTTCAGAAACTTCTCAAAATCTGGTACCATGCTACCAATCACCAACCCTGTGCTGGACCGCCACCTTTTAGGAAGGCCTGTTAGCGGCAGGACTAAAGCCGGATGGGAGAAAGTGAAAGACATGAACGCAATTCTTTATCAGGAAAGAGATACTAAATGTACAAAACAGGACTATGGGCAAAGGCTGTGGTCACGTTTTGGACCCTCTTTTTCTAAAAATGGATGAAAACAGAAGCAAAATCAACAATGCTCGATATAAACGCGCTTCACGAAGAGAGACTACCGGGCTATTTATCGTTACGCCGTTCTTGATCTGGAAAATAAGTGTTCCTTGATCTTGATGAGGAAAGGCAAAATAATCAAGCTTAACAAGCCTGCTGAAATAGCCGCCACAAAGATGTAATACCGGTTCAGCATACCGCCTGCCATTACCCATAAAGCCACCACCACGCACACAATCACCCCAGACATAAACCAGAACACCAAAATGGATTTCTTCTCCAGCGGTCTTTTCTCCTGCGGCAGTTCATAAATGAAGATGGCCATTACAAATCCGCCAATGACAGACAACACCTGCTGTAAAAAGGTGAACCAGGACCTAGTGAAAGGTTCTGGCAAAATGGGTTGTAACAGGGCCGGAAACATTCTTACGCCTCTACCTTCCTTGTGGGTAAATGCATCCCAGACCAGGTGCGAAATCACACCTATCAACAAGGATAGTACAATCACCGGCCAATGCTTTTTGAAATAGCTTGTCCAATTAAATCCCTTAAACCGGTTGAATCGCTTCCGCAGGAAATAGGGAAGATGATCAATCAACGTGTTCCGGACAATCAGGTGGAAGATGAAACAAACCAGAAGCCCTACCGGCAAGTTGAAATAGAAGATGCTGGGCCACGTGTGACTATACGGGTCATGCAAGCTCATTCTGATGAATTTCTCAAAGTCAGGGGCCATGCTGCCTACAATCAGTCCGGTAGCAGAACGCCATCTTTGGGGTAAGCTAATCAAGGGTAAGACAACGGCCGGGTGTGAAAAGGTGAAGGGCATAGAATTAGAAACTTAAATCAGCTTAACGGAGGGGCAGAGGGAATTGATGCAATTTAACAGCATCTAAGTTTGAAGAGGAAGTTAAATTTACACTATTCTCCTTCTTTTAAGGCACCGGATCATACCCGTGCCCACCCCAAGGTTGGCAACGGCCAATTCGTTTTAAAGCCATCCAACCACCTTTAAATGGGCCATACTTTACAATAGCCTGGTGCGCATAGCCCGAGCAGGTGGGTGTGAAGCGGCAACTTCCTGGAGTAAGCGGCGAGATCATGTAACGGTACACCCACACAATGCCCAGAAAAAATTGTTTAAATAACCAGTTGATTGGCTGCATATGCTGCTAGTTTCGGGAAAAAAAGTCACAAATCCTTACCTTTGGACTTTCTAACTAACACACGTTATGCTTAAAAAGATCTATAGCTTACTCCTTGTGGGTTGCCTGGGCTTGTCAATGACAGCCCAAGCCGATGAGGGGATGTGGTTGCCGCTGCTGGTAAAGCGCCTCAACCACGTGGATATGCAGAAACAAGGCCTGCAACTCACCGCTGAGGAAATCTACAACGTGAACAACGCCAGCCTGAAAGACGCCATTGTGCAATTTGGCGGCTTTTGTACCGGTGAGTTCGTATCCAAAGAAGGTTTGCTGTTGACTAACCACCATTGTGGCTATGATGCCATCGCGTCTAACTCTACGCCTCAAGATGACATCCTCAAGAACGGCTGGTGGGCCATGACCCGTCAGCAGGAAAAGAAAAACGAAGGCCTGTTCGTAGACATTCTGGTGCGCATGGAAGACGTGACAAGCCAGGTACTGCAAGGCATTACGCCGCAAACGCCGGAGCAGGAGCGGAGCCGTTTGGTAGCCGAGCGTTCCAAGTCCATTGCTGATGCCGCCAAGAACAACGGCCAGTACGTGTCTTACGTGCGCGATTTCTTCAATGGCAACGAGTTCTACATGTTCGTGTACGAACGCTTCTCTGATGTGCGCTTGGTGGGAACTCCGCCGGAAAGCATCGGGAAATTTGGCGGTGATACTGATAACTGGATGTGGCCGCGCCATACCGGTGACTTCTCGGTGTTCCGGGTGTATATGTCTCCGGACGGAAAGCCCGCTACTTATTCTGAGAAGAATGTACCGTATCGTCCTAAGCACCACCTACCTATTTCCATGAGCCCCGTGAAAGAAGGTGACTTCTCCATGGTGTTCGGGTTCCCGGGCCGCACTACCCGCTTTATGGCTGGTTCAGGTTTGGGAATGGCCGTAGATCAATCTAATCCCGCCCGAATCAAATTGCGTGAACGCCGCCTGGCGCTGATGAAAGAAGCCATGGATGCCTCACCCGCTGACCGTCTGAAACTGGCTTCCAACTACGCAAGCATCAGCAACTACTACAAATACTTCATCGGGCAGAACGAAGGCATCAAGCGCATGAAAACGCTGGACAAGAAATCCGCTGAAGAGAAAGCTTTCCAGGATTGGGCGAATGCTGAACGTAAGGCGCTTTACGGAAGCGCTCTAGCTGATATTAACGCCTCTTACGCCGGGCAACGTACTTATAACCTGTCTTCCATCTACCGCTCTGAGGCCGCTTTGGCACCACAGTTGATTGCGCACGCTTACCAGTACACCCCGTTGTACAATATGCTCAAGGCGGGTAACGTAGACAAAGCCAAACTGCAGGAACTCACCACAGCGTACAAAGACATGAACAAGGAGTTCTACGCCAGCTACGTGCCGTCTTCTGACCAGAAAATCTTTGCTGAGTTGATGCAGATGTACTACAACGATGTACCCAAAGCACAGCACGCCGATATCTTCAAAGACCTGACTTCTACGTACAAAGGTGATTTCAGGAAGTGGGCCGCTGATGTATACAGCAAATCACTGCTTTCTTCTGAAGCTAAAGCCAACGCGTTTTTGGCCAATCCTACCCAAAAGGCCCTGGAAACAGACCCGGCATTCAAATTCATGCGTGCGGTGCAAACCAATTACCAGGACAACATCCTGCCCAAGCTGAACGAGTACAACGCTGCCTTAGGTAGGGCCAACCGCCTGTACGTAGCTGGTCTGCGCGAAATGCACCCGAACAAAGTGTTCTACCCTGATGCTAACTCTACCCTGCGTCTGAGCTACGGAACCGTAAAAGACTACGAGCCGCGAGATGGCGTGCAGTACAAGTACTACACTACGCTGCAGGGCATTGCCGAAAAAGAAGACCCTACTAACCCAGAGTTCATCGTTCCGGCCAAGTTAATGCAACTGTACAACCAAAAAGACTACGGCCGGTACGGACAGAACGGCGAACTACGCGTGGGCTTCATCACCAACAATGACATCACAGGTGGTAACTCCGGTTCACCGGTAATCAACGGGCGTGGTGAGTTGATGGGCTTAGCCTTTGACGGAAACTGGGAAGCCATGACCGGTGACCTGGTGTTTGACCCTGAGTACAAGCGCTGCATCAACGTAGACATCAAGTACGTGCTCTTCGTGATGGACAAACTGGGCGGTGCCGGTCACCTGGTGAACGAAATGACCTTGGTAGACAACGGCAACCCGAACACCACTTTTAACCCCGCCATCAATGACATAAAAATGCAGGGCAAGATGGAGATTGAGACCCCAGAGGGACAGATCAAAATCAAAAAGAAAAAGAACGAGACTAAAATCAAGAAAGAAACGAAGAAGCAAAAAAGCTAAGTCGTTTCAAGCCTCTTTTCTGATTAACAGCCAAAAACGCCCGGAGACTCTCCGGGCGTTTTTTGTGCTTTATGTCGTTTAGAAAACTGAGCAAAGGATTCAAAGGAGGAGCAAATCTAAAGGGAGTCGACAACCTTCGTGGAGAAGAAGCCAGAAAATTGTACTTACAATGCACATAGCGTAGTAACTGCTCACATTTTCCCCACTGCCTGTTCTTACATTACTTCCCCGTGGATTTGGCAGTTGCCTTACATTGTGGGTTGTAAGAAGTAGTTTCAGTGAAAGGGAGTGAAAAAGTAAGGGTCAGGCAGGCTTAAGCTGGCTATTAGAGAGTAGCGAAGTAAGGGTTTTCTTTATATAGTAAGTGTAAGCGGCATATTCAGTTCATTAAATATAGCAAATAACAATATAAAGTAAGAGCTATTTTATTAAGTATTCCGTAGAAGGAAGCACCCATTAATTTTCTTCCGCCTATGCTCCAACTGCTACGCTACAGCTTGTTGCTAACTTGTTTGTGTTTCCCTTTACACAGTTGGGGACAAATTAATAATTCAGCCGTAGGTGCAAGAGCCGTGAGCCTGGGTGGTGCAGCCGTTACTTCATCAGATGTTTGGGCATTGAGCAACAATCCAGCAGGCATTGCGGCCTTAAAACAGCTGGAGTTGGGTGCTTATGCCCATAACCGCTTCTCTCTTAAGGAACTCACTACGGTAGGATTGCTGGCTGCGTACCCACTTGTAAAATTCGGAACGATAGGCGTAGATGTGCAGCGCTTCGGGGGTGAATTGTATAACGAGCAGCGGTTAGGAATTGGCTTGGCGCATCAACTGGGAGTGGTTCGCCTGGGCCTAAAGGCTGATATGCTGCAGGTGCGGGTGAAGGAGTGGGGCAGCCGGAAAGCCGTGGCATTGAGCATGGGAATCCAGTCTGAGGTAGTGCCCGGTCTTACTTTTGGAGCGCACATCTATAATATCAATCAAGCCAAATTAGCGGAGTTTGAAGACGAGCGTGTGCCCACCGTCATGAAGATAGGCTTGGGTTTTCAGGCGGCCACGAAGGTTTTGTTGGTAGTAGAGGCCGAGAAAGAGTTGGAGCATCTGGTAGCGGTGAAAGGTGGAATTGAATACCAAATACTACCAGCACTAGGGCTTAGGACTGGATTTAACACCAGCTCTAAATCAGGTACCGCGGGCGTAGACGTCAGGTTCAAACAATTTCAGGTGGCGTACGCCTTGGGTGCCCAGAGCCAGTTGGGTCTCAGCAACTACTTGTCTCTAGGGTACCAACTGAAAAAGGAGCAGCAGCCATGAAGTACTGTTTCTGGCTTGCTTTCCTGATTATAGGTCTGAAGCAAAATGCCATTGGGCAAGAAGTGCCGCATCCTGCAGTAGATGTGGAGTTGCTGGTACAGGAGCTTTTCGCACAGCAGGATGATGAGAACACCGTCGCCTACGAGGATCTATACGAAACCCTGCTTCAGTATTACCGCCAACCTTTGGACCTGAACCGAGCTTCCCGCGAGGAACTCCGCAGTCTCTTCCTCCTCTCCGAAGGGCAAATCTCGGCGCTCCTGCAGCACATTCAGGACAATGGCCGTTTGATTAGCCTGTATGAACTGCAAGCCATTCCCGGGTTTGATCTTATCACCGTTCGGCGGCTGTTGCCATTTGTGACGGTACAATCGCTAGGGCAGATTGGGCAGCGCTCTTGGCGGGAACGCCTCAAAAACGCCGACAACCATTCTTTGCTTTTAAGGTATGATCGTACTCTGCAGGAGCGCCGTGGCTACACGGCGCCCGAGGGCCGTTCCACAACCCGTTACCTGGGGTCGCCGGATAAATACCTGCTCCGTTACCGCCTCAGCCATCCGCGCCATTTTAGTTTTGGCCTCACCGCTGAGAAGGATGCCGGTGAGCCCTTCACCTGGAACACCAGGCAACGGCTCTACGGATTTGATTTCCTCTCGGCGCACGCCCAGTTATATAACCGAGGAGCCTTCAAAACCATTGCGGTAGGTGATTACCAGTTGCAGTTTGGACAGGGACTGTTGCTTTCCAGTGGTTTTAGCATAGGCAAGGGCAGCGAGACCATTACCACCGTTCGGCGCAGCCAATTAGGAATACGACCCCACACGTCCAGCTTGGAAACAAACTTCTTTAGAGGCGTTGCGGCCACCCACCGTTGGCGCAGGCTGGAGTCCACCCTTTTCTACTCTACCCGCAGAGTAGATGCGTCAGCTGGCGATGCTTTAATGGAAAATACCACTTTGCTGACCTTAGGTGGACTGCAAACCTCAGGCCTGCACCGTACCCCAACTGAATTGGCCAATCGTCAGCGGGCGCGGGAACAAGTATATGGAGGTAATATGACGTACCGGAATCCGCAGCAAACCTTCAGCGTGGGGATAACCGCTGTGCACACCTTCTTTGATGTAGCCTTGCAACAGAAAACGCAACCCTATAATCTATACACCTTTAGGGGTAGCCAGAATACAGCCGTAGGCCTGCATTACAGCTATCTCTGGCAGAATTTCAACTTCTTCGGAGAAACGGCGCGTTCTGGCAATGGTGGGTTGGGTACGGTGAACGGAGTACTGGCGAGTTTGTCAGAGAAAGTGGAGCTGGCCATTTTGTATCGCTACTACGCCAAAGATTTCCAAACCCATTATGGGGCAGCTTTCGGCGAAGGAAGCCGAAACCAGAATGAGAGTGGGCTCTACACAGGGCTTAAACTGAAATTGAGCAACCGCTGGCAATTGACTGGCTACTATGACCGCTTTGCTTTTCCCTGGCTCCGCTACCGCGTAGATGCTCCCTCCACCGGCGAAGAATACCTGCTGCGTCTGCAATTCATGCCTTCTAAAACTACGCTGCTTTACGGCCAGTACCAGTATGAGCGCAAAGCCCGTAATGAAATCATAGCAGGCGAAGCATTACGACACGTCACCGATACCCACGCGCATCGTTACCTGCTGTTGCTGGACGTTAGCCCACTGCCTTCTCTGCGGTTGCGCTCCAGAATTCAGTCAAGCCAGTTCCGGCAAACCGGGCCTCGCCACACCGGCTATTTCACGGCACAAGATGTAAGTTGGGAGCACAGCAACACACGCCTTAGCGCCCGTTACGCCCTCTTTGATACCGATGATTACGATACCCGCCTCTATGTGCCGGAGCAGGATGTGCTGTATGGGTTTTCCATTCCGGTTTTCACCGGCCGGGGCACCCACCTGTACTTGTTGGCCCAGCAACGCCTGACCCGTCACCTGGATTTCTGGTTCAAGCTCGGCCATACCCACTATCGGAGACAAAACACCATCAGTTCGGGCTTGGAGCAGATTCAAGGTTCCAAACGCACCGATGTGCGGGTGCAGGCACGTTACCGTTTTTAAGGGGTTTTTCAGAAATCGGGCTAAGACACAAATGCACTAGTTAGAAGAAGTAGTTTTGATTTCGCTGGGTTCACCGCCCATAAAATGGTTAGGTGCAAAAGCAGATGGCTCAATCAAATAGACATAGGAATTCAACCTATAAGGTAAAATGTAGTTCCTGTCAAAACCCTTAAGCAATTTAGCCGGATACGGGAGCCATTCTACTGCAATCTTAAATTGCGAGATCAGAAGGACTGGCTTTTTCTGTCGTTTAGATAAAACCATTGCCCAACTGATAAATTGAGAGGGCGTAAGGCGGTGATCAAGGGAAGGGTTCACTTCAAAATACGTGCTGTACCTTCCCAAAGACAAGAAATAAATGGGCTGGTCTAAATAGGCTACAACGGTAGAGGCGTGCGCATCATTGGTAGAGGCTAATAGGTAACTGCCGGGTAGTTCCCTAATAAAGGAGGCTACATCTTTCGCATTGAAGAATTTATACCGGTAATCCATATAATTGGCAAAAAGCCCAACAAAGAATTGAATAAAAATGCCTCCTGTAAGAAGAGCAAGAAGCGGTCTTTGCCATAACGCTCCTGTTTTTAGGCTAATCCTTTTTGGTGACGCAGCACCTTTGGAGTTGTAGTAACTGCTAATCCAGATGAGGGCTAAGGTGAAGATGAAAAAGTGAGCGTGGTGCCGGAGGTAGGATTCGTATTTGAAACCAAAAAAGTAAAATAGAGCAGAGAACAGGAGAAGGAGGCAGATTAAAAGCCGCTTCTGCTGAAAAAAGAATAACGAGGCAATACCAACCAAGCATTGACAGAGGGATTTCAAAAGCTGTCCTTAAGAGGGAAGTATTCCAGAAATGAAAAGTAAACTCAGGAATAGGAATGAAGGCCTGCCATACTCTTGTGCCCGCCTGTTGAATCATGTAAGGATCAATAAAGGGAGTTCCTATTTTTAAATAATAAGTAATACTCCAGAAAGAGAAAGCGCAGCATAGTGCCCAAACCGCAAAGCCAATGGCAACATCCCTGGTGGATGGTTTAAGAACATCAGAGGTGGTTTTGAACAAGCCTGTGGCTTCAGCAAAAAGCAAAAGTCCCAGCACCCCGGAAAAGAACAACCCAAAGAGATGGGTTTGGGCGTTTACTCCCAATAGAAAGATGTACCAATACCAGTTTCTAAACCTTGTGGGGTAAAGAGTACAGAGCAAAAATGTGGTAAAGAGCTCCAAAGCATACAAACGACTGATGACCCCGTATTCAAACAAACCATAATACCCAAAGCAGAATAGTAGGCGAATGAACCAGTGAAAAGGAGCATACCTTAAAAACACATAGACAAAGCCGATGGCAAAGGAAAACTGGGCGGCTTGCAGTGTCCACAGCTCACGAGTGAACCTTGTAATCACAAACAGGAGGCTATACCACAGGTTAGGATGCCCCTCAAACCCTTTATTGTATAGTAACTCACTGTAGGAGTCACTGTAAAGAGCTAAAAGCCAAGGTTCGGTTTCATCAAACCACAGCTCATGATGCCGCATTAAGAAAGCTAAAACTAGCCCATACAGTAAAGTGAACAACAGGGCAAAAGAAGGCCTGCTCAAATGCATGCTACCTCTCATTGGCAGAATGTTCATGATACTCCTGTTCTGTGTTCACCTCCCAGAGGTTAGCCTTATCCGTTCTTCCCGCTGCAATATTTTCTACCGCCAGCATAGCAGTAAGCATTGAATGATCCTGGTTATTGTATTTGTGCATACCGTTACGGCCTACCAAGAATAGGTTTTCAATACCATCAAGGAAAGCCTGTACTTTCGGAAAATCGTTGTAAGAACCAAAGTGAGCTGGGTACGCTTTCGGCATTTTAACCACTGTGCCGTCCAATACCTGGTCAGCGGATATAATGCCTAGTTTTTGTAGTTCATCTATCGCCAATTGCTGCAAATCAGCCTCGGTCATACGCCAGAGCTCGTCTTCTTCCTGGCAGAAATATTCCACGCCTAACCAAACTTTATCAGGATCAGTGACCAGATAGGGGCTCCAGTTATTAAACAGCTGAAGGCGGCCGGCCTGTACATCTGGTTCCTGAATGTAAATCCAGTTGTCCTGGATGAGACGGTCATTCTCTTGCTGTATGGCCAGTTTGTTTAACAATAACCCCACTGAGATGAAGTTGCGGTACGGAAGATGCTTCGCAATTTCTTGGACTTCAGAAGGAACTACTTCTCCCAAGGCCTGTATCAGGCTGCGGATGGGCATGGTGGAAACCACGTACTCAGGTTGAATTTGGTAGGTAGCACCAGTCAATGTTTCCTGAATGGTGGCAGAGGCAATTCGGTGTTCCTTCAATTCCAACCTTACTACTTTTTGCTGCATGTGTACTTCGCCGCCCTGGTCTTGGATCTGCCGTGTAACTACTTCCCACAGGTGCCCTGGCCCTAACTTGGGGTAAAGGAACTGCTCAATCAAAGAAGTTTCTGTTTTCTTATGAGTGAAATCTGCTGATGGGGAGAAAAACTGCTGCCGCAGAAAGTGTCTTACAGCTTGGGTGATAGAGAGCGCCTTGATCCGCTGAGCACCCCACTCGGCACTTATTTCCTGGCAGGGCACACCCCACACTTTTTCTGTGTAGGCTTTGAAAAACGTCTGGTACAGGTGCTTGCCAAATCGATTGATGAAGAATTCTTCCAAGTTCTTCTCTTCCTTGATAAGCCGCACCACTTGCTTTAAGTAGCTGAAGACCGCTTTGGTAGACCACCCAATTCCTAATTGGGAAAGAGTGCCAACTGAAAAGGATAGCGGATAGTCAAAGAACTGACGCCGGAAGAAAATACGTAACTTGCGCTGACGCAGCAGCATGACATTGTCTCCTGCAGATTTATCATAAGCAGAAACCGTGGGGATGGAACGGCTTTTTCCACGGTAGTTAAGGGCACCAATGGTTTGCCCCGGTTCCAGTTGCAGCGGCAGAATAGAAAGCCACCAATCCATCACGCGATCTGATTTGGAGAAGAAGCGATGCCATCCAATGTCCATCCGGTTGCCTTTGTAATTGATAGTGGCAGAGATTCCCCCAATCCGGTCTGTGGCTTCCACCACGTAAGGGTGCACTTGGGAATGTTGTAAAAATTCATGGGCAGGGGTTAAACCGGCCGGACCAGCCCCGATAATAAGAGCTGTAGTGGGAGACGACATAAGAGCAGTATAAGCTCTTCAAAGATAGTAGGGAAAAGGGGTATGCCAAAGACTTCAGGTGAAGCAACAGGGGAGGAGGTAGCTTTTGTAAAAAGGTGCTGGATAAAGTTGATATATATACTCCAGGGTTGATGGCGAAACCTGGTTCATGCTGTTGTAGAAGGAGGGAATAGGATTGCTTTCTGAAAGGAGATAGAAGAAGAACCGTTTAGAGCTCGTTTTTTAAAGAATGGGCTCTAAACGGAGGTGAAAAGAAATTACGGATTAACTTTTACACTGCTGTAAGGCTTGGCAATCTGATCTGATCTCAGCGCTAATAAGGCGACCCTGCCGATCCAGTTCTAAGTGGCAACACTCCAGGAATACAGCTTTTAGTTTCTCGCGCCCCCGTTGCACACGGGACTTAGCGCCAGAAAGAGAAAGTCCTAACCGGTTTGCAATCTCCTGCTGCGGCACACCTTCCAGGTCACTCAGGCGCAAAGGTTCGGCATATTCAGGAGGCAATAGTTGAAGCAGCGGCAGTACGCAATCTGCTAATTCCTGAACCGGACTGGTTATGGAAGCAGGAGCGGGTAAATCAATTTCTTCTTCCAGGGAAGTTTCCCGCTGACGGGCACGATAGAAGTCATGGACCGTATGCCGGGTAATTTCGTAAAGCCATGCCCGTACGTTTCGCACCTTCGGCAAGGACTCACAATGGGCGTGCACCTTTAGTAAGACTTGCTGGGAAAGGTCCTCCGCATCGGCTTGGTTTGGAACACGTTTACGGATGAAGCCTTGTAGGGCCTCCTGGTAGGTTAGGAATACGGGTGCCACAGCCGCGCAAGGGTCTTGTGCCGTTATAGAATTACAAGCGGTATTGGTAGTCATGCAGGAATCAGAAGCAGGACACATATAGTTTAGTGATTAGTAGGGTTCGTTCTGAGCCTATTTTCTAAAAGATGGGCTTAGAACAAAAATTAGTTAAACTCCCACAATAGCGCTTCGGCGCTCTAAAAGAAAAGTGTCCCGCCACTGGCCTCTTAGTTGCCCTAGTCGCTCACGCAAGCCCACTATTCTGAATCCGCATTTCTGGTGCAGCGCCACACTTCCCTCATTTTCTTTCAAGATGCCAGCTTGCAAAGTCCATATACCATGGGTTTCTGAGGAAGTGATCAGCTCTTGGAGCAGAACCTTTCCTAGCCCCTTGCCCCTTTGTTCCTCATCTATATAGACACTTACTTCAGCTACGCCCCCGTACACGCATCTTCCTGATACCGGACTGAGAGCAGCCCAGCCAGCCACCTCCTCGTCAGGGGTTGAAATGATCAAGCGGCTATGAGAAAGGTGCCCGGTATTCCATTTTTCCCAATCCGGAGCCGAGGTTTCTAAGGTAGCATTCTGGGTAAGTATTCCCTGTTCGTAAATAGCCTTCACGCGGGAATAGTGGGCTTCCAACAAAGGCTGTATAGAGACGGAGGTAAGTGTTTCCATGGCGTTTTTGTTTTATATACCCCTAAATTGCTGTGGTTTTTGCTGGTTCCTGGGTGCAGCAAGTTGGGGCGCAGTAGGCAGTTTCCTGAGCCGCGCCGCATTAGGTAGTGGCCTCTCCAAAAGTATAAAAAGTTTCCCACTCCACTCCCTGCGGATCTTGAATCCAGGATTTCTCTGATTGCGCGTAGCAGCAGGTGGTGGCGCCTTCCTGTCGGATGGTTCCTTTGGCTTTCTCCAGCCTAGTATACACTTCCTGCAACTCTTCAGGAGATTCGGCCTGAATGCCCAAATGCTCAATACCGGCTTGGGCTCCGTGCGCCGAGATCGCAAAGTTTACCCTCTGGTCCTCCAGCATCCATTTAGCGTAATCTGGTTTCAGCA